>NZ_AP024745.1:747500-1052500 GCF_019704555.1 Actinoplanes sp. L3-i22
GTCGTCATCCTCGACGAGCCGACCGCCGCGCTCGGTGTGGCGCAGACCGCCCAGGTTCTGGAGCTGGTCCGCCGGCTGGCCGACAACGGCCTCGGCGTGGTCCTGATCTCGCACAACATGAACGACGTCTTCGCGGTCTCCGACCAGATCGCCGCGCTCTACCTGGGCCGGATGGCCGCCCAGGTCAAGGCCAGCGACGTCACGCACTCGCAGGTCGTCGAGCTGATCACCGGCGGGCGCAGCGGCAACCTGGGCCTCCCGCCGGAGAAGCCCACCGACTTCGTCGACATCACGCCTGGAGCGGATCAGTGACCACCACACCCACCCTTGAGACCGCCGGTGGCGTCAAGGTAGTCAAGCCCACCGTCGGCACCCACGTCCGGGACTACATCGGCCGGATCCGGGGCGGCGACCTCGGCGCACTGCCCGCCGTGCTGGGCCTGGTCATCCTGGTGGCGATCTTCGGCAGCGCCCGGAGCGACACCTTCTTCAGCGCCGGCAACTTCGCGAACCTGTTCAACCAGGCCGCCGGCATCATCATGATCGCGATGGGCCTGATCTTCGTCCTGCTGCTGGGCGAGATCGACCTGTCCGCCGGTTTCGCCGCCGGCGTGTGCGGCGCGGTGATGGCCATCCTGCTCACCGAGCACGGCTACAACCAGGGCCTCTCCCTGGCCGCCGCGCTGGCCACCGGCGTCGTGATCGGCCTGCTGCTGGGCCTGCTGGTGTCGAAGGTCGGGATCCCGTCCTTCGTCGTCACGCTGGCCGCGTTCCTCGCCTTCCAGGGCGTGCTGCTGAACCTGCTGGGCGAGGGCAAGAACATCTCGATCCCGGACGGCTTCATCAAGTCGCTGAACAAGGACAGCCTCCCGGTCGGGTGGAGCTGGGGCCTCGCCCTCGCGGCGGTCGCGGCGTTCGGACTGGTGCAGTTCCTGCGCTACCGCGGCCGGGCGGCTCGTGGCCTGGTCACCGAGCCGATCGGGATCATCCTGCTGCGGGTGGCCGGCATCGCCGCGCTGCTGCTGGTCTCGACCGCGATCCTGACCCAGGAGCGGGCGATCAACCCCGCGATCGCCACGCTCAAGGGCGTCCCGATCGCCGCGCCGGTGATCGGTGGCTTCCTGGTGCTCTGGACGTTCATCCTGGGCCGCACCACGTACGGCCGGCACGTCTACGCCGTCGGTGGCAACGCCGAGGCGGCCCGCCGCGCCGGTATCCCGGTCGACCGGATCCGCATCTCGGTCTTCGTGATCGGTTCGTTCATGGCCGCGGTCGGCGGCGTGATGCTGGTCAGCCGGGCCGGCTCGGTCGACCCGAACACCGGTGGCAGCAGCACCCTGCTGTACGCCGTCGGCGCCGCCGTGATCGGTGGCACCAGCCTCTTCGGCGGCAAGGGCAAGGTGATCCACGCGGTGATCGGTGGCGCGGTCATCGCGGTCATCGACAACGGCATGTTCCTGATGGACTTCTCGTCGGGCACGCGCTACATGTTCACCGGCATCATCCTGCTGATCGCGGCGGGCGTCGACGCCCTCGCACGGCGCCGGGCCGCGGCTACCGGCAACCGCTGACGATGCGCGCGGGCCCCAGCCAGGAAGAGGTTCGCCGACACAATCTCGGGACACTGCTGCGGTACGTCCACGTACACGGCGCCACGTCCCGGGCGGAACTCACCACCCGGCTCGGACTCAACCGCAGCACCATCGGCGCACTCACCGGCGAGCTGATCACCGCAGGGCTGGTCAGCGAGGCGGTGCCGAAGGAGACCGGCCGGGCCGGGCGACCGTCACTGGTCGTCCGGCCCGAGTCGGAGAAGATCTTCGCGTACGCCCTCAGCATCGAGGTGGATCGCCTGCGTGCCGCCCGGGTCGGGCTGGGTGGGCAGATCCTGGAGCAGTACGAGACCGTCCGCCCGCCCGGGATGAGCGCGGACGAGGCGGTCGAGCCGCTGGCCCGGTTCGTCCGGGCGATGCACGACCAGGTCGGCGACGACTCCCGTTGCGTGGGCAGCGGGCTCGCGGTGGCCGGCATGGTGCGCCGCGAGGACGGCATGGTCCGGCTCGCGCCGACGATCGGCTGGGTCGAGGAGCCGGTCGGCGCGGCGCTGCGGGCCGAGCTGGGCGCGCCCGGCTCGCTCAGCATCGGCAACCACGCCGACGTCTGCGCGCTCGCCGAGCACGCCCGGGGCGCGGCGGTGGGCTGCGACAACGTCATCTACCTGTACGGCGACGTCGGTGTCGGCGCCGGCATCGTGGCCGGCGGGCGCCGGGTCACCGGGCACGGCGGGTACGGCGGCGAGGTCGGCCACATGGTGGTCAACCCGTACGGCCGGCCCTGCGACTGCGGGTCCCGTGGCTGCTGGGAGACCGAGATCGGCGAGCACGCGCTGCTGCGCCTGTCCGGCCGGGAGGACCGGACCGGGCGGGACGCCGTGCTCGAGGTGGTGGACGCCGCGGTCCGCGGGGACAGCCAGGCCCAGCACGCACTGCGGCACGTCGGCGACTGGATCGGCTTCGGCGTCGGCAACCTGGTCAACATCTTCAATCCGGAGGTGGTGATCTTCGGTGGCACGTTGCGGGACGTGTACCTGGTCGCCGCCGCCCAGATCCGCAGCCGGCTGAACGCCGTCGGCCTGCCCGCCTGCCGTGAACACGTCCGGCTGCGCACCCCGGAGCTCGGCGCGGACGCGGCCCTGATCGGGGCCGCCGAGCTGGCGTTCGATCGCCTGCTCGACGATCCACTGGTCTCCTGATCACCCGGGACGCGCGGATCGCCCGAGAAGCTCTATGCTGCCGCGCATGCCCCCGCACCACCCGGTCCTGGACGTGGCCGTCGCGTACCCGAAGATCGCCGAACTTCGCTCCCTCCTGACCGCCCAGGACTGGTCCGCCGCGCGCACGATGCTCGACGTCGCCGAGCCGGTCGAGCGCGACTACCTGATCCGGGCCGGAAGCGAGGTCGCCGGGTGTGCGGAGCTGCTGCGCGGGGTGCTCGCCGGCGATCCCGCGGACAGCGCCGCCGCCGCGATGCTCGGCCAGCACCTGATCGCCGCGGCCTGGGCGATCCGGACCGCGGCCCGCGCGCAGCACGTCGGCAAGGAGCAGTTCGCCCGCTTCCACGACGGGCTGCGGCAGGCCGAGATGGTGCTGATCGACGCGGCCGCGCGTACCCCGGACGACCCGGCCGTCTGGTCCGCGCGGCTGACCACCGCCCGCGGCCTGGAGCTGGGCCAGTCCGAGGCGCGCCGCCGCTACGACCGGCTCGCCGAGGTCAGCCCACACCACCTGCCCGGCCAGCTCCAGCTGCTGCAGCAGCTCTGTCCGAAGTGGAGCGGAAGCTGGGAGAAGGGGCACGCGTTCGCCCGGGAGGCGGCCGCCGCGGCGCCGGAGGGCGCGCTGAACGCGGTGCTGATCCCCGAGGTGCACATCGAGCACTGGCTGGAGCTGGAGGGCGCCGCGGCCCGGCGCGCCTACGTGATGTCGGACGCGGTCCGCGGCGAGGTGTACGAGGCGGCCCGCCGCTCGGTCTGGCACCCCGAGTTCCGCCGGACCCACGGCTGGGTGCTGGTGATGAACACCTTCGCGGCGTACTTCGCGATGGTCGACGACATGCCGGCGGTCGGCTCGCTGTTCACCGCCCTCGGCGACCTGGCCACCGAGTCGCCCTGGCGCTACCTCGGCGACCCGGCCACGGTGATCAGCCAGTTCCGGGCCCGTGCGCTGCCGGCCGGGAGCCCCGCATGATCACCCAGGTCGAGGTGGACGGCGTGCCGGCCGTACTCGCGCCGACCACCGGCCCGATGCACGCCGGCCTGGTCTTCCGGGTCGGGGTGGCGGACGAGACGCTGCCGCTGCGCGGCCTGACCCGCCTGGTCGAGCACCTGGCGCTGGACGGGCTCGGCACCGCCGACCAGCAGCACAACGGCACGACCGGCGCCGAGCACACGTTCTTCCACGTGCAGGGCACGGCCGAGGAGATCACCGGGTTCCTCGGCGCGGTCTGCGACGCGTTGCGCGAGCCGGACCCGGCCCGGATCGCGGCCGCCCGGGAGCGGCTGCGCGCCGACGAGCGGGGCAACGACCCGCTCGCGCTCTGGCGGCACGGCGCCCGCGACTTCGGCCTGACCGGTTACCCCGAGTGGGGTCTCGACCGGATCGGCGAGGAGCAGCTGCGGACCTGGATCGGACGGTACTTCACCAGGGAGAACGCGGCGCTCTGGATCGCCGGCGCGGAGGTGCCGGACGGGCTGAAGCTGCACCTGCCCAGCGGCGAGCGCCAGCCGGCCCGGACGCCGTCCTCGGCCCTGCCGAGCAGCCCGGCCTGGTTCACCGGGGCGGACAGCGACGTCGCCTGGGACGCGGTGGTCCCCCGGGAGTCGCGCGCCGCGGTCTTCGCCAACGTGCTGGAACGGCAGATGTTCCGGGAGCTGCGGCAGCACGACGGCATCTCGTACACGGTCCGCACCGACTACCAGCCGCGGGCCGGTGGCACCGCGCGGATCGTCGCGTACGCCGACGCCCTCCCGGAGAAGCGCGAGGCGGCCCTCGGCGGCCTGGTCGACCTGCTGGCCGCGATGCGGGCCGGCCGAATCGACCCGGAGGACGTGGCCACCGTCCGCACCCTGACCGCGGACGGGCTGGCCGAGGCGGACACCCGTGGCGGGCGGCTGCCCGGGCAGGCGTTCAACCTGCTCGCCGGCCGGGAGCTGAAGGACCTGGACGAGGCGGTCGCCGAGGTCCGCGCGGTGTCGGCCGAGGACGTGGCCGGGGTGGCGGTGGCGGCGTACGACGCCGGCCTGCTGATGACCCCGGCCGGGACCACCGGCGACTGGGCCGGCTACACCGCCGCCCCGACCCACTCCGAGTCGACGATCGCCGGCCGGGCTCACCGCGCCATCCGCGACCCGCGGCACCACCTGGTCAGCGGCCCGGACGGGGTCAGCCACGTGATCGGCGAGCAGGCCGCGACGGTCCGCTACGACCAGGCCGTGGCCGTGCTGGCCTGGCCGGACGGTGCCCGGCAGCTGATCGGCCAGGACGCGATCGTGGCCCGGATCGAGCCGTCGCTGTTCCGGGCCGCCGCCGCGGTGACCCGGGACGTGGACGCGCGGGTGCCGGCCGGCCTGCGGATCGAGATGCCGGCCCGGGATCCGGAGCGCGTCCCGCAGCCGCCGCCCAAGCCCGAGATGGGTCTCCGGGAGCGGATCCGGCCGTACTTCATAGTTCTGGTCTTTGTTCCCTTCGGTCTTCTCCTGCTCGCCGTGGCGGGCTACGGGCTCTGGCAGGTGATGAACGGACGGCCGTTCACCGGGGACGGCACCACCGCCAAGGACCTGGTGGTCGTCTGCGGCAGCGTCCTGATCGTCGGGGTACTGCTCCAGCTCGTCCGGCAGGGCGTGCGTGAGCTGCGCGAACGCTGGGCGAACCGCTGATGGTCCGGCGACTCGACGTGGACGGGGTGCCCACGCTGCTCGCTCCGACCACCGGGCCGATGCACGCCGGCCTGGCGTTCCGGGTCGGCCTGGCCGACGAGCCGCTGGCCCGGCGCGGCATCACCCACCTGGTCGAGCACCTCGCGCTGCACTCGTTCGGGATGGCCGACTACCACTACAACGGCGCGACCGGGGTGGAGCACACCTACTTCCACATGCGCGGCGCCGAGGCGGACATCGTCACGTTCCTCAACGGCGTCTGCGCCGGGCTGCAGGACCTGCCGATGCGGCGGCTCGAGGTGGAGAAGGAGATCCTGCGCACCGAGGAGAACGGGCGCGGCGAGGGCGCCACCGACGGGCTGGCCCTGTGGCGGCACGGCGCCCGGGACTACGGCATGCCCGCCTACCCGGAGTGGGGCCTGACCGGGCTCACCCCGGACGACCTGCGGGCCTGGGTGGCGCATTGGTTCACCAGGGAGAACGCGGTGCTCTGGATCGCCGGGGCGGAGGTGCCGGCCGGGCTGCGGCTGACCCTGCCGGCCGGCGAGCGCCGCCCCGCACCCCGGCCGTCGTCCGCCCTTCCGGTCCGCCCGGCCTACTTCCACGGGCCGTCCAACGTGGTGGCCTGGAACGCGGTCGTGCCCCGCCGGCCGGCCGCCTCGGTCTTCACCGGCGTGCTGGAGCGGGCGCTGTTCCGCTCGCTGCGTCAGGAGAGCGGCCTCTCCTACACCGTGCAGACCGACTACGACCCGCGCGGTGACGGCACCGCGGTGCTGACCGCGCTCGCCGACGCGCTGCCGGAGAAGCAGGACGCGGTGCTCGGCGGCTTCGTCGACGTGCTGGCCGCGGTCCGCGCCGGCCGGATCGACCCGGCCGAGGTGACCGCCGTGGTGAACCAGCGCCGCGAGGACCTGGCGCACGCCGAGGAGATCGGCGCCCGGCTGCCCGGGCAGGCGTTCAACCTGCTCGCCGGCCGGCCGGTGCAGAGCGCCGAGGAGGTGCTGGCCGAGCTGGGCGCGATCACCCCGGAGGACGTCGCCGAGGTGGGCCGGGTCGCGGTCGAGGACGGGCTGCTGATGACGCCGGGGCGCACGACGGCCGACTGGGCCGGGTACACCGCGGCGCCGGACAGTTCGCCCGAGGCGGTTCCGGGGACGTCGTACGCCTCGCTGGAACGCCCCGAACGACGGCTGATCGCCGGCGAGCACGGGGTCAGCGCGGTCGACCCGGAGTCGGTGACCACCGTGCGGTTCGACGCGTGCTCGGCCGTGCTGGTCTGGCCGGACGGCGCCCGCCGGTTCGTCGGCGAGGACGGCATCCAGGTGCACATCGAGCCGACCCTGTTCGGCTACGGCTACGCCGTGGTGGCCGCGCTGGACAGCCGGGTGCGTCCCGAGCTGCGCGTCGCGATGCCGGCCCGCGACCCGTCCCGGATCCCGTCGCCCCGGCCACCCGCCGGGCCCGTCCCCGCGCCGGGGCCCGCGCGGACCGGGCACGGCGCGCTGATCACCCTGCTCGTCGTGCTGATCCTGGTCGTCCTGGCCTGCGGTGGGCTGGGCCTGCTGATGGGCATCGCCTCGGTGGTGGAGTCCGAGGACCGGGCCTACGGGATCGGCGTGACCGTGTTCAGTCTCGGACTCGCGGCCGGCGCCGCCTATGGCGCATATCGCCTTACGAAACGCTTACGCGCCAGCTGACTTCCAGTTTCGCGAGGCAGGATGGCCCGGTGAGAACATCGATCCGGGCCGGACTGGCCGGCGTGGCGGCGGCCGCGGCCGCGCTCGGGGTGGCGGAACTGCTCGCGGTCTTCGCCGGAGCACGCTCGGCGCCGCTGGTCGCGGTCGGCGGCGTGGTCGTCGACCACGTGCCGCCCGGGGTGAAGGATTTCGCCATCGCGACGTTCGGCACCCACGACAAGACCGCGCTGCTCACCGGCACGGCGGTGCTGCTCGGGCTCTACGCGTACGGCGTCGGTGTGCTCGCCGCGCGCCGCCGGCCGTTCGCCCTGGCCGGGATCGCGCTGTTCGGCGTGGTCGGGATCGCGGCCGCGGTGACCCGCCCGGGCGCCGGCGTGGCGGCCGGGATCCCGTCGGCGGTCGGGGCGGCGCTGGCCGTCTGGGTGCTGCGGCACCTGCTCGGTCTGGAGGGGGCGTCGCACGAGACCGATCCGGAGGCCCGGCGCCGCTTCCTCAAGCAGGTCGGGATCGTCGCCGCGGTCGCGGTGGGCGGCGGGACGGCCGGCCGCTGGCTGACCTCGCGCGGCGCCGCCACCGAGGCCCGGAAAGAGCTCACCCTCCCGGCGGCGAGCGAGCCACCCCCGGTGGTCCCGGCCGGCGCGCAGGTGCCGGGCGCGGTGCCGTACGTGACGCCGAACGCGGACTTCTACCGCATCGACACCGCCCTGATCTCCCCGCAGGTGGACCCGGCGAACTGGACCCTGAAGATCCACGGCATGGTCCGCAACCCGATCGAGATCACCTGGGCGGAGCTGCTGCAGCGCCCGATGGTCGAGCGGTACGTGACGCTGGCCTGCGTCTCCAACGAGGTCGGCGGCGACCTGATCGGCAACGCGCTCTGGCTGGGCACCCCGATCAAGGCGCTGCTCGACGAGGCGGATCCGCTGCCCGGGGCGGACCAGGTGGTGCAGCGCTCGACCGACGGCTGGACCTGTGGCACGCCGACCGCGGCGCTGCGCGACGGGCGGGACGCGCTGCTGGCGATCGGGATGAACGGCGAGCCGCTGCCGGTCGAGCACGGCTTCCCGGTCCGAATGATCGTTCCCGGACTGTACGGATACGTCTCGGCGTGCAAGTGGATCACCGAGATCGAGCTGACTCGATTCTCTGACTTCGATGCCTACTGGGTGCCGCGCGGCTGGTCGGCGCAGGGCCCGATCAAGACCGAGTCGCGGATCGACACACCCCGCGACCACGCGTCCCGCAAACCCGGCCCGGTCGCGGTGGCCGGCGTGGCCTGGGCTCAGCACCGGGGCATCGCCAAGGTCGAGGTGCAGGTCGACGACGGGGCCTGGGAGACGGCGTCGCTGGCGCCGGCGGTTTCCGACGACACCTGGCGGCAGTGGAAGCACACCTGGACGGCGTCCTCCGGCGAGCACGTGCTGCGGGTCCGGGCGACCGATCTCGACGGCTACACGCAGACGTCCGACCTGGCCGATCCGGCCCCGGACGGGGCCACCGGATGGCACCAGGTGACGGTCTCCGTCAGCTAGTTGAAAGCCGCACTTTCGGTCCGACTCGAAAACGCAAGTCGCTCATACGGTGGGTTGCATGTCCACCAATGCGGTTGAAGAACCGCTGAACCACTCGACACGGCCCCCTGGGGAGGACCGTGTCGCCAGTCGTGTGGTGATGCCGCGTACCGGGCGTTCTCAGGCCGCCGGTGCCTGCCGCTGTGCGGGCACCGCCGACTTGTGGGGCCGGCCGAGGCGTGCCTCGAGCCGGAGCAGGTCGACCCGGCCGTGACGATCGGCCAGGTCCTCCCAGCCGACCGCGAGCAGCCGCAGCCGCTCCGATTCGCTGAACCCTCCCCACACCCCGTACGGCTCGCGCACCGCGAGTGCGTGGGCGGCGCACTCGGCCCGCACGGGGCACGCGCCGCACATCGTCTTGGCCTTCGCCTCGCGGCGGTTGCGGGACGACCCGCGCTCACCGTCGGGGTGGAAGAACTGCGCACTGTCCCGGCCCCGACACAGTCCCAGTCGCTGCCAGTCCCACAGGTCGGCGATCGGACCGGGCAGCCTGCGAACGTTCGACATCAACACCCTCCTCACCGCGCGGCACCGCGGATTGGTCGACATGGGGGCCTTCGACGGGCCTCACGCGGGTGTACCCCGGCGAAAGCCGGCTCACACGCAACATGTCGATGTCTCTCCGAGCGCAGTGGCAAAGAGGTGGCAAGTCATACCTTTCTTTCCCGTTTTTTCCATCTAAAGCGCGTAATGCTGCGGCCCTCGCGTGATCTCCTCTGAGAGAGAAGGAGGATCACTGTGCGTACCGTCCTCGTGTGCGTCCGAACCCCGCTGGCGGCCCAGACCGTCGCGTCCACCGCGGCCCGGCTCGGCATGACCGGCGTCGTCCGGACCGCGGTCAGCGAGACCGAGGCCATGATCCGACTGGCGGAACGGCCGGCCGAAGTGGTCCTGGCCGACACCGCCGTGACCCGACCCGACAGCGTCGGCTTCACCCGGCGCGTACTCGCCCGGGCTCCGCAGGCCCAGCTGGTGCTCTTCGGCGCTGAAGACCCCCGGGTGGCGGCGGCGGCCGTCGCCGCCGGCGCCCGCGGTGTCATCCGCGGCGTCGAACACGACCTGGTCAGCGTCGTCGCCAAGGCGCTGCTCCTACTACTGCTGCCGGTACGCCCGCAGGGCATGCCGATCAACGGCAACGCGCAGCCGGCCACCGTGGCCGGCGGAATGCGCAACAACAACTCGCCCGCGACCCGTGGGCAGTACGGCATGGTCGGTGCGCCGAACGCGGCCGCCGTCCCGGCCATGCTGCCGAACTCGCCGATGGTCCCGGCCCAGCGCGGCGACGCGCCCATCGACCCGGCCACCGGCCGGCCGATGGTCGCCTGGCCGGGCAACGAGATGGGCGAGGCTCAGCCGGCCGGGCGGCGGCTCACGCTCACCGAGCGCGAGCTGCAGGTGCTTCGCGGGATGGCGGACGGGAAGAGCAATGCGGAGATCGGCCGCGAGCTCTTCGTCTCCGAGGACACCGTGAAGACCCACGCGCGGCGGTTGTTCCGCAAGCTCGGCGCGCGCGACCGGGCGCACGCGGTGGCGGCCGGTTTCCGCGCGGGCCTGGTCGCCTGAACGGAAACAGCAGCTCCAAGACCGGCGGGGGAGATCTTTCCTCGCCGGTCCGCTTTACCCCGAAGGTCAAATTCTGCATTGCCTCGGCTGCGGCCAATAACTGATCGCTGCTCCCGCGGGGACCCTTCCGGGCTTTGCTGGCCGCTGGCGCGTCCAGAACGCAAAGCCCTACAGGGCGATGTCCGTGGGTGGTTGCGGAAAACCGTTCCCCGCGGCCGGGCCTGGACCGGCATCCGCGTCGCGGGGTCCTTTGAAACCGTGCCCACCCGCGGACGTCGCCCTGGAGGGTCTCGCGTTCTGGGCGCCCCGCGCCCTGCGAGGCCCGGAAGGGTCCCCGCGGGAGCGACGATCTGTACCCCGGCGGACCGGGGCAATGAAGATCTTGAAGTTGATCCTCAGTCGTCGTCGCTGCCCTCGGTGAGTGTGTCGTGTACGCCATCGGCGTAACCACGCGCGTACTCCCACGTCACGTAGTGATCCGGGTCCGGGTCGTAGGCCGGCTCGTGCACCCGCGGGCGGCCACTGCTCAACAGGTGGCGCAGGTTGCCGCGGAGCAGGTCCCAGTCGAAGTAGTGCGGCTCGTGACAGTCCTCGCACTCGATGACCAGCCCGCGGATTCCCGTCGGGCTCAGTAAGGCCTGATAGATCTCCAGGTCGGAGAGATCCTCCAGGACGTCCTGCCGCTCGTCCTCGGTCAGCGGTTCGTTCTCGGCGTCCTCGTTGAGGTCGTCGAGTTCCGCGGCCGGGTCGGCGGGGTCGCCGTTGAACGGGTCGATCGGCTCTTCTTGCACCCCCATACCGTACTCACCTCGCGGTGGTGTGTGCTGGCCCGCACGTTCTGTCCGCCGCCAGGGTGCCCCCGTCCAGGATGGGTAGGATGGACAACTCCGCCTCTTGCCTAGGGATGATCTGTGGAATTTGACAGCGCTCGCACTGTTCCCCTCGGTCTGACTTTCGACGACGTGCTGCTGCAGCCCGGGGAGTCGGACGTGGTGCCCAGCCGGGTCAACACGGTCACTCGCCTGACGCGCAACGTCGAGCTGTCCATTCCGCTGCTCTCGGCGGGCATGGACACCGTCACCGAGGCGCGGATGGCGATCGCCATGGCCCGCCAGGGCGGCATCGGCGTGCTGCACCGGAACCTGTCGGTGGAGGACCAGGCGGCCCAGGTCGACCTGGTGAAGCGGTCCGAGTCCGGCATGATCACCAACCCGATCACCTGTGGTCCGGACGACACCCTGCACCACGTCGATGCGCTGTGCGGGCGGTACCGGATCTCCGGCGCCCCGGTCGTCGACGAGCAGGGTGTGCTGGTCGGCATCGTCACCAACCGGGACATGCGGTTCGTCAGCGATCTGGACGCCAAGGTCCGGGACGTGATGACCAAGACCCCGCTGATCACCGCCCGGGTCGGGGTGACCAAGGACGAGGCGCTCGAGCTGCTCGCCAAGCACAAGGTGGAGAAGCTGCCGCTGGTCGACGAGGGCGGCCGGCTGCGCGGTCTGATCACCGTGAAGGACTTCACCAAGTCCGAGCAGTTCCCGAACGCGGCGAAGGACCCGCAGGGCCGGCTGCGCGTGGCCGCCGCGGTCGGGGTCGGCGACGACTCCTACAAGCGGGCCCGCGCCCTGGTCGACGCCGGGGTGGACGTGGTGATCGTCGACACCGCGCACGGTCACCAGCGGGCCGTGCTGGAGATGGTCGCCCGGCTCAAGAAGGACGTCACGGTCGACATCATCGGCGGCAACATCGCGACGTACGCGGGCGCCAAGGCCCTGGTCGAGGCGGGCGCCGACGCGGTGAAGGTGGGCGTCGGCCCGGGTGCGATCTGCACCACCCGGATCGTCGCGGGCGTGGGTGTGCCGCAGATTACCGCGATCATGGAGGCCAGCCGGGCCTGTGCGCCGGCCGGGGTGCCGGTGATCGGCGACGGCGGCATCCAGTACAGCGGTGACATCGCCAAGGCGATCGTGGCCGGCGCCAGCACGGTGATGCTCGGCAGCCTGCTGGCCGGCTCGGAGGAGAGCCCCGGCGAGCTGATCTTCATGAACGGCAAGCAGTTCAAGTCGTACCGGGGGATGGGGTCGCTGGGCGCGATGCAGTCCCGCGGTCAGGCCAAGTCGTACTCGAAGGACCGCTATTTCCAGCAGGATGTGAACGAGGACAAGCTGGTCCCCGAGGGCGTCGAGGGTCAGGTGCCCTATCGTGGTCCTCTGTCCAGGGTGGCGCACCAGCTCATCGGCGGGCTGCGCGCGGCCATGGGCTACGTGGGTGCGGAAACCATCCCCGACCTGCAGGAGCGGGGACAGCTCATCCGGATCACGGCGGCCGGGCTCAAGGAGAGCCACCCGCACGACATCCAGATGACGGTCGAAGCTCCCAACTACCACTCCCGTTAAGAGGATCTGGAAGCCCAATGCGTGACGTAGTGGAGATCGGCCTAGGAAAGACCGCCCAGCGCGGTTACCACCTGGATGACATCGCGATCGTGCCGAGCCGGCGGACCCGGGACGTCGACGACGTCTCGACCGAGTGGAAGCTCGACGCGTACCCGTTCAAGATCCCCTGCGTCGCGCACCCGTCGGACGCCACCCAGAGCCCGGAGTCGGTGATCGCCCTGGGCCGCCTCGGTGGCCTGGGCGTGCTCAACGCCGAGGGCCTCTGGACGCGCTACGAGGACCCGTCCAAGATCCTCGAGGAGCTCGCCTCGCTGGACGAGGAGGCGGACGCCACCAAGCGGCTGCAGGAGGTGTACGCCGAGCCGATCAAGCCGGAGCTGATCGCCGAGCGGGTGCGCCAGATCCGGGAGGGTGGCGTCACCGTCGCCGTCCGGGTGTCGCCGCAGCACACCCTGGCGCTCGCCCCGGTGATCCTGGACGCCGGCGTGGACCTGCTGGTCATCCAGGGCACCCTGGTCTCGGCCGAGCACGTCTCGACGACCGACGAGCCGCTGAACCTCAAGGAGTTCATCGCTGACCTGGACCTGCCGGTCATCGTCGGCGGCTGCACCGACTACAAGACCGCCCTGCACCTGATGCGCACCGGCGCGGCCGGCGTGATCGTCGGCGTCGGCGCGGACGAGTGGTCGACCACCGACACCGTGCTCGGCATCCGGGTGCCGATGGCCACCGCGATCGCCGACGCGGCCGCGGCCCGGCGGGACTACCTGGACGAGACCGGCGGGCGGTACGTGCACCTGATCTCCGACGGCGGCATCGCCACCTCCGGCGACATCGCCAAGGCGATCGGCTGCGGCGCCGACGCGGTGATGCTGGGCGAGCCGCTGTCGCTGGCCGAGGGCGCGCCGGCCGGGGGTGCCTGGTGGCACTCGTCGGCCAGTCACCCTGCTCTGCCGCGCGGTGGGTTCTGCATCGCCGGTGAGCCGGACGGGACGTTGGAGCAGCTGCTCTACGGCCCGGCGGACCGGGCGGACGGGCAGCTGAACCTGTTCGGCGGGCTGCGGCGCGCGATGGCGAAGTGCGGCTACCGCGACGTCAAGGAGTTCCAGAAGGTCGCGTTGGTTCTGGATCGCGCCTGATCAGATGACTGGGCGGGTTTTTCCGTTCAGCCAGGCCGCGAAGAAGGTGTCCAGGTCCTTTCCGGACACCTTCTCCGCGGTGGCGATGAACTGGGCGGTGTCGCCGTTCCCGTCCCGGTGCTCGCTGGTCCAGGTCTTCAGCAGGGTGAAGAACGCGTCGTCGCCGATCGTCTTGCGGAGCGCGTGCACGATCAGCGCGCCGCGCTCGTAGACCGGGGCGCCGAAGAGCCGGGCCGGCCCGGGGTCGCCCGGCGGCTGGGTCCAGTCGACCGAGGCGTAGGACCGGTCGAACTGCTTCTGCACGGTCTCCTGGTGATCGTGTTCGGACCAGAGCCATTCGGCGTACGTCGCGAACCCCTCGTTCAGCCAGATGTCCTGCCACCGGCTGAGCGCCACGCTGTCCCCGAACCACTGATGCGCCAGCTCGTGCGCCACCACCCCGGGGTTCGCCCCGCCGGCGAAGAACGTGGCGCCGTAGACCGGGCGGGACTGGGTCTCCAGCGCGTACCCGATCCGGGTGTCGGTGACCACCACCCCGCCGTTGGCGTCGAACGGGTACGGCCCGAACACGCTTGCCAGATAGTCGGTGATCTCCCCGGTCCGGGCCAGTGAGGTCGCGGCCGCGCTGCTGGCCGGCATCGAGTCGGGCACCGCGATGATCATCGGCCGGCCGTCGTGGGTGCTCGTGGTGATCCGGTACTGCCCGATCACCACGGTGGACAGATAGCTGGCCATCGGCGCGCTCTCCGCCCACCGCCAGGTGGTCCAGCCGTCCTTCGTGGCGCGCGGGCCGGGCACCCCGTTGCTGATCACTTCCAGTCCGTCCGGCACGGTCATCGCCAGCGTGAAGGTGGCCTTGTCGGACGGGTGGTCGTTGACCGGATACCAGGTACTGGCCGACTCCGGCTGGCCGAGCGCGATGCCGCCGTCCGTGGTGCGGATCCAGCCGCCGTTGCCCAGCGACTTGTTCTCCAGTTGGTCGGGGGTGCCGCCGTACTCGGCGACGACGGTGAACCGCTGCCCGTCCGGGATCCCGGCGGCCGGGGTGACGATCAGCTCGTTGCCACTGGCCCGGCTGGTCGCGGCGGCACCGTCCACGGTGATCTTCGAGACGGTCAGGTGGGCCAGGTCGAAGTCGAACGAGGACAGGCTCTGGGTGGCGGTCGCGGTGATCGTGGCGCGGCCGTCGAGCTTGCCGGTCTTCGGGTCGTAGCGCAGGTCGAGGTCGTAGCCGGCCACGTCGTACCCGCCGTTGCCGTACTTCGGGAAGTACGGGTCGCCGGCCCCGTCCGCGCCGGGCCGGAAGTCCGGCGCGGCCGCGGAGGAGGGCGCCGGGTCAGGCTGATGCCCGGTGCATCCGGCGAGCAGAAGCACAACGGCCAGCAGGGAACCCCGTCGTCTCATCCTTCGAGGCTACGGTCACCCCTTGTTGACCATTTTGGGGTGTGCCTTCAGATATGCGGGGATCGTTCCCTTGGCGACCGCGGTGAGGAACCCGCGGGCCTCCGAGTTGAGCTGCTCGCCGAGGTAGCCGCTGCCGCTGCCCACCCCGCCGCCGTCCAGCTGCACCGACGTGATGTTCGCCGGGGTGAGGTCGCGGAGCGCGTAGGCGTACTCGATCGGCTGCCGTCCGCCGAACGTGACGAGCGACTTGCCCAGGGCGGTGATCACCGTCTGCAGCTTGGCGCTGTCGCTGAGGTCCTGGCCGAGCGCCTTGTCCAGGATCGCCTCGACCATCTGCCGCTGGTGCCGCTGCCGGTCGTAGTCGCCGTTCGGCAGGCCGTAGCGCTGACGCGCGTAGTCGATCGCCTGCCAGCCGGTCAGGTGCCGCTTGCCGGGCAGGTAGACCGCCTGCGGTCCGATGTAGTCGTGGCCGGTCAGCTTGCGCAGCTTGCCGTCCGGCGTGCGGTGCCGGGACTTGACCTTCTGGTCGATGGTCATGTCGATGCCGCCGAGCTCGTCGACGAGCTGGTCCAGGCCACCGAAGTTGAGGATCGCGCCGGCCTGGATCGTCTTGATCCCGGTGTAGTTGCTGATCGTCTTGGTGAGCAGCTCGTACCCGTTCGGGATGTTCTTGGTGCTCTTGCCGGGGATCCGCGACCCGAAGGCCATCGCCTCGGTGATCTTGCGTTTCCCGCCGGGAAAACCGGATTTCTTGTACGCCGGGATCTGCACCCGCAGGTCACGGGGGAGCGAGTAGAGGTACGCGGACTTCAGTCCGGCGTCGACGTGCAGCAGCATGATCGCGTCCGAGTGCGGCTCCCAGTCCGGCACCGAGACCCGGGTGTCGACGCCGGCGATCAGCAGGTCGAACGGGCCGGTCAGGTCGGCGCCGGGGGAGGGCGCGGGTGACGCGGCGGGGCTCGGCACCGACTCGGTCACCGGCGCGGACGCCGACGACGACGCATCGGTGCTGCTCGACCGCTTGCTGACGGCGACCGCCACGCCGACACCGGCGAGCGCGGCGACGACCACCCCGATGACCACGACCCACGTGATCTTGCTGATCCGCATAGCCGGAACCCTAGATGACGTCCGGTAGCCCACTCAATGGTCGCGAAATCGAGTGGCCGAACGGCCGATTTCGGTATGGAAGATCTTAAGTACGCTATCCCGGCGCTTCACCGATGCGCGGTGATCGCTTTCGGGGGCTCATAGATGAACCGTAACGCCCGGCGGTTGACCGTCGGACTCCTCTCCACCGCCCTGGTCACGACAGCTGGTGCCTTCATCGGCGCGCCCGCGGCCACGGCAGACGCCCTTCCGGTACGCATCGTGGTCGGGCTCAAGCCCGGCAACGACGCCCGGGCGAGCGTTCCCACGCTCAGCCGTCTCGGCCTGAGCAACGCGGAGGCCGCCGGCCGCAAGCACGGCGACCTCCTGGCTCTGATCGGCGCGAAGACCCTCAGCGTGCCGAGCGGCAAGGTCAACACCACGCTTGCCGCGCTGCGGTCGGACCCGTCCGTGGCGTACGCCGAGATCGACGGTCAGAGCCGCGTCAGCGCGGTCACGCCGAACGACCCCGGCTACGCGTCGCAGCCCGAGCTGTCCCAGATCAACGTGCCCGAGGCCTGGGCCACGAGCACCGGATCGGACGTCGTCGTCGCGGTCGTCGACTCCGGCGTCTCGCCGGTCGGTGACCTGGCCGGCAAGGTGCTGGACACCGGCTACGACTTCTTCAGCTACGACAACGACCCCACCGACGAGGGGCAGTTCCCCCACGGCACGGTGGTGTCCTCGCTGATCGCCGCCACCACCGACAACGGCGCGGGCATGGCCGGCGTCTGCTGGCAGTGCAAGATCCTGCCGGTCCGCGTGATGGGGCCGGAGGGCTGGGGCTACAACTCCGACATCGCCCAGGGCGTCATCTACGCGGCCCAGCACGGCGCGAAGATCATCAACCTGTCGCTGGGCGGCGGGTACAGCGCCGACCTCGCGGCGGCGGTGGCCTACGCCACCTACAGCGGTGTGCTCGTGGTGGCCGCGGCCGGCAACGAGAACACCAGCGTCGCGTCGTACCCGGCGGCACTGCCGGACGTCATCGCGGTCGGTGGCACCAACACCCGGTCGAAGGTCAGCAATCACGAGCGGGTCTACTTCTCGAACTGGTCGAAGACCTGGGTGGACGTGGCCGCTCCGGCGATCACGGCCGGCATGCTCAACGACGGCACCTTCTGCTACGACGGCACCTCCGACCCGAAGTGCCTCGAAGCCGATTACCCGGACGACCCGTACATGGTGCAGGGAACCTCGTTCTCGTCGCCGCTGGTCGCCGGGGTGGCCGCTCTGGTCAGTTCGGTCCACCCGGACTACAACGGCTGGAGCCTGGGCAACGCGATCGTCAAGTCCACCGTGCCCGGCACCAACAGCTGGACGCAGTACGGCCTGGTGGACGCGGCCAAGGCGCTGACCATCGGCAAGGACACCACGGCGCCGACCCTGACCGGGATCACGCCGGCGCAGTACGCGCCGGTCAAGGGCACGATCAAGGTCACGCCGACCGGGCTGAAGGACGCGTCCGGCATCGGCCTGGTCGAGCTGTACGTCAACAACGTGTTCAAGAGCCGGTCGTACGCCTCGCCGTACGCCCCGGGTCTGAACACCACGGCGTACAACGGCCGGATCAACGTCCGGCTCAAGGTGACCGACAAGGCCGGCAACGTGACCATGTCGGGCAACCGGGTGCTGATCGTCGACAACGTCAAGCCGAAGCTCACGGTCACCACGTGGCCGGCGAACAAGGCCAAGATCAAGGGCACCGTCACGATCAAGGCCAAGGCCACTGACGTCGGTACCGGGGTCAGCAAGGTCCAGCTGCTGGTGAACGGCAAGGTCGTGGCGACCGACACCAAGTCGGCCTACGCCCTCGCGTTCAGTGTCGCCAAGCAGTCGAAGACCATGAAGGTCCAGGTCCGGGTGTACGACAAGGCGGGCAACTACGTCGTGTCGTCCACGCGTACGTACTACCGCCGCTGACACAGCGCGATCGCGAGGGGCCGTTCCGTCAGGGACGGCCCCTCGTGGCGTTCCGGCCCGGGAGCCGCCGGTAAACTCGCCGGGTGAGTACCCCGCGTCCCGTCCTCGTCGTCGACTTCGGCGCCCAGTACGCCCAGTTGATCGCCCGCCGGGTCCGTGAGGCCCGTGTCTACTCGGAGATCGTCCCGCACTCGATGCCGGTGGCCGAGATGCTGGCGAAGAACCCCGCCGCGATCATCCTGTCCGGCGGCCCGTCCAGCGTCTACGAGCCGGGCGCGCCCTCGCTCGACGCCGGCCTGTTCGACAGCGACGTGCCGGTCTTCGGGATCTGCTACGGCTTCCAGGCGATGGCCCAGGCGCTCGGCGGCACCGTCGCGCACACCGGCTCCCGGGAGTACGGCCGCACCCTGCTGACCGCTCAGGGCGGCTCGCTGCTGCGCGACCTGCCGGCCGACCTCCCGGTGTGGATGAGCCACGGCGACAGCGTCGCGGTCGCCCCGGCCGGCTTCATGGTCACCGCGTCCACCCCGGGCGCCCCGGTCGCCGCTTTCGAGGACCTGACCACCCGGCGGGCCGGCGTGCAGTTCCACCCCGAGGTGGCGCACACCGACCAGGGCCAGGAAATGCTCAAGCGCTTCCTGTACGACATCGCCGGCCTCGAGCCCACCTGGACGCCCGACAACATCATCGAGGACCAGGTCGCCCTGATCCGCGAGCAGGTCGGCGACAAGCAGGTGCTCTGCGCGCTCTCCGGCGGCGTCGACTCGGCGGTCGCCGCGGCGCTCGTCCACAAGGCCATCGGTGACCAGCTCACCTGCGTCTTCGTCGACCACGGGCTGCTGCGGTCCGGCGAGCGCGAGCAGGTCGAGAAGGACTACGTCGCGGCCACCGGCATCCGGCTCGTGGTGGTCGACGCCGAGGAGCAGTTCCTCGGCCACCTGAAGGACGTCACCGACCCGGAGCAGAAGCGCAAGATCATCGGTCGCGAGTTCATCCGGACGTTCGAGGCCGCGGCCCGTGACCTGGACTCCGAGCGGCACATCGAGTTCCTGGTCCAGGGCACGCTCTACCCCGACGTGGTGGAGTCCGGCGGCGGCACCGGCACGGCGAACATCAAGTCCCACCACAACGTCGGCGGCCTCCCGGACGACCTGCAGTTCGCGCTGATCGAGCCGCTGCGCACGCTGTTCAAGGACGAGGTGCGCGCGCTCGGCGCCGAGCTGGGGCTGCCCGAGGCGATGGTCCAGCGGCACCCGTTCCCGGGCCCGGGCCTGGCCATCCGGATCATCGGCGCGGTGGACCGGGAGCGGCTGGACATCCTGCGCCAGGCCGACCTGATCGGCCGCGAGGAGCTGACCGCCTCCGGGCTGGACCGCGACGTCTGGCAGTTCCCGGTGGTGCTGCTGGCCGACGTGCGCAGCGTCGGCGTGCAGGGCGACGGGCGCACCTACGGGCACCCGGTGGTGCTGCGGCCGGTCTCCTCCGAGGACGCGATGACCGCCGACTGGTCCCGGCTTCCGTACGACCTGATCGCCAAGATCTCCAACCGGATCACCAACGAGGTCCGGGAGATCAACCGGGTCGTGCTGGACGTCACGAGCAAGCCGCCGGGCACCATCGAGTGGGAATGACGGTCAGTAGTGGATCAATCGCCCAGGGCGGTTGAATCCGCTCTGACCTGCAGTTACGGAGCGCGATTCAACTGTCAGGAACCCGACAGACCTCCTGGATAGGTAACATAATCCGGGCAGAATGCCGCTTCGTGACCCCCGCACTGGAACCGCTCCGCAGGATCGCCGCCTACGCCGTCGCCACCGACGACGAAGGCCGCGTCCTCCTGGTCCGGGCCTCGGCCAAGTCCGGTACCCCCGGCATCTGGTCGTTGCCCGGCGGCGCCGTCGACCACGGCGAAGATCCGAACCACACCGTCGTCCGCGAGACCGCGGCGGAGACCGGGCTCTCCGTCGCGGTCACCGGGCTGCGTGACGTCCTGGCCGACATGCGCTCGCTGCCGCACCGAGGCGTCACCATCCACACCGACCGGTTGATCTACACCGTGTCGGTGCGTGGCGGCACGCTGGTCGACCGGGTCGGGCACAACACCGACCTGGCGCGCTGGCACACCCTGGAAGAGGCCGAGGGGCTGAAGCTGCGCCCGTTCGCCGCGGCCGCGCTCGGGCTCAGTGACGCCGCGCCGGATCTGCGACCCGACGTGCCGCCGACGTTCCCGTCCTTCTACGCCTACGAGGGGCCGGACGGGCTGCATCGGGCGCAGCGCTTCGCGGCGTACGCGATCGCCACCGATCCGTACGAAAATCTGCTCTTGACCCGGATCTCTCCCGGCTACCCCGGCGCCGGCTGCTGGCACCTGCCCGGCGGCGGCACCGACTACGGCGAGCAGCCCGGCACCGCGCTGATCCGGGAGCTGGTCGAGGAGACCGGCCAGGAGGGGCGGCTGATCGAGCTGCTCGGCGTGGCCAGCCACCGCGACGCGGCCTCGCTCGGGCCGGAGGGCTACCCGATCGACTGGCACGGCGTCCGCGCGTTCTACCGGGTCGTCGTGGACAAGCCGACCGAGGTGGTCATCCACGACGTCGGCGGCTCCACCTCCGAGGCCCGCTGGATGCCGCTGCGCGAGGTCGCGGCGCTCGCCGGCGAGGAGCTCACCGAAGTCACGGCCGATGCGCTGCGGGCGGCCGGGCTAATCTAGGTCCAGTGAAGATCAGACGAACGGCGGCGTACGGCGTCTGCCACACCGCCGACGGCAGCGTCCTGCTCGCCCGCGGGTCGGACCTCGGTTCCTTCCCCGGCGTCTGGTCGCTGCCCGGCGGTGGGGTGGACCACGGTGAGCACCCGGCCGACGCGGTCGTCCGGGAGTTCGCCGAGGAGACCGGCCTGGCCGTCGTCGTCCGCGGCGTGCGTGCCGTGGTCGCCGACGTGATCGCGCTGCCGGACGGGCCGGTCGAGCACACCGACCGGATCATCTACGACGTCGAGGTCGCCGGTGGCGATCTGCGGGCGGAGGTCGACGGCACGACCGATCTGGCCGCGTGGGTGACGCATTCCGAGGTGGCCGATCTGCCGCTGCTGCCGTTCACCGCCCGGGCGCTCGGCGTGCAGTTCCAGGCGCCCGGCCCGGTGCCGCCGAGCGACGAGCCGGTGCGCCGGCCGGACCGCGTGCAGCGGTTCGGGGCCTACGGCGTGGTGTCCGATCCGGCCGGTCGGGTGCTGCTGGCCCGGATCACCGAGAGTTATCCCGGTGGCGGCCGCTGGCACCTGCCCGGCGGCGGGACCGACTTCGGTGAGACCCCCGAAGAGGGCCTCCTTCGTGAACTTTATGAAGAAACCTCACAACGTGGCGAGGTTTACGCCTTACTCAGCGTGGGTCACCGATACGACCCGGCTACGCTCGGTCCCGAAGGCGTGCCGATGGACTGGCATGTGATTCGCGTCGTATACCGCGTAAGAGTGGACGAACCGGTCACCGCGCGGGTCACCGAAGCGGCCGGCGGATCCACCGACCGGGCGTCCTGGTTCACCCCCGGTGAGGTGGCCGAACTCCCCCTGACCGAGCTGGCCCAGGAAGCACTCGCTCAGGCGGGCTAAAATCGTTGCAGTACGTCGGAGAGCGGCCCGTAGCACAGCGCAACCAAACGGCCTCTCGCCAAGGCTGCTTCGCTGTGCGATGGTGTAACCCGCAATTTCGCCGGGCTTCAAGGATGACGCCGGTGACCACGAACTCCATGGAGGAACCACGTGCCGAGTACGCCTTGGCGCCGGCGTCGTACGACGGATAGTCCCCGTCCCGCCGGTCGTCGCTGGGCTGGCCGTCTGCGTCGCGGCGGGACACTCGCCCGCCAGGCCCTGCTGGTTCGGGTGGGTCGCCGGAACACCGAGACGAGCCGGGCCGCCACCGCGACACGTGCCGAGGTGCTGTACACCGGGCCGGAGCCGGGGCTGACCCACACCCTCCCCGCCCTCCCCGGAGTTTCGCTGAACACCCCCGTCACCCCCCTGAACTTCGACGACGAGCCGGTCCCGGCGACCATCCCGCTGCTCCCCGGTGAGCACACGATGGCCCGTCGCGTCAGCTTCGCGCTGGTCAACGCGTGCACGCTGAGCAGCCTCGGGCTCGGTCTGATGGCCATCTTCCTGGCCATGAACCACGAGCCCCGGATCGCCGCGGCGTTCCTCGTCGCCTGCGTCGGCTTCGACGGCCTGGACGGCGCGCTGGCCCGCAAGCTCGGCGTCGCCAGCCCGTTCGGCGCGCAGATGGACTCGCTCGCCGACATGTGCTCGTTCGGCCTGGCCGCGCCGGTCGTGGTCTACGCCTCGCTGTCCGGCACGGTGCCGCAGCCGGCCGCCGCGCTGGCCTGCGCCCTGGTCGCCGGTTGCGCCGCGATCCGGCTGGCCCGCTTCAACGTCTCGCCGAAGGACGGCCGCTTCTTCTGCGGCGTCCCGACCACGATGGCCGCGGCGGTCCTCGCCCTCGCGGTGCTGATCGGCCTCCCGTTGCCCGGCCCGGCCGTGCTCGCCGGGGTCGCGCTGCTGGCGTTCGCGATGGTGTCGAGCTTCCCGTACGCGAAGCTCGCCCGGATCGTGAAGTTCCCGCCGTGGCTGTGGCTGCTCCCGGTGGTCGGCGCGCTCGTCGAGCCGCGCATGACGTTCGTGCTGATCGTCGCGACGTACCTGGTCAGCGGCCCGATCCTGTGGGTCCGCGCCAAGCGCGCCTGACGCCCGTTCCTCGGAAAAGCCGCCTCTTCGGAGGCGGCTTTTTTTGCTTTCTCACCCGCCGCCCCGGTCCAGCTCAACCCTTGCTTCGGTACGTCGTGAAAAAGTTCTGACCGGGTGTCGACTGGGCCGCCCGCCGTTCGACGCACCGGTGAGAAGGCACCTTGAGATGAGGAGACAGCGATGCGGTTCATGGTGATCCTGAAGGCCACCGCCGAGAGCGAAGCCGGCGTCCCGCCCACCACCGAGGACTTCGAGACGATGGGCGCGTTCATCGAGGAGCTGATGGACGCGGGTGTGCTGCTGGCCGCCGACGGTCTGCACCCCAGCTCGATCGGCGCCCGGATCTACTTCGACGGCGAGCAGAAGACCGTGGTGGACGGGCCGTTCACCGAGACCAAGGAGCTGATCGCCGGCTACTTCCTGATCGAGACGAAGTCGCTCGAGGAGGCTGTCGAGTGGTTCAAGCGCTACCCGATCCTGCGCCCGGGCCAGGGGGCCAACCTGGAGATCCGGCGGGTCGCCCAGGCCGAGGACTTCGGCGACGAGTTCACCCCGGAGCAGCGTGAGGCGGTAGCCCGCCGGGACGCGGCAGCAGCCGGCAACAGCTGATCAGCTTCGCGCCGGCGGGCCAACAACTGATCGGCCTCGCGCTGGCGGCGGCCAACCGCGGGTCGGCTCGGTGGCGGGGTGTGGCGGTGGTCGGCGACGGCTGGGCGGTGGGTTTGCGCCTGATTGCGCGGTGGGGTAGACGAGGGCATGGCCACTGACACCCACCGTGCGATCGAGGCGGTCTGGCGGATCGAGTCGGCCCGGCTCGTCGCCGGCCTGACCCGGCTCGTCCGGGACATCGGCGTAGCCGAGGAGCTGGCGCAGGACGCGCTGGTCGCGGCGCTGGAGCAGTGGCCGGCGGACGGCGTGCCGCGCAACCCGGGCGCGTGGCTGATGACCATCGCCAAGCGCCGCGCCATCGACCAGATCCGGCGCGACGTGACCTTCCACCGCAAGATCGCGGAGGTCGGCCGGGACCTCGCGGAGGCCGTCCCGGACATCGGCGTGCAGGTGGCCGAGGACGACGGCATCGGCGACGACCTGCTGCGGCTGGTGTTCGTGGCCTGCCACCCAATACTGTCCGCGGAGGCCCGGGCCGCGCTGACCCTGCGGTTGTTCGGCGGCCTGACCACCGACGAGATCGCCCGGGCGTTCCTGGTGCCGGAGCCGACCGTGGCACAACGGATCGTGCGCGCCAAGAAGACCCTGGCCACCGCACGGGTCCCGTTCGAGGTCCCGCGCGGCGACGAACTGGCGGCCCGGCTCGCATCGGTGCTCGAGGTGGTCTACCTGATCTTCAACGAGGGCTATTCGGCGACCGCCGGCGACGACTGGATGCGCCCGGAACTGTGCGCGGACGCCCTACGCCTGGGCCGGATCCTGGCCCGCCTCGCCCCGCGCGAACCCGAGGTACACGGCCTGGTCGCGCTGATGGAGATCCAGGCCTCCCGGGCAGCCGCCCGCACCGGCCCCACCGGCGAGCCGATCCTGCTCGCCGACCAGAACCGAGCCCGCTGGGACCACCTACTGATCCGCCGCGGCCTGGCCGCCCTGGCCCGAGCCGAAACCCTGACCACCCCCTCAACCCAGCCGGAGCCCACAGCCTCGGCTTCAACCCGGCCGGACTCAACCCGGCCGGAGCCCGCAGCCTCGGCTTCAACCCGGCCGGAGCTCGCAGCCTCAGCGCGATCGGAGCCCGCAGCCTCCGCCTCGGCGCTGCCGGATTCCGCGGCCTCCGGTTCTGCCCGGGCCGGCGGTCACCCCGGCCCGTATTTTCTGCAGGCTGCCATCGCTGCCTGTCATGCCCGGGCCCGCCGCTTCGAGGGCACCGACTGGGTGCGGATCGCCGAGCTCTACGAGAGGCTGGCCCAGGTGGCGCCGTCCCCGGTCGTGGAGCTGAACCGGGCGGTGGCACTCTCCATGGCCTACGGTCCGGCGGTCGGGCTGGCGCTGCTGGACCAACTGATGGCGTTCCCGGCCCTGCGGAACTATCACCTGCTGCCCAGCGCGCGCGGCGACTTCCTGGCCAAGCTGGGCCGGCACGCGGAGGCCCGCCTGGAGTTCGAGCGCGCGGCGTCCCTCACCCGCAACGAGCGCGAGCGAACCCTCCTGTTGAACCGAGCGCGAGCCAGCCCTGCTGCTGAAGTAGGTGCGAACGAACCTCCTGTTGAACCGAGCGGTCATCGGCGAGCACCTGCCCGACCGTCCTGACCGTCGGGAGGCGCTGTCACTGCCGCAATTGTGCTCGGATCTTCAAGATCGTGCCGACGGGCTGTGGATAACCCGCCAGTGTGGATAACTCCCGCGGGGTGGGTTTTTGGGGTAGAGCGCAACCACCCGCGGACGTCGCCCTGGAGGGTCTCGCGTTCTGGGCGCCCCGCGCCCTTGCGAGGCCCGGAAGGGTCCCCGCGGGAGCGACGATCAGTTATTGGCCGCAGCCGAGGCAATAAAGAATTTGATCTTGATTGGCGGCTGTCCGGAGCTGGGGCGTGAGGCCGGGGCGGACCGCGGCCTCACGCCATGCGCAAGAATCAGCGCCTACTCAAGATCGGCGCCTCACGTGAGGATCGCCTTGCCTGGGGATCGCCTCGCGAGGGATCGCCGTGCGTGGGGGATCGCCTCGCGAGGGATCGCCGTGGGTGGGGATCGCCTTGCGGGGGAGCGCCTTGTGTGGGGACCGGCGTCTCGTGGGGGTCAGCGCCAGCGGGCGATGACCGTGGCGCCGCCGATGACCCGCTCGTCGACGCTGACCAGGGCCTCGGCCTTGTCGGCCGGGAGGTAGACGTCGGTGCGCGAGCCGAAGCGGATCAGGCCGTAGCGCTCGCCCTTGGCCAGCAGCGTGCCGACCGGCGCGCGCTGGACGATGCGGCGGGCGATCAGGCCGGTGCGCTGGGCCACGACGACCGTGCCGTTCTCGGTGTCCAGGACGGTGTAGGCGGCCACGTTGTGCTCGGCGGCGGCGGTGGCGGCGTTCGCGTAGCCGCCCTCCTCGACGAAGTAGTCGGCGACGCGGCCGGCGACCGGGGTGCGGTTGACGTGCACGTCGAAGACCGAGAGGAAGACCGCGATGCGGAGGAACTCGCCCGGGCCGAAGCGCTCGTCGTGCATCCGCTCGACGGAGAGGACCTTGCCGTCCGCGGCGGAGACGACGGAGGACGCGTCGGTGGGCACGTCCCGCTGCGGGTCGCGGAAGAACGCCGCGACCGGGGCGGCGGCCAGCGCCGGGATCAGCCAGAGCTTCGACTTCGGGCGGGCGCGGCGGGCCAGCGCGGCGAGGCCGAGGGCGATGCCGGCGGCGGCGACGCCGTTCGAGTCGATGTGCATGGTGCGGGTCAGCGGGACGCTCGACGTCCGGTACGCCGGGGCCAGGGTCGCCGCGGTGGTCACGTCGGCGGGGGTGAAGCGCAGCTTGTGCACCCGCAGCGGCGGCTGGTTGCGGACGATCAGGTCGGAGCCGACGCCGAAGAGCGAGCCCTGGCGGAACAGTTCGGCCGCGGCGCCCTCGGTGCGGCCCGGGCCGGCCGGGGTGGCGACGGTGAGCACCGCGCCGTCGTTCAGGTGCTTGGCGAGCTTGTCGATCAGGCCGCGGGTGTCCTCGGCGGTGCCGGTCAGCGGCTCACCGACGATGATCACGTCGGCCGGCTGCGCCTCGTCCAGCGACTCGAGGATCTTCACCCGGTCGGCCACCCAGCTGCCGAGGCCGGTGATGTGGCCGCGGAGCAGGTCGGCGCTGCTGTGCTCGCCTGCGACGAGGACCAGGGTGTCTCCCGGCAGCAGCGCCTCGACGGCGGCGGCGACCACGGTCGATGCGTGGTCGGCCCCGACCAGCAGCGCGGTGGTGGCCGCGTTCTGCCGGGCGAACTCGGCGGTCAGGGCACGGGCGGCCCGGGCTCCGACGGCCGGAACGGGCGTGGCGGACACGACGGGGAACTGGCTCATTCCGCGAGCATATTGCCCCGCCCACGGCTGTCGGCCTGTGGGCGGGGCATCGGGTCATTTCTCCGTTTTGTGCGCGGGGTGCTCGGTTTCGAACTTGGTGGCCGGGTCCTCCATGAGCTCCTGGACGATCGAGGCGTGCACCTCGGGCGGCAGGTCGCCCGGCGTGGTCGCCACCCGGGTCTCGGCGGCCACCGGGGTCGGGACCGGCTGCTCACGGCGTCCGGAAGTGATCGCCCCGAGCAGGCCGACCGCCCCGAACAGGATCAGGCCGCCGGCGACCGTCCAGCCCAGCGCCGGCAGGTGCAGGGTGATCACCCGGGAGATCGCCCACCAGGCCGCGATGACCAGGAAGAGCAGGCCGAAGGTCAGCGAGACGGCGTCCATCCGATGCGGTTTCATCGGATCACCTCCAGGTTTCCGGTGTCCAGGTGCAGGTCGAGGGCGAGCTTGCCGCCGCCGGCGCCGTCCGCGCCGAGGTCGGTGACGGACTGCGACTCCGCGGCGGAGCCGCTGTACTCCTGGCCGAAGACCAGGGCGCGACCGCCGACCCGGACCTGGGCCGTGGTGTCGACGTTGTCGGGCAGCATCACCCGCAGCTGGCCGACCTTCATGTCGACCGTGGTGGCCTGGTCGGCGTTGGTGAAGTCGACGCCGCGCAGGTCCAGGGTCACGTTGCCGAGGGTGAACTCGTACGAGTCGGCGAGCTCGGCGAGGCTGGCCGGACGGTACACGCTGTCCCGGAACTCGCCGCCCCAACGCTCGGTGCCCGTGGAGATCAGCAGACCGATTGTGGTCAGGATGGCCAGGAAGATCAGCCCACGTGCCCGGCCGAACCAGGTGCCGACCAGCAGGCCGAAGCCGATGGTGGTCAGCGCGGTCGCGAAGTACGCCGAGACGGAGACGTTCAGGCCGGCCATGTCCATCGCGGCCAGCACGCCCATCACCACGATCAGCGCGAAGAAGGTCAGCTTGCCCAGGATCGAGCGCTCCTTCGGCGGCTTCGGCGGCTTGGGCGGTTTCGGCGGGAGGGGCGCGGGCGGCGGGTACGCCCCGGAGTTCGCGAACGGGCCGTGCGGTGCGAACGGCGGCCGGTAGCCGGACTCGGCCGGCGGGGTCCAGCGGGGCGGCTCGTACGCCGTCACCGGTTCCTCGGCCGATGCGGCCGGGGCCGGGGGCGGCTGGGTGAACGCCATCGTCGGTTCCTCGGCCGGACGCGGCGGGGGCGGCCCGGCCGGTGCCGGCGGAAACGTCCCGGCCGGCGCCGTCCGCTTGATCAGCAGGAACGCGCCGACCAGCGCCGCGGCCGCCAGCATGCTGGCCCGGGCGCCGTCGCTGACCACGAACGAGAAGGTGAGCAGGGCGGCCGCGCCGAGCAGGACCACGGAGAGCGGCGACATCCCGGAGTGGCCCTTGCCGAGCAGCGACTCCACCGGGGAGGCGGTGTCCCCCTCGGACGGGATGATCAGCCAGCCGATCAGGTAGAACAGCACGCCGGCGCCGCCCAGCACGCCGAGCACCGCGAGCAGCACCCGCCACAGCACCGGGTCGGTGTTGGTGCGGCGGGCCAGCGCGCCGCAGACGCCGGCGATGTAGCGGCCCTCCCGGGGGCGGACCAGTTGCTGCCGGGCGAAGGCGGCCTGGGCCGCGGAGAGCCACGGCGGGATGTTCGCAGTTGAGGCGGAAGGTGCCGGCCCGCCCTCTGGACCGGTACCCGGGGTACGGGGTTCGGCAGCTTCGTCGTTCATGCCTTCGATCCTGCGTCCCGCCCGGCCCGAGTTGCCTCCGGCGCCGACCCTGAGGCCACCCTGATATCCGGAGTCTGTCTTCCCGGGGTGTTCCCCGTGGTCAGGGCTTGCCGTACGTGTGACGATCGGAGAGTGACCACAACCGTCGCTCCACCGCAGCCGCGCCGGCTGTACCGCCCCCGCGATCATCGCATCGTGGCCGGCGTCGCGTCCGGGCTCGCGCGCCATCTGGGCGTGCCGGTCCTGGCGGTGCGGATCAGCCTGGTGGTTCTGCTCGGCTTCAACGCCCTGGGCCTGCTGCTCTACGCGGCCTACTGGGCGGTCCTGCCGCAGGAGGCGCGCAACGACGAGAAGCCGGCCGGCCGGGACTTCGCCGCGCTGATCCCGTTCGCCGCGATCGGCCTGGGCGTGGTGATCCTGCAGACGCTGGTCTTCGGCGACCAGGTGGCCACCACGGTGGGCTGGATGATCGCGGTGGTCGCGGTCGGCGCCGGGGTGATCTGGCACCAGTCCGACCCGAGCCGCCGTGAGCAGTGGACCGATCCGAACGCACCGTCCGGCCTGATGGCCGCGATCGTCGGCGAGGGCGACCGGCGCTCGTTCATGTTCCGCTTCGTCGGCGGTGGCGTGCTGGTCGCGATCGGCGTGATCGGGGTGGTCGCGATCTACTCGCCGGCCGACTCGCTCTCCTCGGTGCTCAACGGCATCATCTTCGCGCTGGTCGGCCTGCTCGGCGTCGGCGTGGTGGTGGCGCCGCTGGTCTGGCGCACGTTCGGCCAGCTGCGCGCCGAGCGCGAGGGCCGGATCCGGGAGCAGGAGCGCGCCGAGGTGGCCGCGATGATCCACGACCAGGTGCTGCACACGCTGGCGCTGATCCAGCGCAACTCGGCGGACATCAAGGAGGTCCAGCGGCTGGCCCGCGGCCAGGAGCGCAGCCTGCGCAACTGGCTCTACAAGCCGACCGCCTCGCCGACCGAGCGGTTCGCGGCGGCGCTCGAGCAGGCCGCCGCCGAGGTCGAGGACACGTACGCGATCAGCGTCGAGACCGTGGTGGTCGGCGACACCCAGTGCGACGAGCGGGTCGCGGCCCTGGTCGCCGCCGCGCGGGAGGCGCTGGTCAACGCGGCCCGGCACGCGGGGGTGCAGACCGTGTCGCTCTACGCCGAGGTCGAGCCGGACGAGCTGAGCGTCTTCGTCCGGGACCGAGGCGCCGGCTTCGACCTGAGCGGCGTGGCCGAGACACGGCACGGCGTCCGTGGTTCGATCATCGGGCGCATGCAGCGTCACAACGGGCGGGCGGAGATCCGCAGCGCTCCCGACAGCGGTACCGAGGTGCGTCTCACGCTTCCGATGGCCCGGGAGAGCGTGACCGCCGGTAAGGAGTCAGCACGATGACCGAGCCCGTGACGCAGTCGGAGGGTCGGCTGGCCGTCTTCCTGGTGGACGACCACGCGATGTTCCGCGCCGGGGTGCGCGCCGAGTTGGGCCGCCATGTCGAGGTGGTCGGCGAGGCGAGCACGGTGGCCGAGGCGATCAGCCGGATCGGCACGATCCAGCCGGACGTGGTGCTGCTCGACGTGCACATGCCGGACGGCGGCGGCCGCGCGGTGCTGGAGTCGATCCGGCGCACCCACCCGCAGGTCAAGTTCCTGGCGCTGTCGGTCTCGGACGCCGCCGAGGACGTGATCGGCCTGATCCGGGCCGGCGCCCGGGGCTACGTGACCAAGACGATCTCGCCGGACGAGCTGGCCGCCGCGGTGCGCCGGGTGGCCGACGGCGACGCGGTGTTCAGCCCGCGGCTGGCCGGTTTCGTGCTGGACGCGTTCGCCTCCCGGCCGGACGTGCCGGTCGCCGACCCGGAGCTGGACCAGCTGACCAACCGCGAGCGCGAGGTTCTGCGCCTTCTCGCGCGGGGTTATGCGTACAAGGAAATCGCCAAAGAGTTGTACATCTCGATCAAGACGGTCGAAACGCACGTGTCCAATGTGCTGCGGAAACTCCAGATGAGTAACCGTTACGAGTTGTCACGCTGGGCGGCTGACCGCCGCCTCGTCTGAAGCGAGATCAACCGAGCGTCACCGAAGATCACATGATCGGCTGCGCTCGGTGTACGTTTGGCCACTACAGGGAGTACTTGCAGCTCAGACCCGTCGAATCGGCCGAAAGAACGATCTTTGGGCTTGCGTACGGACGTAAACGGCTAATATCGGCTTGATAACGGCGCTCTTTGGTTTCAGTGCCCCTGTGTCACAGTGGCAGCTACTCACACAACCCCTCGTGAGCGCCCTTGAAGGAGACACTCCCATGCTTGGGAAAGCCCCATGGAAGATGGCGGCCGGTGCGACCGCCATCGCCTTGTTGGCCGCTGGTTGCGGTGGCGGCGGGTCCGATGACTCGTCGACCACTTCCAATACGGTCGTGATCGGTATCGGCGAGCCGCAGCACCTGATCCCGACGAACTCCACGGAGTCGAACGGTTCCGAGGTCCTGGCTTCGCTGTTCTACCCGCTCGTCGACTTCGACGCCCAGAACAAGCCGGTTCCGGTCGCCGCCGAGTCGGTCACCCCGGACGCCACCAGCACCACCTGGACCGTCAAGCTGAAGTCGGGCTTCACGTTCAGCAACGGTGAGCCGGTCACCTCGGACAACTACATCAACGCCTGGAACTACGGGGCCTACGGCCCGAACGGTCAGGGCGCTTCGTACTTCTTCGAGAAGATCGCCGGTTACGCGGACATGCAGTCCACCGACCCGGACGGTGAGGAGGGCCCCAAGAAGGCCCCCGAGCCCAAGGCGAAGACCCTCACCGGTCTGAAGAAGGTTGACGACACGACCTTCACCATCACGCTCTCGGCGCCGTTCTCCGGCTGGGAGTCCGTCATGGGCTACAGCGCGTTCTACCCGCTGCCGAAGGCCGCCTGGAAGTCCGAGGGCGTCATCGCCGACGGCTTCGAGGACGCCATCATCGGCAACGGCCCCTTCAAGCTGAAGGGCAAGTGGGAGCACGACTCCCAGATCGTCGTGGAGAAGGTGGCCGACTTCAAGGGCACCGTTCCGAAGGTCGACGGCGTCACCTGGAAGATCTACCAGGACCAGCAGGCGGAGTACGCCGACCTGGTTGCCAACAACGTCGACGTGCAGACCACCATCCCGATCGAGTCGCTCGCCAAGGCGTCGGCCGACCTGGGTGACCGGTTCAAGAAGAGCCCGAACTCCGTCTTCCAGTTCGTCGGTTTCCCGACGTTCCAGAAGGAGTTCCAGGACGTTCGCGTTCGTCAGGCGATCTCGATGGCGATCAACCGCCAGGAGATCACCGACCAGATCTTCCTCGGTTCGCAGTCGCCGGCGACCTCGTTCGTCTCGCCGGTCGTCGCGGGTTACCGCGAGAACACCTGTGGCAAGAACTGTGAGTACAACCCCACCGAGGCCAAGGCGCTGTACCAGGCTGCCAAGGGCCCGTCGGAAATCAAGATCACGTACAACGTCGACGGCAACCACAAGGCGTGGGTGGACGCGACGTGCAACCAGATCAAGGCTTCTCTCGGCATCAACTGCGTCGGCGGCGAGGAGCCCAAGTTCGCCGACCTGCTGAGCAAGGTTGAGAAGAAGCAGCCGGTCGGCCTGATCCGTCTCGGCTGGATCATGGACTACCCGCTGATGGAGAACTACCTCGGCCCGCTGTACAGCACCGACGGTTCCTCCAACTACTACGGGTACAGCAACCCGACGTTCGACAACCTGGTCAAGGAAGGCTCGGCCGCCAAGACCTCCGAGGAGGCCATCGCCAAGTGGCAGGCCGCCGAGGACATCCTGGCGAAGGACATGCCGGTCATCCCGCTGCGGAACGGCCAGAACGTCTACGGCTACTCGACCAAGGTCTCCAACGTGAACGTCGACCTGTTCCAGAAGGTCGACCTTTACAAGATCGAAGTTGTCGGCTGATCTGATCTGCCTGCACGACTGGTGGTGGCGTCACGGAGAATGTGAAACCGTGGCGCCACCACTGCGTTACCCCAACCTCATCGTCGCCGTGCTCACGAGGCCGGCGCTCTTCCGCGGAAGAGGCTAAACCCGTATGTTCCGCTATATCGTGCGGCGCTTGCTGCAGATGGTCCTGACGTTCTTCGGGGCCACGTTTCTGCTGTACGCGCTCGTGTTCGCCAACCAGAAAGACCCGATCCAGGCCTTGGTTGGCGAACGTCCCGTAACTGAGAGTCAGCGCATCGCGCTGACCGAGCGGTACCACCTGGATGAAGGCTTCTTCATGCAGTACTGGTACTACATGAAGGGCCTGTTCACCGGGGACTTCGGCACCTCGCTGACCGGTCGAAAGATCCTCGACATGATGTCCGACGCGTGGCCGGTCACCCTTCGCCTCGCCCTCATCGCGATCGTCATCGCGGCTGTCTTCTCCGTGACCGCGGGCGTTTACTCCGCCATCCGGCGCGGTGGCATCTTCGACAACGTCACGCTGATCATCACGCTGGTCCTCCTGGCCATGCCGATCGTCGTCCTCGCGCCCCTCGCGCAGCTGGTCTTCGGTATTCAGCTCGGCTGGTTCGCACCTACCGCAACACGCGACGCGACCTTCGTGCAACTGCTTTTGCCGGCGATCGTGCTCGCCTGCATCGTGATCGCGCCCGAGATGCGAGTGACCCGGACGTCGGTCGTCGAGAACCTCCGCGCCGACTACGTGCGCACCGCGCGAGCCAAGGGCCTGACCCGGATGCGCGTCATCTGGGTGCACGTCCTGCGTAACTCGCTGATCCCGGTCGTCACGCTGATCGGCGTCGACCTGGGCACCTTGATGGCCGGCGCGATCGTCACCGAGAAGATCTTCAACATCCCCGGTGTCGGCTTCAACCTGGCCCGGGCGATCCGCACCGAGGACGGCCCGCTAGTGGTCGGTTTCGTGAGCATCCTGGTGATCCTGTTCCTGTTCATCAACCTGCTCGTCGACCTTCTGTACGCCGCCCTCGACCCCAGGATTCGCTATGAGTGACTTGAACACCGTGACCGCGGCCGAGGCGCCGGGCGGTCAGCCGAACGTCCCGCGCGGCCCGGTCAAGAAGGACAAGCCCCGCAGCCTCGCCGCGGACGCCTGGTCCGACCTCCGGGGCCGGAAGATCTTCTGGATCGCCGTGGTGCTGGTCATCATCGTGCTGGTGATGGCCGCCTGGCCGACCCTGTTCACCTCGGCGGACCCGGACTCCTGCGCGCTGTCGCACCAGTTCAAGGGGCCGTCCGGCGCTGCCCTGTTCGGGTACGACTTCCAGGGCTGCGACGTCTACGCCAAGGTCATCCACGGCGCCCGCAACTCGATCCTGATCGGCATCTCCTCCACCCTGCTGTCCGGCGTCATCGGCCTGGTCTTCGGTCTGGTGTCCGGCTACTTCGGCGGCTGGGTCGACGCGGTCCTGTCCCGGTTCATCGACATCATGCTGGGCGTGCCGTTCCTGCTGGCCGGCATCGTCCTGTCCAGCCGGCTCTCGTCCGGCCCGACGGACAACGGCAAGGTCGCGGTCACCCTCACCCTGGGCCTGCTCAGCTGGACCTCCGGGGCCCGCGTGATGCGGTCCGCGGTGATCTCGGCGAAGAACCAGGACTACGTCGCGGCCGCCCGGATGCTGGGCGCCCCGCCGATGCGGCTGATCCTCCGGCACATCCTGCCGAACTCCATCGCGTCGTACATCGTCCTGTTGACCCTGCTGCTGGGCATCAACATCTCCAGCGAGGCGACCCTGTCGTTCCTCGGCGTCGGTCTCCGGAACGGCGCGATCAGCTGGGGCATCATGATCGCCGACGGCACGGGCTTCGCCCGGACCGAGCCCTGGCCGCTGGTCTGGCCGGCGATCTTCCTCGGCGTGACGGTGCTCGCGTTCATCATGCTCGGCGACGCGGTCCGCGACGCCTTCGACCCGAAGTTGCGGTGACCCTGTGACTGATATCAAGGCGCGAATCGATGTCCTACCGGGCATCGACCCACGCGCACCGCTGCTCGAAGTGAGCAACCTGCACGTCGAGTTCCGCACCAACTACGGCGTGGCCAAGGCCGTCAACGGCGCCAACTTCTGGCTCTCCCCGGGCGAGACGCTGGCGATCCTCGGCGAGTCCGGCTGCGGCAAGTCGGTCACCGCCCAGGCGATCATGGGCATCCTGGACACCCCGCCGGGCTACGTCACCCAGGGCGAGATCAAGTACCGCGGCGTCGACCTGCTCAAGATGAAGGAAGAGCAGCGGCGCAAGGTCCGGGCCAACCGGATCGCGATGATCTTCCAGGACGCGCTCTCCGCGCTGAACCCGGTCTACACCGTCGGCTTCCAGCTCAGCGAGCTCTTCCGCAAGCACCGCGGAATGTCCCGCTCGGACGCCAAGAACCGGGCGATCGACCTGCTCGACCAGGTCAAGATCCCGGCCGCCCGGGACCGGATCAACGACTACCCGCACCAGTTCTCGGGTGGCATGCGGCAGCGCGTCATGATCGCCATGGCGCTGGCGCTCGACCCTGAGGTGCTGATCGCCGACGAGCCCACCACGGCGCTCGACGTCACCGTGCAGGCGCAGATCATGGGCCTGCTCGCGGACCTGCAGAAGCAGCGCAACATGGGCCTGATCCTGATCACGCACGACATGGGCGTGGTCGCCGACGTGGCCGACCGGATCTCGGTGATGTACGCGGGCAAGGTCGTCGAGGAGGCGCCGGTCTACGACATCTACGCGCGCCCGGCCCACCCGTACACGCGGGCCCTGCTCGAGTCGATTCCCCGGCTCGACATGAAGGGTCAGCAACTCAGCGTCATCCGCGGTCTGCCGCCGGCGCTGACCGACGTGCCGAAGGGTTGCGCGTTCAACCCGCGGTGCGCCTACGCGCGGGATGCCTGCCGTCAGGACCCGGCGCCGCCGGCGTACCAGGTCTCGGTCCAGCCGCACCGCACGGCCCGCTGCCACTTCTTCCGGGAGGTCATCGGTGAGTGACGTAGTCCTCGAGACCAAGGGTCTCACCAAGCACTTCCCGATCACCCAGGGCATTCTCTTCAAGAGCAAGGTCGGGGCGGTCCGGGCCGTCGACGGCGTCGACCTGCACCTGCGGCGCGGCGAGACGCTCGGCGTGGTCGGCGAGTCCGGCTGCGGCAAGTCGACCCTGGCCAAGCTGCTGGTCGGCCTGGAGAAGCCGACCGCCGGCACGATCAACGTGCGTGGCCAGAACATGGTCACCATGAAGGGCGGCGAACTGCGCCGGGCCCGTCGCAACATCCAGATGGTGCTGCAGGACCCGTACACGTCGCTCAACCCCCGGATGACGGTCGGCGACATCATCGGCGAGCCGTTCGAGATCCACCCCGAGGTGGTCCCGAAGGGCGGCCGGCAGCGCGCGGTGCAGGACCTGCTGGACACGGTCGGCCTCAACCCCGACCACATCAACCGGTACCCGCACCAGTTCTCCGGCGGTCAGCGCCAGCGCATCGGCATCGCCCGCGCGCTCGCGCTCAAGCCCGAGATCATCGTCTGCGACGAGCCGGTGTCGGCGCTCGACGTGTCCATCCAGGCCCAGGTGATCAACCTGCTCGAGCGCCTGCAGGACGAGTTCGGCCTGTCGTACATCTTCATCGCGCACGACCTCTCGGTCGTCCGGCACATCTCCGACCGGGTCGCCGTGATGTACCTCGGCAAGGTCATCGAGACCGGCCACGACCAGGCGATCTACGAGCAGCCGACGCATCCGTACACGCAGGCGCTGCTCTCCGCCGTCCCGGTTCCGGACCCGCGCCTGCGCGGCCACCGTGACCAGATCGTCCTGGAGGGCGACGTCCCGTCCCCGGCCAACCCGCCCTCGGGTTGCCGCTTCCGTACCCGGTGCTGGAAGGCTTCGGACATCTGCGCCCAGCAGGAGCCCCTGCTGCAGATCCGCGAGCGCTCCCCGCACCCCAGCGCTTGCCACTTCGCGGAAATTCGCGACGTCGTGCACGGTCGCTGACCTCGGGCAGCAGGCCGGGCCGGATCCGCTTTCCCGCGGACTTCCGGCCCGGCCTTCGCCGTTTCCGGGGGCTTTCCGACGCGGCTGCGCCATTTTTAAGATCAAATTCTTTATTGCCTCGGCTGCGGCCGATAACTGATCGTCGCTCCCGCGGGGACCCTTCCGGGCCTCGCAGGGCGCGGGGCGCCCAGAACGCGAGACCCTCCAGGGCGACGTCCGTGGGTGGTTGCGGTTCAAAGAACCCACGCGAGGCCCGCCGAGGTCCAGGCCGTAGCGCGTCTCTCGGCTCCGGCTGGTCCGCCGGGATGCCGTAGCGCGTCTCTCGGCTCCGGCTGGTCCGCCGGGATGGCGTAGCGCGTCTCTCGGCTCCGGCTGGTCCGCCGGGATGGCGTAGCGCGTCTCTCGGCTCCGGCTGGTCCGCCGGGATGGCGTAGCGCGTCTCTCGGCTCCGGCTGGTCCGCCGGGATGGCGTAGCGCGTCTCTCGGCTCCGGCTGGTCCGCCGGGATGGCGTAGCGCGTCTCTCGGCTCCGGCTGGTCCGCCGGGATGGCGTAGCGCGTCTCTCGGCTCCGGCTGGTCCGCCGGGATGCCGTAGCGCGTCTCTCGGCCCCGGCCGGTCCGCAGGGATGGCGCAGCGCGGTGAAGGCGCCGGCCGAGAGCCGCGACCGCTGCTGGGGGCCGGGTCGCGGCTGGTGGTGAGGGCCGTTTCGTGGTGATTGAGGCAGCTCCGCGGGCCGGCCGGGAGCGCGGGTTACAGGGGGCCGCGGCCGGAGCGGAGCAGGAGCAGGGCCACCTGGGTGCCGTCGGGGCCCAGCGCGGCACGGAAGCGGTCGACGATCTCGCGTTCGCGGGCCAGGACCAGGCGGGTGCCGCCGGAGGCCATCCGGGTCTTGCCGACCTCCTGGGAGAGGCGGGACCGCTCCTGCCAGAGGTCGATGATGGCCTGGTCGATCTCGTCGATGCGCTCGCGCATGGCACGGATCTCGTCGGCGGCCAGCGGGCGGCCCGCGCCGGTCGAGGCGTCCAGGGCGGCGGTGGCGGCGACGGACTTGTCGGTGACGATCCCCGGGTTAGCGGGAGCGTTGCCGCCGGTCGGGCCCGCGGGCGCGCCGGCGACGGCAGCCGAACTCGCGGGCACCTCGGCTGCCGCGGTCGGGCTCGCGGGGGCTGCGCGGTCGGCGGCGGCGAGGGTCGGGCTCGCGGAGGCGGCGGCGGCCGGGCTCGCGGAGGCGGCGGCGAGGGTCGGGCTCGCGGAGGTGGCGGCGGCCGGGCTCGCGGGGGCCGCGCTGTCCGGGGCGGGCGGATTCGGGGCGGCGGGGGAGTCGTCCGGGGTGGTCTGGGCCATCACGTCGGCGGTCATGGTGTGCTCCTTGGGTGCTTTGTCGCTCCGGACAGCCCGGCCCGGGAAGCAACAAGCCCCGGGCTGTGGAAGCCCGGGGCTTGAAGTAGGTCTGTCGTTCAGGGGCGACCTACGGCTGCCGGACTTCCGGAACCGTAGTAAAAAAATCGCGCCTGCTGGATCACGCAGCCGAGTATGCCCCGCTCCCGGACCGCCCCGCAAGGAAACCGCCCGAACGTTGGGAAACCGGCCCGGCGGGGCGGGGATCCCGCCGTACCGGGAAGGGTTTTGCCTGGTCTGAAGCGGATGAGAAACGCGCCTTGACTCTGCCCCTGGGGCCGACCCCACCATGGTTCTCAAGAAGAAAACGGCCCGGCGCGAAGAAGCGCCGGGCCGTCGGAGAAGCGAGTGGAAGGGTCAGGGGGTGGTCGTGATGCGGTTGGCCGGACCGGGGGCAATGGTGCCCGTGGCGAGGTAGGCGGTGAGCGCGTCGATGTCGAAACCGGGCGCGGTGACGACCTTGGCGGGGTCGACGACCAGGTTGCCGAAGCCGTCCCCACCCGCGGCCAGGAAGTTGTTGATGGTGACCTGGTAGGTGGCGGCCGGGTCGATCGGCGTGCCGTTCAGGGCGAGGTTGCTGACCCGCGAGCCGAGCGCGGCGGAGGCGCTCCAGGTGTAGGTGAAGCCGGCCGAGACCTGGAGGATCTTCGTGGTGGTCTGCCCGGAGTAACCGGCGAACTGCTGCTCCAGCACGCTCTTGAGCTGCGCGCCGGTGAGCGGCTCGGTGGCGACCAGGTTGTTGAACGGCTGAACGGTGAACGCCTCGCCGTAGGTGACCTGGCCGTAGGCCTCGCCACCGGTCGACTGGTCGGCGTCGAAGTCGGCGCGGATGCCGCCCGGGTTCATCAGGGCGATCTGCGCGCCGGCGGACTTGGTGTAGGACAGCTGGGCGTCCGCGATGACGTCGCCGAGCGGGCTCTCACCGGCCGCGGTGTTGGTGCGCACGATGTCACCGGTGATGCTGCCGACCACCTTGTTGGCGAGCGGGGCGACGGCGACCCGGTACTTGTCGGCGACCTTCTTCGCGGCGGCGTCGACGGTGGCCGGGTTCTTCAGGTAGACGCCGGCCGCGTCCTTCTTCCAGCCGCCGTTGCCGTCCGGGACGCCGTTCTCCACGATCACGTTCTTCGCGGTGATCTCGGCGAACTTACCGGTGCGCTTGTCCAGCGAGTAGTCGATGTCGGTGATCAGCTGGCCGTTGGTGCCGGCGCTGGTCACCACGGTGTCCGTGCCGGTCTTGTTCGGCAGCTTGCAGCTGTAGAACCGGTGCGTGTGCCCGGAGACGACCACGCCGATCTCCGGGTTCAGGCCCTTGACGATGTCGACCACCGGGCCGGTGAAGTTCACGCAGTCCGAGACGCCCGGGGTGGGGGTCGCCGAGCCCTGCGCGCCGCCCTCGTGCAGCAGCAGGACCTGCGCCTTGACCCCGAACAGCTTGAGGATGTTGCTCCACTTGTTCGCGGTCACGATCTCGTCGGTGAAGTGCACGTTCTTGATGCCGGCCGGGTTGACGATGCCGGCCGTGCCCTCCAGCGTCAGGCCGATGAAGCCGACCGGCACGCCCTTGACGTACTTGATCTCGATGGGCGGCAGGATCGGCAGCCCGGTCTTGTTGTTGATCGTGTTCGCGGCCAGGTAGGTGAACTTCGCCCCGCGGTACGGGTCGCCGTCCTGGCAGCCGTCGACCGGGTGACACCCGCCGCGCTGGATCCGGATCAGCTCGTCCACGCCCTCGTCGAACTCGTGGTTGCCCACCGAGCTGACCTGCAGGCCGATCGTGTTCATCAGCTCGATCGTCGGCTCGTCGTGGAACGCCGCGCTGACCAGCGGGGACGCGCCGATCAGGTCGCCGGCCCCGGCGGTGATGGTCGCCCGGCCCTCGCTCGTGGCCTCGGCGCGCAGCTTCTTCAGGTACGTCGCGAGGTACTCCACCCCACCGGCCGGGGTGCTGGTGCCCCCGGCGTTGACCACCGCGCCGCTGCCGATCGGCGGGTCGATCGCGCCGTGGAAGTCGTTGTAGCTGAGGATCTGACCCTTGACCAGGGCCGATCCGTGCGACGCGCCGTAGCTGGCGGTGACCGGCGTGAACTCGGCGGGCGGCGCGGCGGCCGCGGACTGGGCGGCGGGCATCGCGGACAGCGCGCCCACGACGGCAAGGGCGACGGCTGGTACGCCGATACGCCGCCGAAGCGGAGAAGTCATGTTATGGAGCCTCCGGATTCTGCAGTGGACGTTCAGGCAACCCGATCAGACTCGTTGATCAGGCTCTTCGGCGCCACCACTTCGAGGTGACATGTCGATTGCCGAACACCGATGTCCGCCCCGCCGTGGCGCGATCGGGTGTCGGAGGGTCGGCATACACTGGCTCCCGCGATGCGACCTTCATCTGAACCTTCCGACAACGCCCTGTTCGCGCTGCCCACGGCCGTTCCCCCGGCGCCCGTGCGGCCGGCCCCGCGGAGATCCGCCGACCCCGAGGCTCTGCTCGAAGGGCTGAACGGCCCGCAACGGGACGCGGTGACCCACGCCGGGGGCCCGCTGCTGATCGTGGCCGGCGCCGGCTCGGGCAAGACCCGGGTGCTGACCCACCGGATCGCGTACCTGCTGGCCGCGCGGAACGTGCACCCCGGCGAGATCATGGCGATCACGTTCACCAACAAGGCGGCCGGCGAGATGAAGGAGCGGGTCGCCCACCTGGTCGGCCCGCGCGCCCGGCTGATGTGGGTGTCGACGTTCCACTCGGCCTGTGTGCGGATCCTGCGCGCCGAGCACGAGCACGCCGGGCTGAAGAGCACGTTCTCGATCTACGACGCGGACGACTCGCGCCGGCTGATGACCCTGGTCGCCCGGGAGCTGGATCTGGACCCGAAGCGGTACACCGCGCGGGGCCTGGCCGCCCAGGTGTCGAATCTGAAGAACGAGCTGGTCGACCCGGAGACGTTCAAGCAGCGGGCGAACGGGCCGAACGAGCGGGCCGTGTCGGAGGCGTACGAGTTGTATCAGCGCCGCCTGCGTGAGGCGCACGCGCTGGACTTCGACGACATCATCATGTCGGTGGTGCACCTGTTCCAGTCGCACCCGCTGGTCGCCGAGGCGTACCGGCGCCGGTTCCGGCACGTGATGGTCGACGAGTACCAGGACACCAACCACGCGCAGTACACGCTGATCCGCGAGCTGGTCGGCAAGGATCACGAGGACCCGTCCGAGCTGTGCGTGGTCGGTGACGCCGACCAGTCGATCTACGCGTTCCGGGGCGCCACGATCCGCAACATCCTGGAGTTCGAGCGGGACTACCCGTCCGCGCGGACCATCCTGCTGGAGCAGAACTACCGCTCCACCCAGACGATCCTCTCCGCGGCGAACGCGGTGATCGACCGGAACACCTCGCGCAAGCCCAAGCGGCTCTGGAGCGACCAGGGCGCCGGCGAGCAGATCGTGGGCTACGTCGCCGACACCGAGCACGCCGAGGCCGACTGGGTGGCCCGGGAGATCGACCGGCTGACCGACAACCATGACGTCCGCCCCGGTGACGTCGCCGTCTTCTACCGCACCAACAACCAGTCCCGGGTGTTCGAGGAGGTGTTCATCCGGGTCGGCCTGCCCTACAAGGTGGTCGGCGGGGTGCGCTTCTACGAGCGCAAGGAGGTGCGGGACGCGCTGGGCTACCTGCGCGCGATCGTGAACGACGACGACACGGTCAGCATCCGGCGCGTGCTGAACACGCCGAAGCGCGGGATCGGGGACCGGGCCGAGGCGTGCGTCGAGGCGCTGTCGAACCGGGACCGGATCTCGTTCGGCCAGGCGCTGCGGCACGCGCGGAACGCGCCAGGCATCTCCACCCGCGCGGCGAACAGCATTCTGGACTTCGTGCGGCTCCTCGACGACCTGCGGGAGCTGGCGCTGACCGCCCCGCCGGAGGAGGTGCTGGAGTCGGTGCTGCAGCGCTCCGGGCTGCTCAGCGAGCTGGAGGAGAGCCTCGACCCGCAGGACCAGGGCCGGGTGGAGAACCTGCAGGAGCTCGTCAGCGTCGCCCGGGAGTACACCGAACGGGTGGAGTCGCAGGCGAGCGAGGACGATCCGGAAGCGCCGGCGGCGACGCTGGCCGGGTTCCTGGAGCAGGTGGCCCTGGTCGCGGACGCCGACCAGATCCCCTCCGACGACCCCGATCACCAGGGCGTGGTCACGCTGATGACCCTGCACACCGCGAAGGGCCTGGAGTTCCCGGTGGTGTTCCTGACCGGCCTGGAGGACGGCATCTTCCCGCACATGCGGGCGATGTCCGACAACACCGAGCTGGAGGAGGAGCGCCGGTTGGCGTACGTCGGGATCACCCGCGCCCGCCAGCGCCTCTACCTGTCCCGCGCGGTGACCCGCTCGCAGTGGGGCCAGCCGCAGTACAACCCGCCGTCGCGGTTCACCGACGAGCTGCCGGCCGAGCTGGTGCGCTGGGAGCGCACCGGCGGGTCGTACACGTCCTGGTCCGGCACGGGTGGCGGGCACGGCGGCCGGGCCGGCGGCGACCGGGGCCGGGGTGGCGGTTTCGCCGGCGGCACGCCGAAGGCGCAGCGGATCGCCGAGCGGCTCGGCATCGACGCGAGCAAGCTGTCCACCGCGAGCGAGCTCAAGCAGGCGCCGAAGGTGGAGCCCGGCGACCGGGTCAACCACCAGCGTTACGGCCTGGGCCGGGTGGTCACCGTGGAGGGGCAGGGCCCCGGCGCCCGCGCGCAGATCGACTTCGGCGATCAAGTGATGTGGCTGATCCTGCGGCACGCCCCGATCGAGAAGATCTAAGACCAAAATTCCGATTCAGTACGTATCGCAGCCGGGAATGTCCACCCCGCGCTGATGCATCCACGCGGTCGGTTCGATCGGGTTCTTGTAGTGCCCCTCGTGCACCTCGAAGTGCAGGTGCGGGCCGGTCGAGTGCCCGGTCGAGCCCTCGTCGCCGATCTGCTCGCCGGCCCGCACGACCTGGCCGACGGTCACCGCGATCCGGGACATGTGGCCGTAGTGGGTGAGCCAGCCGTCGCCGTGGTCGATCAGCACGGCGTTGCCGTAGCCCTCGGCCGCCCCGGCCCGGACCACGACGCCGGCGCCGGCCGCGAGGATCGGGCTGCCGTCCGGCGCGGCCAGGTCCACGCCGGCGTGCAGGCGGCCCCAGCGCTGCCCGAAGCAGGACGTGACCCGGGCGGCCGGGTTCGGGTTCACCCAGCCGGTGCCGGTCCCGCCGGTCGTGCCGTGCGAGGCCACCAGCGGGACGATCGCGGGGGCCGGCTTTGCCTTGCGCAGCACCGGCGCGGCCGAGGAGACGCCCAGGCCGGCCGCGATGCCCAGCCCCTCGTCGTCGGTGCCGAGCCGGGGGTACGTCTTGCCGGGCGCCTCGTCACCGCTGGGCGGGACGATCGGGAGGGCGGCGGTGGCGTGCGCGGCGGTGTGCCCGCGGCTGGAGGAGTGGTCGCCCGGGCCGGCCGCCGAGGCGGCGGCGCCGGCGATCCCGATCCCGGTGGCGAGCGTGGCGGTCAGCGCGGTGAGGGAGAGGACGGACCGGCTGCGGCTGGCGAAGAGTGCCGGGAAGACCGGGGCCCGGTGCCGGCCGAGGCGTTCCTGACGGTGCCGCCCGTTGGCGCCCGCAGCCGTTGTCTGCCCCACGCGTAACTCTCCTCCCGACGACCGTGATTCGTGCTGTCACGGTTCTGTCGGCGGGGCGCGCGGAGCGCTGAGGGAGATCGTGGCCGGTACAACCGGCCGGCAACTCTTAGGAGGCGGCTTCGGCCGCGGCCATGCTCGCGTAGACCGACTCGGTCTGGAGCTGGATGTCGACCCCGTGCGCCTTGAGGAAGGTGATCGGGTCGATCGGCTTGCCGCTGACGTGGATCTCGAGGTGCAGGTGCGTGCCGTACGAGTAACCGGTGTTCCCGATCTCGCCGACCACCTGCCCGGCCTTGACCGTGTCGCCCTTCTTCACCAGCAGCCGCCGGGAGTGGGCGTAGATGATCTCGGTGCCGTCGTCCTGCTGGACGGTGATCGAGTAGCCGTAGCCGCCGTTGTAGCCGGCCGCGGTCACCGTGCCGCCGTGCACCGCCTTGTAGGGCGTGCCCTCCGGGGCGGCCAGGTCGATGCCGGCGTGCAGCTTGCCGAACCGGACCCCGAACGCCGAGGTGAACTGGTAGTCGTCGACCGGCAGCAGGTAGACCTCGGCGGCGGCTTCCTCGTCGGAGAGCTTCGTGCCGGCCTTGGCGGTGGCGTCCCGGTTCTCGCTACGGGAGGCGCGGGTGGCGTCCGTACGGTTCGCCAGCGCGTCGGAGGCGGCCTGGGACTGCTGCGACTGGTCGAGGCTCTGCAGGACGTCCGGGCTGATCGTCTTCGCGTCGGAGAGGTTCGCGGCGCCGAGGGCGACCACACCGGCCCCGACGAAGGCGGAGGTGACGACTGCGGCGTAACGGCTGCGCGGAGGGGTAGGTACACGGCGGCGGCCGCGATAGCGATCGGGCTCAGACGACAAGCGCTGGCGCACGAACAACCCTCCGTCGACGACATTGCGGCGGCACCCTCGAAACCCGCCGTCAAGCGGTTATCAAGTGTTGGCCGGGCCCTCGCTTAGGGGTGAACCTGTGCGGGAGCCGTCGCCACGGTAACGAAACGACTGCCCGGTCACAAGTCGCAGCGCCATTTTCGTGACAGTTCCGCGCCGGTAATGATCAGTTATTGTCCGAATTGGCTTACTTTCCTTAGGGGCAAATTAGCGACGGTGTGTAATCGCCTATAAAGCGGAACGTGATGTGACCGGAGTAACCATTCCCAAGCCGTGTCCTGGTAGGGGGCGCGCCCCGGGCGTGGTGCCGCGGGGTCGGCGAGGTTGGCACACGAGCGGGGGCCGGATCCGGCGGCGTCGTGGCATTTGGTGGCGAGGTCATTCCGGAGGGCGACATCACGGAATGGAATTCACTCGGTGTAGCCGAGGCATTTACGGGCGGTGCTACCGCCGTACCGTCGGCGAATGGTTTTCGCGGCAATGCGGGTCGCCGGGACATAGGGAGGGGCCGGACGCACCCCTCACACGTCCGGCCCCTCTATGCGCGATGCCCCGCCGCCACCCCTCGACCGACAGGGCATCGGCCGCTTTCTGATCCGCGGGCCCGAGTAGCAGCTCGCTGACATCACACTCAACGACGCCCTTCTCCGAGGGGTTACGCGCCGTCGCGTGACTTTTTGCGAACACTTCCGTGGACGGGCCGGCGAGCGCGGCCGGGGCGAGCCGGCGAGGGCGACCGTCGGGCCCCGGCAACCTCTTCTTGCACAGGTGTCCCGACCGTCCCGGACCTGCGATTTCGTCCCCCTGGTGTGTGGTCTTGCACACCGTGTACCCGCGCGGGCACGGAGCCCGATTCGGTCGCTAGTCTGCGGATGAAGGCCATTTCACGATGGCCCGACGATCCTCACGCTGGCGGCGCCACTGCGACGCGCCGCGCACACAACAGGTCGGGACGCAATGGTGCGGCTTGCCGGCGCTTGGCGTCGCGAGCGAAAGGAGACACGTGGACCTGTTCGAGTATCAGGGGCGCGACCTGTTCGAACGGCACGGGCTGCCCGTGCTGGGCGGCGGCGTCGCCGAGACCCCGCAGGAGGCCCGGGCGATCGCCGAGCGCCTCGGTGGCAAGGTCGTCGTCAAGGCGCAGGTGAAGGTCGGTGGCCGCGGTAAGGCCGGCGGCGTCAAGCTGGCCGACGGCGCCGACGAGGCGGAAGCCCGCGCGACCGACATCCTGGGCATGGACATCAAGGGTCACACCGTCCACAAGGTGATGCTGGCCGAGACGGCCGACATCAAGGAGGAGTACTACTTCTCCTACCTGCTGGACCGGGCGAACCGTACGTTCCTCTGCATCGCCAGCGTCGCCGGTGGTATGGAGATCGAGACGGTCGCCGAGACCGACCCGGACCGGGTCGCCAAGGTCGCCATCGACGCCAGCAAGGGCGTGGACGAGGCCACGGCGCGGGAGATCGTCACCCTCGCCAAGTTCCCGGCCGACGTCGCCGACCAGGTCGTCGACATCGCGGTGAAGCTGTGGCAGGCGTTCGTCGCCGAGGACGCCCTGCTGGTCGAGGTCAACCCGCTGGCCAAGGTGGGCGACGGCCGGGTGCTGGCGCTGGACGCCAAGGTCACGCTGGACGAGAACGCCGGCTTCCGGCACCCCGACCACGAGGCGCTCGAGGACAAGTCCGCGGTCGACCCGATCGAGCAGGCGGCCAAGGCCAAGAACCTCAACTACGTCAAGCTCGACGGCGAGGTCGGCATCATCGGCAACGGCGCGGGCCTGGTCATGTCGACCCTCGACGTGGTCGCGTACGCCGGTGAGAAGCACGGCGGCGTGAAGCCGGCGAACTTCCTCGACATCGGTGGCGGCGCCAGCGCCCAGGTGATGGCGAACGGCCTGGAGATCGTCCTCGGCGACCCGTCGGTGAAGTCGGTCTTCGTGAACGTCTTCGGCGGCATCACCGCCTGTGACGCGGTGGCCAACGGCATCATCCAGGCGCTCGAGCTGCTCGCCGACCGCGGCGAGACGGTCACCAAGCCGCTCGTGGTGCGTCTCGACGGCAACAACGCCGAGGCCGGCCGCGCCATCCTCGACGGCGCCAACAACCCGCTCGTCACGCGGGTCGACACGATGGACGGAGCGGCAGAGAAGGCCGCCGAGCTCGCGGCTGCGGGGAAGTGAACTAATGGCTATCTGGCTCACCAAGGACTCCAAGGTCATCGTCCAGGGCATCACCGGTGGCGAGGGCTCCAAGCACACCAAGCGGATGCTCGCCGCGGGCACCCAGGTGGTCGGCGGCGTGAACCCGCGCAAGGCCGGCACCAAGGTGGACTTCGACGGCACCGAGCTGCCGGTGTTCGCCACGGTCGCCGAGGCGATCAAGGAGACCGGCGCCGACGTGTCGGTCATCTTCGTGCCGCCGGCGTTCACCAAGGCCGCGGTCCTCGAGGCGATCGACGCCGAGATCCCGCTGGCCATCGTGATCACCGAGGGCGTACCGGTGCAGGACTCGGCGTCCTTCTGGTCGTACAACGTGGCCAAGGGTGAGAAGACCCGGATCATCGGCCCGAACTGCCCGGGCATCGCCTCGCCGGGCGCGTCGAACGCCGGCATCATCCCGGCCGACATCACCCCGCAGGGCCGGATCGGCCTGGTCAGCAAGAGCGGCACGCTGACCTACCAGCTCATGTACGAGCTGCGGGAGTTCGGCTTCTCCACGGCCGTCGGCATCGGTGGCGACCCGATCATCGGGACCACGCACATCGACGCGCTGAAGGCGTTCCAGGAGGACCCGGACACCGACGCGATCGTGATGATCGGTGAGATCGGTGGCGACGCCGAGGAGCGGGCCGCCGAGTTCATCAAGGCGCACGTGACCAAGCCGGTGGTCGGCTACATCGCCGGCTTCACCGCTCCGCCCGGCAAGACCATGGGTCACGCCGGCGCGATCATCTCCGGCTCGGCCGGCACCGCCGACGCGAAGAAGGCGGCGCTGGAGGCGGCGGGCGTCAAGGTCGGCAAGACGCCGAGCGAGACGGCCCGGCTCATGCGCGAGATCATGAGCTGACCATCGATCTGCCTACGATCGGCGCGCCGCCGGCCGGGTCGACGAGACCCGATCGGCGGCGCGCCGTCGTATCTGCATCGCTGTAAGTGCCCTGGCGTGACAAGGTAGGTCGCGATGCCCAGCACAACCGACCGTCCCGGCGGCTCGGAGGACCCGTTCGCGGTCGCCGAGGCGCTGCAGTCTGTCGTGCGGGACACCGAGCAGCTGCCCGCCCCGGGCGCGAGCCGGGAGCCCCAGCCGCAGGCCGCGGGCGCGCCGGACACCCGGGACACCGTCGTCGTGGACGACGCGATGCTCGGCCGCCGCGAGACGGTCCGGGTCCCCAACCAGCGCCGGCCGCCGGAGCGCGCCAAGGGCGCCCCGCTGCCGGTGGCGGTGGCCTTCGCCACGACCTGGGCGGCGCTGCTCACCTATCTTCCGGTCGCCGCGGCGCTCGGGCTGGCCCGCACCCTGGAGGGCCAGGGTGGCCTGCTCGGGGCGGCCCATGCCGGCGCGGCCGCCTGGCTGCTCGGCCACGGGGTGCCGATCGGCACGTCGATCGGCTCGCTCGGGCTCTCGCCGCTGCTGCTCACCGGGCTGGTGCTGTGGCGGCTGCAGCGGGCCGGGCTGCACGTGACCCGGGCGATCGGGGCGCGGCGTACCGGCTCGATCGGCTCGGCGCTTCTCGTGGCGATGTGCGTCGGGGTGGCGTACGGCGCCATCGGTTTTCTGACCGCGCAGCTCACCGATGGCCGCGGCACCCACGTCTCCACCGCCCGCGCCGCGGCGGATTTTCTGCTGCTCGGGCTGGTCGGGGCGCTGATCGGCGCGTTGCGCGGCAGCGACGCGGTCACCACGCTGGCCCGGCGGGTCCCGTCGGCGCTGCGCCACGGCATCCGGACCGGGCTGGTCGCCGGGCTCCTGATGGTCGGGGCGGGCGCGGCGGTCGGCGGGCTGTCGGTCGCGCTCGGCGGTGGCGACGCCGCGAAGATCATCGCGGCCTATCACACCGGGGTGGCCGGCCAGGCCGGGATCACCCTGATCAGCGTGGCCTACGCGGCGAACGCGGCGGTCTGGGCCACGGCGTACCTTCTCGGTCCCGGTTTTGTCCTGGGGGTTGGCTCGATCATCCGGCTGACCGAGTTCGCGGTCGGTGACCTGCCCACGTTGCCGCTGCTGGCCGGCCTGCCGAACGGGCCGGTGGGCTCCGGCGGCACGCTGCTCCTGACTCTTCCGGTGATCGCCGGCGCGGTGGCCGGCTGGGGGCTCACCCAGCGGCTGCGCTACGGCCGCGCGCACGCCTGGGGGCCCGGTCGCGGCTCCGGCGCGGACGCCCCGGAACCGGCCTGGTCGCTGCTGTTCGGCGCGGGCCTGCTGGCCGGCCCGGTCGCGGGTCTGCTGCTCGCCGGGCTGGCCTGGTGCTCCGGCGGCCCGGTGGGGGACGGGCGGCTCGCCGAGATCGGCCCGGCGGCCGGTCAGGTCGGGCTGGTGGCCGCGATCGTCGCCGCGATCTCGGTGATCGTGGGCGCCTCCGCGGCCCGGATCTTCAGCACCCCGCGGCGGCCGGTCGTGACCAAGAGCCGCCGATAACCGCCCGATTTCGGTTGACCTGGGCGTCCCGGATAGGGTGCTGAGGTGACTGACCCCGCGCCCGCCCGCCTGGTCGTCCTGATCTCCGGATCGGGCAGCAACCTGCAAGCTCTTCTCGACGCGGCCACGGATCCGGCGTACGGCGCCGAGGTCGTCGCGGTCGGTGCGGACCGGGACGGCATCGCCGGCCTGGAGATCGCCGCCGCGGCCGGTGTGCCCACGTTCGTGGACTCGGTGAAGGCCTACCCGACCCGCGACGACTGGGACGCCGCGGTCACCGGGCACGTCGCCGCGCACCGCCCCGACCTGGTCATCTCGGCCGGCTTCCTGAAGCTGGTCGGCAAGCAGTTCCTGGACGCGTTCGGCGACCGGTACATCAACACGCACAACGCGCTGCTGCCGTCGTTCCCCGGCATCCACGGGCCGCGCGACGCGCTCGCCTACGGCGTGAAGCTGGCCGGCGCGACGCTTTTCTTCGTCGACGCCGGTGTCGACACCGGGCCGATCATCGCCCAGGTCAGTGTCCCCGTGCTCGACGACGACACGGAAGCCACGCTGACCGAGCGGATCAAGGTGGCCGAGCGGGCCCAGCTGGTCGAGTTCGTCGGCCGCCTGGTCCGCGACGGCTGGACCATCAAAGACAGGAAGGTACGGATTCCGTGAGCACCGAGGGTCTGCGTCCGATCAAGCGGGCGCTGCTGAGCGTGTGGGACAAGGCCGGCATCGTCGAGCTCGCCCAGGCCCTGCACGCCGCCGGCGTGGAGATCGTCTCGACCGGCTCCACCGCGAGCACCGTGGAGAAGTCCGGCGTGCCGGTGACCCGGGTGGAGGATCTGACCGGCTTCCCGGAGATCCTCAGCGACCGGGTGAAGACCCTGCACCCCAAGGTGCACGCCGGTCTCCTCGCCGACCTGCGGCTGGACAGCCACGCGCAGGAGCTGGCCGAGCACGGGATCGAGCCGTTCGACCTGCTGGTGAGCAGCCTCTACCCGTTCTCCGAGACGGTCGCCTCCGGGGCGAGCGAGGAGGAGTGCATCGCCAAGATCGACATCGGCGGGCCGGCGATGGTCCGGGCCGCGGCGAAGAACCACGCCTCGGTTGCCGTGGTGGTCTCCACCGAGGGCTATCCGCTGATTCTTTCCGCGCTGGCGGCCGGCGGCTTCACGCTGGAGCAGCGCAAGGTGCTCGCCTCCCGGGCGTTCATCAACATCGCGGAGTACGACGTCGCGGTGGCGAACTGGACGGCGACCGTGCTGGCGCCGGCCGCGGAATGGCCGGACTTCGCGGGCATCGCGCTGAAAAAACAAGACATTCTCCGGTACGGCGAGAACCCGCACCAGCAGGCCGCGCTCTACGTCGACGCGAATGCTCCCGCCGGGCTGGCGCAGGCCGAGCAGCTCAACGGCAAGGAGATGTCCTACAACAACTACGTCGACGCGGACGCCGCCTGGCGCACCGCGAACGACTTCACCGACCCGGCCGTGGCGATCATCAAGCACGCGAACCCGTGCGGCGTGGCGATCGGCGCGGACGTGGCGGAGGCGCACCGCAAGGCGCACGAGTGCGACCCGGTCTCCGCGTTCGGCGGCGTGATCGCGGTCAACCAGGCGGTCACGCTCGAGCTGGCGCAGCAGGTCGCGGAGATCTTCACCGAGGTCATCGTGGCCCCGTCCTACGCCCCCGAGGCGCTGGACCTGCTGCGCGAGAAGAAGAACCTGCGCGTCCTGGTCGCCCCGGCGTGGAACCCGCCGCCCGCCGAGATCAAGCAGGTCGGCGGCGGCGTGCTGGTGCAGATGTCGGACCGGATCGACGCCGAGGGCGACGACCCGGCGAACTGGACGCTGGCGACCGGCGCGGCCGCGTCCCCGGCGGACCTGCGCGACCTGGCCTTCGCGTGGCGGGCGATCCGCAGCGTGAAGAGCAACGCGATCCTGCTGGCGCACGACGGCGCGACCGTCGGCGTCGGCATGGGCCAGGTCAACCGGGTCGACTCGGCCAAGCTGGCGGTCGACCGGGCCGGCGCCGAGCGGGCGGCCGGCAGTGTGGCCGCCTCGGACGCGTTCTTCCCGTTCCCGGACGGCCTCGAGGTGCTGATCGCGGCCGGCGTCAAGGCGGTCGTCCAGCCGGGCGGCTCGATCCGCGACAACCTGGTGATCGAGGCGGCCGAGAAGGCCGGCCTGACCATCTACTTCACCGGAACGCGGCACTTCTACCACGGCTGATCGCTTCTCCCGAAGAGCCGGCCCGCACCCGCGGGCCGGCTCTTTCGTGTTCCGGAACCACGGGGTTACCGCCGAGTATTGATTTTGTTACATCAGTAGATCTAAATTCTTAGCCGCGCTCGTGCGGGGGCGTCGCCGTCACGGCGTTCACGGGGGAGAGGACGGGCATCGGCGTGCGCGGACAACGATGGCTGCAGGCGGGGGTGGCGGCGCTGGCCGCGCTCTCCTTGACGATGGTGGCGCCGGCGACCGGCGCGCACGCCGACACCGGGGACACCTGGGCCTATCCGAGCCGGCTCGACGACGGACTGACCGCGGCCCGGCTGGACCGGTGCCGGCTCGGCTTCGTGGCCCAGGCCGGCGGCCCGGCGATCCGCTCGGTGGCGCAGACCGGGCTGACCGGGACGACCGCGGCGATGCACACCGCGGCCGATCCGAGCTACTGGAACGCGACGCCGCTGTCGACCGCGTACGACCAGGACCGGGCCGACTACTCGGCCAAGGTCGACACGCTCTACGGCCGCAAGGACGTGTGGAGCGACTCGATCCCGAACAACTTCGAGGTCGTCGACGAGACCGTCACCGGCTTCCAGTGGGCCCCGAACTTCTACGGCGACCTGGGCATCCTCTCGTTCTACAACCACCGGTTCTTCGACGGTGAGGGCAGCCTCTACGAGGACCTGGCCCCGGTCGGCTCGGCCGAAGCGGTGGCCAGCGCGGTCGCGATCGCCAAGGCGCAGGGGTTGTACACCGGGTCGGGCGGCTCGTCGTACGAGCGGTGGGCCTGGGGCGAGGTCGGCGACGAGGACCCGTTCAACGACGGCCACGTCTACCCGGGCAACCACCACGCCGACGACCTCCGGCTGTTCCTGCAGGCCGGCGGCTTCCCGAAGAGCGCCCCGGCGCCCGGCTCGACCGAGTTCCGGCTCGAGGTCGAGGCGATCAAGCAGCGGTTCGCCTCGTGCGACACGGACAACCCGCTCGACCCGAACCACGTGCTCGCCCCGGTGGTGCACACCGCCGCCGCCGAGTGGCAGGCCGAGCTCGACTCGCAGGCCACCCAGCGGGCCGCGATCCTGGCCGCGCACGCCAAGGCGTACCTCGACCTGGAGAACGCCGCGATCGCGATGGGCGAGGCGGTCGGCCAGTCCTGGATCGCGCACCAGCTCACCAAGTGGCAGTCCTGCTGGAGCGCGGGCGGCCTGTGCACGGCCGGCTCCGGCCCGATCACCTTCAAGTACAAGCCGTCGACCACGTTCTGCCTGGACAACACCAGCGGATCGGCGACGAACAACAACAAGATCGAGCTCTGGACCTGCAACAACGGCACGGCCCAGCAGTGGCGCCCGTACGGCTACAACTACCTGGACGGCCCGCTCTACAACGCGGCCACCGGCAAGTGCCTGGACCTCAACGGCACCAATGTGGTGCTCTACGCCTGCACCACCAACAAGGCCAATCAGCACTGGCAGTGGTCCACCACCGGCGGCCTGACCCGGCTCTACAACGTCGGCGCGAACAAGTGCCTGGACTTCGCCTCGGCCACCAACGGGCTGGCCGCCGCGGTCAAGACCTGCACCGGCGGCACCACCCAGCAGTTCGTCTCGGCGCAGAACAACGCCGGCACCGGCACCGGGACCGACATCCTGGACGCGCCGAAGGCGGCCGACTTCACCTACGCGGTCAACGAGATCAAGAACGCCCAGAACCGGGCCGCCGCGCAGCTCACCATCGCCAACAACGCCGCCGCCGACGCCCAGGTCCAGGCGACCGCGGTGACCAACGCGCAGAACGCGGCCGCCACGATCGCCACCGCCGGGCACTACCCGGTGGGGCGTGGTCTCGCCTACGCGCAGCAGTCCGCCCAGGTGGTCAAGGCGTCCGCGGCCGGCACCACCGCCGCGGCCAAGGCGACCGCCACCGCGGTGCAGGCCACCAAGGCCGCCGTCGCCGACAGCGACACCCTGCTGGCCCTGGCCAAGACCCAGGCCACGGCGATGCGCGCGGAGTACGCCAAGAACGCCGCCCAGGAGGCCGCCCGTCAGGCGCAGGCCGCCGCGCAGTCGGCCGCGGCCGAGGCGACCGCCGCGGCCAGGGACGCGGCGACGGCCAAGGCCAAACGGGCCGAGGCCGAGCAGGCCCGGGCCACCGCCAAGATCGCCGCGGACCAGGCCGCGGCGCAGCGGAAGATCGCCGAGCAGCAGCGGGACGTCGCCGCGCAGCAGCGCCGGATCGCCGAGAGCCGGCGGGCCGACGCGGCCGCCGCCGACGCCGAGGCGCAACGCCAGCTCGGCATCGCCGGCAGCGCCCGGGCCTCGGCCGACGCCGACGCGGTGACCGCGGCCGACCGCGATCACGACGCCCAGGTCTCCGCGAACAACGCGATGATCGCCCGGGAGACCGCGGAGAACGCCAACGCCAAGCACGACTCGCTGGCCGCCCGGGCGATGGCCATGCAGGCCAAGGCGGACGCGCTGGCCGGCACCGACCAGGCCGCCGCGGCCCGGGCCGCCGCCGACCATGCCCAGCAGGAGGCGGATCGGGCCCAGGACGCGGCCGACGCGGCCGGCCGGGCCGCGGACACCGCCACCCGGGCCGCCGAGGACGCCCGTGAGGCCGCTACCCGGGCGCACGCGGCCGCCGCCCGGTCCGAAGCGGCCGCCAAGAAAGCCGACGCCCAGGTCGGGATCACCCGGGCGGCGATGGCCAAGGCGCACTCCGCGGCGGCCGACGCGCTCGCCGCCTCCCGGGACGCCAAGGCGCATGCCAACGCCGCCGACGCGGATGCGGCCGCCGCGGCCGCCGCGATGCGGGTCGCGGCCCAGCAGTCCGCCGCGGCCTGGGCCGCGGCGCAACAGGCGCAGTTGGACAGCGCGGTGACCGCCGGCAAGGCGTACGCCACGTCGCTGGCCGCACTCGCCGCCCGGGACTCCGCGGCGCAGGTGGCCACGCCCGCGAACGAGGCGATCGCGCTCGGCGCACCCTTCGTCGAGCGGGACTCCGCGGCGGCCCTGGCGGTGCTGGTCGGGCAGAGTGCGATGACCGTCGCCCAGCAGCAGAGCGCCGCGGCCGACGCCCGGGCCGCGGATGCGGCGACCGCCGCCGGGACCGCGGCCGCGCTCGCCGCCGCCGCGGTGGGCGACGCCAAGATCGCGGCGCAGGCCGCCGCCGACGCGGCCGCCTCGGCCTCGGCCGCGGCGAAGTCGGCGCGGGATGCCCGGGCCTCGGCCGCCGCAGCGGCCGCCGACGCCGCCGCGGCGGCGACCGCCGACGCCGAGACCGCCCAGCTCAACGCGCAGGCGGAACGGGATGCCGCGGCCGCGCACGCCGCCTCGCAGCAGGCGGCCGGGGAGGCCGACGCGGCCGACGCGGCGGCCGACAGTGCCGAGCGGGACGCGGCCTCGGCCCGGTCCGCGGCCACCCAGGCCCAGCAGGAGGCCGACGCGGCGCAGGACGCGGCTGACCGGGCCGACGCCTCGGCCGACGACGCCGAGGCGGCCGCACAACGGGCCAGGGAGGACGCCGCCGCGGCCGAGACGGCCGCGTCCAGCGCCGAGGCGGACGCCCGGTACGCGGACCGGATGAACCAGGTGGTGGCCACCTGGGACGGCGGCTACATGGCCCTGATGCTGCGGCCGGACCTCACGGTCGACGCCTGGGAGGGGCACTGCTCCACCGGTAACGGGTCGCCGACCTGTGACATCGACGTGCCGCTGCACATGCACGGGTTCGTCTACTACGACCTGATCATCTGCACGCTGACCGGGACCACCAGCGCGACCTGCGGCTCGCTGCCGCTGGCGGTCAAGACGGTGGACACCACCGTGCACCGGACCCTGCACATGGACGTCCGCGACCAGATCAAGGCGTCCTGGGACAACCTGGTCCACCTGGTCTTCGGGGATTTCATCGAGTGCGGCAAGAAGGCCACCAAGGGCGACATCCTGAACAGCAGCTGCGCGTGGGCGGCGGCCGAGCTGATCCCGTACGACCGGGTGTTCGCCTGGGTCAAGGGTGTGGTCGAGGCCCGGGCCGCGCTGCGGGCCGGCCAGGGGATCACCGACGCGCTCGAGGTGCTGCGGGCCAGCGACCTGCCGGCCGAGGCGCTCCCGCTGCTGGAGCGCGAGGCGTCGGCGGCCACCCGGCTGCTCTCCTGCGCGGCCAACGCCGCGGCCGCGGCCCGGGTGACCGCCCGGGTGACGGTGGCCCGCGCGGCGCAGACCGAGATCTGCCCGGTGGATCTGCTCACGGCCGCCGGCAAGGCCAGCTACCAGCTGCTGCGGGCGGCCGTGGAGCGGGCCCGGGCCCGGTCGGCCGCGGACTTCCGGGCGATGCTCGGGCCCGGTGAGTACGCTCGGGGCAAGACCGAGCCGTGGCTGCGTAGCATGTATGTCGGCACCGCGCTGGAGAAGATGGTCGCCGACGACGCGGCCGTCCTCGCCGACGCGAACATCGAGCACCTCGGTGCCGGGATGCGCGGTCAGTCACTGCCCGACTTCGTGATCGAGCACGGCGAAATGGAGTGTCCCATCGACGTCACCGGCGGCAGCGCCACCTCGATCCGGGATCACCTCAACTACGCCTTCGTGATCGGCCGGGACCAGATCATCGACTATCCGTCGTTCTCCGCCGACTTCCTCGCCGAGATCTTCTCGTGAGGGAGATCGTCGGTGAGTGACGGCGTCCGGGTCGAGAAGCAGGACTTCTCCGGGGTCAAGAGCATCGGCAGTCATCGGACGCTGCGGGGGTGGGAGCTGAGCGGGTGCCGGTTCGCCGGCTCCACCCTCTCGCAGTTCGACGATCCGGGGATGAACCTGGTGGTCCGGGACACCACGCTGACCCGCAGCGTCTGCAAGCAGTCGTCGCTGAGCGGCGTGCGGCTGGAGGACGTGCTGGTCGACGGGGTGACCATGACCGGCTCGCTGAACCTGTACGGCTGCGCCCTCCGGCACGTCACGTTGCGCGGCCGGGTCGGCACGTGGTTCGTCATGCCGCCGAACCCATCGCTGCCCGCGCCGGTACGGGCGGCGTTCGCCGCGGAGATCGAGCGGCACTACGCGGACGTCGACTGGGCGCTGGACATCACCGCGGCCGAGTTCACCAGCGCCCAGCTCCAGTACGTGCCCGGTGAGCTGGTCCGCCGTGACCCGGAGACGCAGTTCCTGCTGCGCCGGGCGGTGGTCGGCGCGGTGCCCCGCGCCGAGCTGCCGACATTCGCGTCGTTCGAGGTGAGTCGCTTCGAGACGACTCCGCTGGACTGCATCGTCGCGGTGGCGCCGAAGCGGTCGAAGGACTTCGCGGCGATCCTGGCCCAGCTGACCGGGCTGCGGGACCAGGGCCTGGCCGAGTGAGCTCGGCCATGCGGCACATCCAGGGCGAACGGCTTTCCGGTACGGACCGGGCCCTCGCCGAGGAGGAGCGGGTCCACTACGAGGACTGTGTCTTTCACGACGTGGACTGGAGCGAGTCCACGTTCACCGGGTGCACGTTCGAGCGGTGCGAGTTCGGCAACGTCAAGTTCAACGCGGCGACGTTCGTGCGTACCGCGATTCTGCAGTCGACGCTGCAGCGGTGCTCGTTCTTCGACGCCACGTTCGACGACTGCAAGCTGACCGGCACCACCTTCGTGGACTGCGGGCTGCGGCCGCTCACCGTGACCGGCGGGGACTGGGGGTTCGTGTCGCTGCGCGGGCACAACCTGAGCGGCATCCGGTTCGGCGCGCTGCGGCTGCGGGAGGCGGACCTGACCGGGGCGGATCTGTCGAAGACCGACCTGCGCGGGGCGGATCTCTCCAACGCGCGCCTGAAGGATGCCGTACTGAAGGGATCTGATCTTCGCGGAGCGGACCTGGACGGCACGCCGCTGCGCGACGTCGACGTGACCGGGGCGAAGATCGACCTCGGGCAGGCGGCGCACTTCGCCCGCGCCTACGGTGCCATCGTCAGTTGATCCGGCCCAGGACCACTGCGAGCGCGAGCATGGCCGCCGCCCAGAGGGTGACCAGGAGCGCGGCCAGGCGCCGGTTCGGGTGCTTCGCGGTGGCGAGGACGCCGGCGGCGGCCGGGAGGCCGGTCAGCGCGCCGAAGATGGTGCCGGTCCGCAGGGCCTCGGCGCCGTCCCCGGTCACCTCGGCGGGCCCGCAGTGGTGCCGGTCGCAGCCGGGCAGGAACCACAGCGCGACGACCGCGAGCAGGACGGTGACCACGATCAGCGCGATCCGGCCCGGCCGGCCGAGCCGGTCGGCGAACAGCCAGCACAGGAACCCGGTCAGGAACGGCGCGACGACGACCAGCCAGCCGGCCGCCGCCATCCCGGCCGGGGCGCCCCCGGTGACGTCGTGGATCAGGCCGATCACCCGGTCCCGCCACAGCATGCCGGCGACGGCGACGGCGGCGAACCCGGCGACGGCCACCGCGGTCCGGCCGAGATCGAGCAGCTTCTCCCGCACATGAGGCTTATTGGCCCGGCTGGTCTTCATCGCCTGGGATGGTAGAGGCAGATCACCGGTTCGGGGCCGCCCGGCGATCTTCAGCGGGCGGGCAGTACGCTCGTACTGCTAAGCATGTGTTTCGGGAGAGGAGCGCCGGCCGATGGCGAAAATCAAGGTCAAGAACCCGGTCGTGGAGATCGACGGCGACGAGATGACCCGGATCATCTGGAAGCAGATCCGTGAGCAGCTGATCCTGCCCTACCTCGACGTCAACCTCGAGTACTACGACCTGTCGATCCAGTACCGGGACGAGACCGACGACCAGGTCACGATCGACTCGGCCAACGCCATCAAGCGACACGGCGTTGGCGTCAAGTGCGCGACCATCACGCCGGACGAGGCGCGGGTGCAGGAGTTCGGGCTGAAGAAGATGTGGCGGTCGCCGAACGGCACCATCCGCAACATCCTCGGCGGCGTGGTCTTCCGTGAGCCGATCATCATGAGCAACGTACCCAGGCTGGTGCCGGGCTGGACCAAGCCGATCATCATCGGCCGTCACGCCCACGGTGACCAGTACAAGGCGACCGACTTCGTCGCGCCGAGCGCCGGCAAGATGACCGTCACCTTCACGCCGGACGACGGCTCCGCGCCGATGGAGTTCCTGGTCTCGGAGTTCCCGGCCGGCGGCGTCGGCATGGCGATGTACAACTACGACGCGTCGATCCGCGACTTCGCGCGGGCCTCGTTCCGCTACGGCCTGGCCCGCAACTACCCGGTCTACCTCTCCACCAAGAACACCATCCTGAAGGCCTACGACGGCCGCTTCAAGGACCTGTTCGCGGAGATCTTCGAGACCGAGTTCGCGGACCAGTTCAAGGAAGCCGGCATCACCTACGAGCACCGGCTGATCGACGACATGGTCGCCGCCGCGATGAAGTGGGAGGGCGGCTACGTCTGGGCCTGCAAGAACTACGACGGTGACGTGCAGTCCGACACCGTGGCCCAGGGCTTCGGCTCGCTCGGCCTGATGACGTCGGTGCTGATGACGCCGGACGGTCAGACCGTCGAGGCGGAGGCCGCGCACGGCACGGTCACCCGGCACTACCGGCAGTGGCAGAAGGGCGAGAAGACCTCGACCAACCCGATCGCGTCGATCTTCGCGTGGACGGGCGGGCTCAAGCACCGCGGCAAGCTGGATGGGACGCCGGAGGTCACCCAGTTCGCCGAGACGCTGGAGCAGGTCTGCATCGACACCGTCGAGGGCGGTCAGATGACCAAGGACCTCGCGCTGCTGATCAGCCGGGACGCGCCGTGGCTGACCACGGATGAGTTCATGAACGCGCTCGACGAGAACCTGGCACGCAAGCTCGCCTGATTTCTCGACACGACAAAAACCCCAACTTCTTCTTCGGTACGGCGGGAGCGGTGCTCCGGTCGTACCAAAGCGGGGGTTGGGGTTTTGTTGTTTTGGAAGATCCGACAAAGCCGGAGGTTTAGGGTCGTAACCACTGGGTATGACAGTTCGTTTGTCTCAGTGGTGCGGGTGGCGGGCTCGGGCTTGCCGCTCGCCGTCCCCTTCAGCGGGGGCCTTGTCCCGGGCCCCCGCTGGTCCCCCCATGCAAACGGCCCCGCCTGGGTCAGAGGCGGGGCCGTTCTGGGTCTTCTGCTCGTCGTGCTGCCGTCAGAGCGCGTCGCGCAGCAGCTGAGCGGCCTTCTCCGGGACGACGTCGCTGACGAACGCGCCCATCGCCGACTCCGAGCCGGCCAGGTACTTCAGCTTGTCGGCGGCGCGGCGGATGCTGAACACCTGCAGGTGCAGATAGCCCAGCTCCCGGCCCTCGCCGACGACCGCCTGGTGCCAGGCCGAGATGTACGGCATCGGCTTGCCGAACAGCCCGTCGAACCGGTGCAGCACCTCGAGGTAGAGCGGGCCGAACGCGTCCCGCTCGTCGCCGGTCAGCCCGGGCAGGTCGAGGACCTGGCGGTGCGGGGCGATCTGCACCTCGAACGGCCAGCGGGCGGCGGCCGGCACATAGGCCGTCCAGTGCTCGTTGGCGCCGATGACCCGGACCTTCGCCTCCTGCTCGGCGGCGAGCACGTCCGCGTACAGGTTCCGTCCGCCGGTCTTCGCGGCGTGCTTCGTGGCGGCCCGCAGCATCGCCTCGGTGCGCGGCGGGACCGTCGGGTACGCGTAGATCTGGCCGTGCGGGTGGTGCAGCGTCACGCCGATCTCGACGCCCCGGTTCTCGAACGGGAAGACCTGGGCGACGCCCGGGAGCTGCGACATCTCGGTGGTCCGGTCGGCGAGCGCGTCGACCACCGTGCGCACCCGGGCCGGCGTCAGCGCGCCGAACGAGCTGTTGTGGTCGCTGGTGAAGCAGACCACCTCGCACCGGCCGAAGCCCGGCTTGACCGGCACCATCCCGGTCAGCTCGGTGATCTCGCCGCCCGGCACCTCGCGGTAGCTGAACGACGGGAACTGGTTCTCGAAGACCACCACGTCGTAGTCCGGCGCGGGGATCTCGCTGGCGAACCGCGAGCTGGTCGGGCACAGCGGGCACGCGTCCGACGGCGGCAGGAACGTGCGGGTCTGCCGGTGCGCGGCGACCGCGACCCACTCGTCCACGAGCGGGTCGTAGCGCAGCTGCGAGGCCGGCGGGGGCGGTGGGAGCTCGCGGGCGTCCGCGTACGCCGAGCGGCCGGAGTCCGGCTTCTCGTCGAAGTAGATGAGCTCGCGCCCGTCGGCAAGGTTGACGGTCGAGCGGAAGAACGTCACTGCGGGTTCACCACCACGAGTTCAGGAACGGTTTCGGAGAGCAGGGATCGTGCGGTGGCGTCCAGGCCGTCGTCGGTGATCAGCACGTCGGCCCGTTCCAGCGGGACGATCGAGGAGATGCCGACGGTGCCCCACTTGGTGCTGTCGGCGAGCACGACCAGGCGTTCCGCGGCCTCGACCAGGGCGCGGTTGACATCCGCCTCCATCAGGTTGGGCGTGGTGTAGCCGGCCCGCTCGCTCATCCCGTGCACGCCCAGGAACAGCATGTCCAGGTGCAGGGTGCCGATCGCGGCCACGGCCACCGGGCCGACCAGCGCGTCGGACGGGGTGCGGGTGCCGCCGGTCAGCACGACGGTCTGGTCCGGCCGGCCGGCGCGGTAGAAGACGTCGGCGACCGGGATCGAGTTGGTCACCACGGTCAGCGACGGGACGTCGACCAGCCGCTGGGCCAGCTCGGCCGTGGTGGTGCCGGCCGAGAGCGCGATGGCGTCGCCGGGCGAGACCAGGGCGGCCGCGCGGGCCGCGATCGCGGTCTTCTCGTCGCGCTGGCGCACCGACTTGGCGGCGAAACCCGGCTCGTGTGCGGAACCGGGGCTGACCGTGGTCGCTCCACCGTGTACCTTCGCCAGCAGCCCGCGGTCGGCGAGCGCCTCGAGGTCACGGCGGATCGTCATGTCGGAGACGCTGTACTCCGCGGCGAGCTCGGAGACCCGGACGCCGCCGGTGGCACGGACCCGATCGAGGATCGCGGCCTGACGCTGCTGGGCGAGCATCAGCAATCCACCAACTTCGGTCGTGGTTTCCGCACTATTTCGAACACACTTGAACAGTACCGCGATTTCGGGTGTGCGCGAAAGAGTGACTTCAGATACCCCGGCCCCGTTTGTGCAGCGCTGAAAGGACATTCTCCACCTTCACCGCTCCGGTCATCGCGGCGAGAGCGATCGCCGTCCGCGGTTCCTTCCAGTTCGCCCGGACCGCCTCCTTGCTGAACTGCCACGCCTGGCTGCGGTTCCCGGTCGCCGCCGACCAGCACGCGAGCTGGCCGTACACCCGCGCGGCGCCCGGCCGGCAGCCACTGATCTCCGGGTGCCGCTGCATCATCCAGCGCAACGAGGAGATCTTCGTGGCGTACTCGTAGGCGTAGTGCGAACTGCGCCCCCATAGCACCTGCACCAGAGGTTCGTCCACATGCACGATCGGCGCGCGGCGGGCCGCCCTGAGCAAAAGGTCCCAATCCTCGTTCTGGCTGCCGGGCGCGTCCTCGGCGACCATCCCCATCGCGTCCTCGGCCAGCACCTCGCGGCGGACCAGGAACGACGACGAGTGCAGCATCGACATCCGGGAGCGGGCCAGGTCGTCCACGGTCACCCGGCTGTGGCCGGCCAGCCGCGGCGTGGTGCGGCCCTCGAACTCCACCTCGATCGCGCAGGTGGCGAACTCCGCGTCCGGCTCGGCCAGCAGCGCGGCCACCTGGCGGCGCAGCTTGTCCGGCAGCCAGCGGTCGTCGTCGTCGCAGAACGCCACCAGCTCGGTGTCCAGGGCCAGCACGCCGGTGTTCCGGGCGCCGGCCAGGCCGCCGGTCCGCCAGTTCGTCAGCACCAGCACCGGGACGTCCTCGGTGTGGGCGAGCAGATAGTCCGGCTCGGTCTGGTCGTAGACGACGACGATCCGCAGCTCGCCCGGGTACTTCTGGGCGCGGACCGCGGCGATCGACCGGCGGACCAGCTCCGGGCGGTTCCGGGTGGGGATGACGACCCCGACCGACGGCCAGTTCATCGCGCCTCCTGCTGTGCGGTTCGTCCTCGGGATGGGCGGCTCATCGGGCGTCGTCGGGGTTCAGCTGGTAGCCGTAGGCGCGCAGCATCGGGCCGCACACCGCGCCGACCAGGCGGCGCTGGGCGACCGGCAGCTTGCGCATCCACGCGTCGTCCTGGCGCAGCGGCAGCCGCCCCACGGTGAACCGCATCGGATTGCCGGCCGCGCTGTGCCCGACCCGCAGCCGGGCCTCACCGGGCCGGAGGAAGTCCAGATCGGCCGGCTGCAGCGTGAGCCCGGCGAAGTCGGCCAGCCGGATCAGCCCGGCCCGCGGGTCGGCCAGGAACTCCTCGTACCGGATCCGGCGCAGCGGCACACCCCGGCGGGCGAGCAGTCCGAACGCGGCGTTGTGCGCGTTCCAGAGCAGCGCCGAGCGGCCGGGGGAGTAGCGGGTCATCTCGTCCGCGCCGTCGGTCTCCGGGCGGGCGACCCGCTTCGTCCAGGAGTAGGCGACGCCGCGGGCGTCCCGGACCACGTGCACCACGCGCAGGTCGATGTCGCCGGCGGCGCGGAGCACGTGCGCCAATGCGGAATGCTTCGACGAATCGACGACCAGCTTCGCCCCGGAGACCTCGGCGGCGGCCGCATAGACCTTTGCATAAAAAGAGGCATATTCCCGTACGTCCACAGCGGGCTTGGCGGCGGATGCGAGCCGGGGGATGTGGCGGGTCCGCTCGACCGCGTCGCGCAGGGCGTGCACCCGATCGACGTCGACGTTCGCCCAGCCGTCGAAGGCGCTCTTGCCCACCCGCTGCCAGAACTCGCAGGCGGAGAAGCGCTCCCCGCAGCCGCACCGCTCGTCGTCCCGCAGGTCCCGCTGCCACAGGTGGACGACCTCGCCGAGCGCGCAGACCCCGGGCAGCTCTCCGAGCAGTCGTTCGACGAGCGTGGTGCCGCTTCGCCCCAATCCGCCCAGAAATAGCACTTGTGCCACTTTGGCCCGCCTTCACTCGTTTCGCTCTGGTAACGAGTGAAGCAGGCAAAAGGAGGCGTCAAGTGGTTATCGAGGCTTTCGAACGCGTGCACCTGGACGGCACGGGAATTGACCGGATCACCGAGGAGGAGGTGGTGGCGGTCGTCCGGGAGGCCCTGTCCCGAGGTCGGGGCGGGCGCATCAGCACGCCGAACATCGACATCCTGCGGCGGGCGGCGATCGACCCGGAGGCCCGCCGCCACCTGAACGACGCCGACCTGATCGTCGCCGACGGGATGCCGCTGATCTGGGCCAGTCGGCTCGGTGGGGCTCCGCTTCCGGAGCGGGTCGCCGGGAGCAGTCTGATCTGGACCCTCTCCGAGGGGCTGGGGCGGGACGCCCGCTCCGTCTTCATCGTCGGCGGCACCCCGGCCCCGCGGGTGATCAGCCCGAACGCCGGTGAACCGCACCGCGCGGAACTCCCCGCCACCCCGCGCAAAACCCCAGCCCCGGCCGGTGCCCCAGCCCCGGCCGCAGCCCCCGGCCCGGCCGCAGCCCCCGACTCGGCCGTTGGCCCCGCTCCGGTGCCGACTCGCGACCTCGGGCGCGGGCAGGCGGCTCTCACCGGGTCGACCGCGGAGGCGCCGATCGTCGGGTCGCGGCGGGTCGCGGTCGCCGGGGCGGTCACGGTTCGCGAGGTGCGGGCGTCCGGCGCGGTCCGTGCCGCGGTGCGGCTCGCCGCCGCCAGCCCGGGCCTGCGGATCGCGGGCGCGATCAGCCCGCCGTTCGGCTTCGAGGAGGACGAGACGTCCTACGCCGAGGTCTGTGATCGGGTCGTCGAGGCCCGGCCTGACCTGGTCTTCGTCGGCCTCGGCTTCCCCAAGCAGGAGTCAGTGATCGAACGCCTCCGCCGTGACCTCCCCGCCACCTGGTTCGTCGGGTGCGGAGCCGCGGTCAACTTCGTGGCCGGCGACGTGCACCGGGCCCCGCGCTGGATGCAGCGCACCGGCCTGGAGTGGGCGCACCGGCTGGGCGCCGAGCCGCGTCGCCTGGCCCGCCGTTACCTCCGCCAGGACGCCCCCTACGCCCTCCGCCTGCTGGCCCGGGCCCCCCGCCGAGCCCGCCGCACCTGACCAGCCCCAGCCCCCACTCGTGCCGCCGTGTGCCGCCGCCCCGCCGTGTGCCGCCGCCCCGCCGTGTGCCGCCGCCCCGCCGCGTGCCGCCACCCCGTCTCGCGCCGCGCTGCTCCTTTTTGCGCCGCGAGGCTTCTGCCTGCGCCGCGCTGCACCCGTCTCGCGCCCGGCCTGCGCTGAACCCGTCTCGCCTCCTGTCCCGGGGGTCACGGGGTGGCTCGGCCGCGACCCGTCGCCGAGCGGCGCCCGCGCGGACCGGCCAGGCTGCGCGGGGCGCGGCACCGGACCATGGCCGCCGACGGGGCGTCTATCAACGGCTGCCGGTACTCCTCCGGCTCATACCCCTCCTGCCAGGGGAACAGGTTGCCCGGATCGGGCCAGACCAGCTGCTGGAGGCGCAATCGCTCCCGCCCGTACCGCGCCAGCGCGGCGCCCGGCCACAGCTCCGCGGTGGGCCGGCCGGAGAGGATCACCAGATCCTGATCGACGATCACGTCGGCGACCCGGCGCCCGTGCCCGAACCGGGCCCCCTCGTCGTGCACCCGCCCGGCCACCTCGTTGAGGAGCTGATGCCCGAGATCCGGCGGCAGCCCCGCGATGATCAGCTCGGGGTGGCCGGCGGCGGTCAGCCCCACCGTGTACGCGAACGGGACCGCGTCGGCCGGATCCTCCTCGGACGGCACCACGTGCACGACGGCCCAGCCGAACTGCTGGATGATCTCGGTCTGCTCTCGGAAGTAGTCGGACATCACGTGACCCCTCGGCTCGGTCGGGAAGACTGAGCCCCACTATGGAACACGTGTACGACACTTTTGAGGGATCGAAAGCAGTACGCCCGTACTGTTAAAGTCGCCGAATGACCTTCCGCATCGATGATCTGCATCATGTCCAGCTCCTGATCCCGCCCGGCGGCGAAGCCGTGGCGAGATCCTTCTACAGCGGCGTCCTGGGCATGGCCGAGGTGGTGAAACCTCCGGTGCTGGCCGCGCGGGGCGGCTGCTGGTTCCGCGCCGGCGGCTGGGAGGTCCACCTCAGCCCGGTCCCGGACTTCACCCCGGCCACCAAGTCCCACCCCGGCGTCCTGGTCCGCGACCTCGACGCGCTGGCGGCGACGCTGAAATCCGCCGGTCACCCGATCGAGTGGGACCCGCACTTCCCGGCCCACCGCCGCCTCTACTCCGCCGACGGCCACGGCAACCGCCTCGAATTCCTCGAACCGGACCGCGCCCAGATCAATTCAACAGGAAATTGATCTACGACGTTGCTTGAACCTGATCATCGATAGTGGCGTGTACGTTGTTAGCGCATCGAGCTGAGTTGAGGTGTCGCGCGATTTGACCTGGTAGCCGAGGTGCGCGGGGAGCCGAGAATGGCGATCAATCCGAATCTTGCTGTTGATCTCTATAACCTCTTGAAGGCCGCGAAGGACAACTACCCGTCGGTCGCCTATCAGTACGCCCAGGCGCTTCAGTATGTCGACGGCACCGAGCGCAGCCTCACCTACGCGTTCCGCCGCCCGGACGTCCTCGGCGGCGGCACCTATGGCCCGGTCCTCCAGCCGTGGCGTGACCTGCGGGACGCCCTCTCGGACGCCCTCGGCGAGACCAGGACCAATCTGCTGGGCGTCGCCGAGGTCCTCGCCATGGCGGTGACGACCTATCAGGAGACCGACGACGCGGCGGCCGCCGCGTTCAAGGAGGTCCTGGCCCGCAAGGGCGAGCCGCACCCGGTGCTGGGGATCGGGTCATGAGCTTCGAGCAGCTGATGCAGCACGCCCACGACATCCGGGCCACCGCGACCGCGAAGGCGCTGGAGCAGCACGGCGTCCGCGAGGCGCCGAAACCCGGCGATCCGCCGTTCGCGCCACGCCCCGGCGAGGACGCGTCCCGGGCGAGCATCGTCGCCGGCTTCGCCGACATCGTGTCGCTGTTCGAGCCGTTCGCGATGATGCCCGATCCGGCGACGTTCGACGGGCCCATCCTGGACCTCCTGAACGGGCTGCAGTACCTGGCGGTCGGTGTGAAGCCGATCGATCCGATCACCGGGCATCCGCTCATCACCAACCTGGTCATGGACCGGGTCGGCGCATCGGAGAGCTATCTGGAGGAGTGGACGGGCGACGCGGCGGATGCCTTCCGATCAGACCTGGTCCACCCATTTCTGCTGATCGTGATGAACCAGCTCATCGGGTGCTCGGTGCTGCGCAGCGCTCTCATGGCCCAGCGGGCACTGTGGGTGAGCGCTCGCGAGGACATCGACAAGGTCGCCCACGCCACGCTCACCGCGCTCGACAACATGGGTCACTGCGGGCAGAACACCTGGACCATGAGCTGGACCATCGTGTCCTCCATCGCGGCGGTGGCGGCGGTGCCGATCTCGGCCGGCACTTCGTTGCTGGGGGAGGCAGCCGCGCTCGGCACCGCGACCGCGGTCACCGCGGTCGGTGCGGCCGGGCAGGTGGCCGCGGCGTACCAGGTCGAGCCGGAGAAGGAAACCACGTACCACGGCGAGACCGCCGAAGCCGTCATCGAGCAGATGCGCCACGGCGTGAACCAGGCGATCAGCGAGATCCAGCAGGGTGAGCAACTGATCGCCGCCGCGCTGCGCAGTGTGAGTGGAACCGTGCGGCAGAGCCGGCGGGCGTTCGTCGGGCCCCAGCCGAAGCTTCTCGACGCCACGTCGCGCACCGTGTTCGACGAGTGGTACCTGGGGCGTGCGCGATGAGGCTGCGGGACGCGCTGGAGCGCATGCGGGTGCGGGTGTCCGTCGCGGGTGGCGCGATCACCGGTGAGTTGTCCGACAACGACCGGGTCGAGCTCTCGTTCGCTCCCGGCTACTACGACCGGGTCTCTGAGCCGGCTCTGGAGGAGCACCTGGTGGCGCTGGCCCGGGTGATGCACGCCGAGTACGTCCGGCAGTACTTCCAGGCGGTCAGCGCGGCGTATGGACGGACGATCTCGAAGGATCCACCCGCCATCGGACGGCAGGACCGGGAGTACACCGCGCGGCGGGCGGAACTGGTCGCCGAGGGCCGCTCTGCGGACGACCGGATCTCCGTCACCGTCCGTGGAATGCGGTCCTGGCGGGTGCGGATCGCTCCGGGCACGCAGCGAGCGCTCGACGAACGGCAGTTCGCCGTGAGTTTCGGCGCGGCCGCCCACGCGCTGATCCGGGATCAGTTCGCCGGTGTTCGTGTCTTGAAGAACCATGTCTACGGCTGAGACGACGAGAGGTGCCATGACCCGGCTAGCTCGATGGGCCGCCGTGCTCGGCCTGACGTTGATGGCTTCGGTGAGCGGCTGCGATCGTGGATCGTCCGCCCAGCCGCCCGGGTGCGCGATCCCGACGGCCCCGCCGGCCGGGGCCTACGCGCCGTCCGGGAGCGCGCCCGGTGGTGGCGGCCTCGTGGTGGTCGATCATGGGTTCACCGAGGTCGGCGGCAGGTTCAACGTGAGTCTGGGCGGCTTGGTGCGCAACACCAGCGAGAAGATCGCCTACCGCACCGAGGTCCGGCTGCGGATCACCGACGGGCAGGGCCGGGACGCGGTCCACCCGTCGCAGGCCGCCTGGCTCCTCCAGGAGATTCCGGTGATCCGCCCCGGCGAGGTGGCGGCGATCGGAGTGACGCTCAATACCCGGACCGACGTGAGCCCGGATGAGACTCCGGACCGGGTGACCTCGTTCGCGGTGAAGCTCGGTTCGTCGACCTGGCTGCCGGTCGAGGACGGGGCGTGGTTCCCGGCTTTCCCGGTCACCGTTGAGCGGATCGAGCGGAACGGTGCGGCATCGGTCGACGGCGGAGTGCGGTACTCGGTCGCCTCGACGGCCTGCCGCCAGATGATCGCTCGGGGGACGGGCGCGGTCTTCCTCGACAAGTCCGGTGCCGTGGTCGGCGGCCTGATCGATGTGGCGGGGGGCGCGATCCATTGCGGAAAGTCCGGATTCACCGACAAGACCGTGGCCAGCGACATTCCGCTGGGCATCGACGAGGCGAAGACGGTGGTGACCGAGTACTGCGATGTCGCGAAGTCGCAGTGGGGGGTCTACCGGCCGTCCGGGGCGCCGATCAATTGAGTTTGCGGGCGTTGAAGTACGGGTCCTTGACCAGCGAGTGGAACGCGCCGAACGCCGCCCGGTCCCCACTCAACCGGAACTGCTGATTGGGCCCGTTCCCCGCCGGATCCGACTCGAAGTACGCGACCGCCTTGATCTGCCGGTTCGCCTTGAACGTCCGCTCCGCGTCCCGGAGCCACGCCGCCCGATTGGCCGACCCCCACGCCTTCGCCACCCCGAACTCGCCGATGATGATCGGTTTCGGGCGCTGGCCCGCCCACTGCAGGAACGGCCCCATCAGCTCCCCGATCGGCTGGAACGAGGCGCCGGCGTACACGTCCACGCAGTTCCAGTCGACCTGGTCGTCGCCGGGGTAGAAGTCGGCGGCCTCGCCGCGCTGGAAGCCCTCGGCGGTCGGGCACCACACCCAGGACACGTTGTCGGCGCGCTCCCGCTTGAAGATCGCCCGCACGTATTTCCAGGCCGCGATGTAGTCGGCGCCGGACCACATGGTCGCCCGCAGGTTGGGCCGGTCCATCTCCCAGCGCATCCGCAACAGCACCGGCTGCTTGATCCGCCGGATCGCCCGGGCCTGTTCCCGGATCAGCGCGTCGTGCTCGCCGTCCAGGATGGACCGGTTGTCGCCGGTCGCCCAGCTGATCATCAGGGATTGCCCCTGGGACAGGAACTCCTGATCGGATTCGGTCCCGACCATCTGGTCGAAGCGGCGGTACGTGTTCAGGATGTCCAGCCGGCGCCCGAGGGAGCTCTCCAGCGAGCCGACCGCGGCCAGGCGCCCGACGTGGGTCAGCTCCTCGGGCTTGATCCACGCCCCGACGTACGCCCCCTTCGCCGGAGGCGCGAACGGCCCGGCGGCGAACGGACCACCCTGCACCGCGACGGCCTGCGGCCGGCCGGAAAGATCCGGCGAGGGCTCCGGCGCCGGCTCCTTCTTGTCGTCACTGCAGGCCGCTACCAGCAGAAGTACGGCGATCAGTACGCCCGTGACCGCCCTACGCATGGACGCGCCGCGCCGTGTAGAGCACATTGACCGCGTACCCGTCGGTGCCGGGCAGGCGTTGCGCGGCCGCGTCGGCGAGCCGGGCCAGCCGGTTGTCGTGCAGCGACGGGGTGAGCATGGAGAAGCCGCGGCGTTCCACGATCTCGAAGCCGTGCCGGTCGAGCAGCGCCGCGACCTCCTCGTGGGACAGTTCGGCGAACCAGCGCCGGCCGCGGTGCCGCCGGGCCCGCAGGTGCCGGACCGAGCCGGCGTTGCCGTGGTTCTCCACGACCAGCAGCCCGGAGCCGCGGTGCGGCAGCGCCTTGGCGGCGAACGCGAGCGCCCGGTCCCGGATCGTCTCGTGCACGTTGAGCAGCAGCCGGAAGATCGTCACGATGGCCGGGAAGCCGGCCGCGACCGGGGTGGGCACCGGCCCGTCGGTGGGCACCTGGTGCCAGTAGGCGCGCGACCCGACCTCGGCCGCCTTCGCCATCATCTCGGCCGACGTGTCGTAGCCGTGCGCCTCGCGGACCAGTCCGTGCAGGGTCCGGATGGCCCGCCCGGTGCCGCAGGCGAAGTCGTGCTGGACCGGCGGGTGCTGGCCCTCGAACTCGCGGCGGACCAGCGAGCGCAGGTAGTCGCGCTGCCGCTCGTTGATCCGGGTCGCGTAGCTGTCCGGCGCGTACGTCACCGACTCGTACTTCTCGACCGCCTCGGTGTCCTGGAACACCTCGGTGTAATCGCTGGTCAACTCGCCTCCTAGGGGTTTCGTCGGGTGAACGCGCCGAGTTCGAGCCGGCCACGCAGCAGCCATCCGCCGGCGGCGAAGGCCGGGACGGCCAGCGCGACGGCGAGCGCCAGGCCGGCCGGCCCGCTCCCGAACAGGGCGGTCACCGCCCGGGGCAGCAGGCCGAAACAGCCGATCGAGAGCAGCGCGGCGGCCCGGGTGCCCGGACCGAACGGGTGCAGTCGGGTGCCACGGAAAACCTGGATCAGCGGCAGCAGGTTGTTGGCGACCATCGCGCCGGCCAGTCCCACGGCCGCGCCCAGCGCGCCCCACCGGGGAATCAACAGCACGTCCAGGCCGATCGTGACGGCCAGGGCGACCAGGACGTTGCCGAGGTTCAGCGAGGTGCGCCCGGCCATCGACAGAACCATGTCGACCATGCCGCAGCCGGTGGCGATCAGCATCGCGACGGCGAGCAGCCGGACCACCGGCGCCCCGGCGGTGTACTCGTCGCCGAAGAACCGCAGGTAGTACGGCGCGAACAGGATCACCAGCAGGCTCACCGGCCAGGTGATCAGGACCAGCCAGCCGGTGGCGACCTGGTAGAGCCGGTTCGCGCCGGCCCGGTCGCCGGTGCTCAGCGCCTCGGCCAGCCGCGGCTGCACGGACTGGGAGATGCCCTGGTTGGCGAACTGGATCAGGATCACGAACCGGCCGGCGACCGCGTAGACGGCGGCCGGCCCGAGTCCGCCGAGCGCGGCCACCAGCAGCACGTCGACCCGCTGCAGCGCGAGCTGGGCCACCGCGGCGAGCGCGCGCGGGCCGGTGAACAGCCAGAAGTCGCGGCGCAACCGGCGGCGTTCGGCCCGTTCCGAGGCCGCGCTCCGGGGGCGTCCGGCGAGGTAGAGGCGGCGGGCCGCGTACGCGGAAAAGATCGTGACCGGAAGGTAGGGGGCGGCCCAGGCCAGCGCGAAGATCGGCAGCGAAGCTGCCGCGAAGAGACCGGCCGCACCGACCGCGAGCAGTTGCAGGCAGCTGCGCAGGATCCGGTCCAGCAGCACGGTCGGCCGCATCGAGCGGTACCCGCGGGTCACCGTGAGCAGCACGTCGGTCAGGGCCTGGAGCGGGACGAAGACGGCCAGCACGCGCAGCCCGACGACGATCCCGGGCGCCTCGTGGGCGGTGAGCCGGGCGATCTCCGGCGCGGCCGTCCACACCACCGTCGCCAGGATCAGCGAGAACACGAGAACCGGGACCAGGCCGGTCCGCAGGCAGGCGCCGAGCAGGTGACTGCGGCCGGTGGCCCGCAGCCGGGCCGGCCAGTAGACCAGCCCGGTGTTGGTGCCGAGCTTGGCCAGGCCGCCGGCCAGCACGAACGCGGCGGTGGCGGAGAAGAACGCGCCGGCCTCGGCCTGTCCGAGGCGGCGGGCGACGACCCAGGTGACCAGCACGCCGGTGCCGCCGGCCAGCGCGGAGCCGGCCATGTTGGCCAGTCCGCCGCGGGCCGCGCCCCGGGTGCCGCGGCCGGGCGTGGCCGCCGGATCGGCGCCGGGCGGGGCCGGGTCGGTGAGCGAGCCGGCCGTCACCGGCGGCGCCAGATCGGCGTGTGCCCCAGCCAGCCGGCGAGCGCCTCGTCGTGTGACTGGTAGTAGGCGCTCAGGTCGTGGCGCAGTCGCGGGTCCATGTCGGCCTGCCGGGGGCGGGCGTTGTGCTGCTCGAACGCCGGTCGTTCCAGGTCCGGCGGGAGCCCGAGGAACCGGCAGACCTCGTCGTAGACCGGCTCCGGGTCGGTGAAGAAGCGCTCGCTCTCCACCACGTGGATGCGTTCGCGGCCGACGTGCTGGGCCATCACGCTGAGGTAGCGGGCGTATTCGCCGCGGGCCCGGTAGGCGTGGTGCTGATGGGCGAAGCTGTAGTACTCCGGGTCGCTGGCCAGGCGTTCCTCCTGCCGGTGCAGCCGGGCCGGTTCCAGCGCGACCGCCGAGCCGAAGTCACGCTCCGTCTCGAAACCCCGCGCGACCTCGTGGTGGTGCTGTGAGTAGGCGCGCTCCACCGGATCCCGGACCAGAACCACGAGCTTTGCGTACGGCAGGTCGTGCGCGATCCGAGCCACCGCCTGCGGGTGGTACATGTAGTACGGACTGGACTCGAAGGTCTGGGCCGGTACGCCGTACTTCTCGGCGATCCGCTCGGCCGACCGCCGGGCCGGGAAGTGCGCCCGGTACCAGTCGATCCCGCGCTGGTACGACGTGTCGAAGTAGTGCACGCCCTTGTGCAGCACGGCCTTGAGCACCACCGGGTGCGCGGCCAGCGCGCGGTAGAGCGAGGTGGTCCCGCACCGCTGGCCGCCGCAGATCAGGAACGACGGCAGCATCCGGTGATCCGAGGTGAGCCGGCCGTACGAGCGGGAGCCCAGGTGCACCACCCGCTTCATCGGGGCGGGCAGTTTGCGGACGTTCATTCCAGCTCCTCAACACGGCGGACGTTCATCTAGAGCTCCTCAACACGCCGGATGAGCACCGGCAGCAGCCAGGTGCCGAGCACGCCGAGCCGGGCGCCGGCCTCGGCCTGCCGGTCGGTCAGATAGCGCACGGCCAGGTCGACCAGGTACAGCAGCGCGGTCGTCTCGCGGGCCACCGGCGCCACCCCGAACGGGGCCAGCAACTCGTCGGCCCGCTTGACCGTGGCCTCCACCGCGGCCCGCGCGTCGCCGCTGGTCTGAATACGTTTCTGCAGCTCGTGGTGCACGGCGTCGAAGCCGAGCGGCACCCCGGTGGCGAACCGCTCCCAGTCCCAGACGAGCAGCGCGTCGGCGAGGTTCGCCATGTTCCACGGTGCCCAGTCGCCGTGCCACGCCCCGTAGCGCAGCGTGGTCTCGCCGCCGTGCGTGGCGAGCAGGTCGACGGCGGCGGCGAGCGCGGCGCCCTCGGCGCGGTCGGCGACCGCAGCCAGCCGGGCGCGCAACTCGTGCCAGTACGCGCTCTGGCTCAGCGGCCCGGTGGTGTATCCGCAGCACCCGGCGATGTCGAGCATCGCGGCGGTGAGCCGGCGCGGGGTCAGCGGCGCCCGGGGCAGCCACACCGGCAGCGCCGACTGGACCAGCACCTGCAGCCCACGCCACTGGCCGGCGTGCAGCACCCGGGGAATGGTCAGCTTGGTCAGCCCGCTGCTGCCGATCGCGTTCAGCGCGGCGGTCTCGGCGCGGACCAGGCGCTGGGTGAGCGGCCCGGTCCCGATCTTGCCGAAGGCGAACGTCTCGCCCTCGGGGGTGAGCAGCTGCAGCACCGGCTTGCGGTTGGCGCGCGCCGGACCGATGTGGACACTTACTGACAAATCGCGCCGGAGCGCGTCGCTCAGATATCCGTCGATGCTGGCCGAGACCGGGCCGGTGACCCGGATCCGGTCCCGGAACACCAGCCGGTCGGCGCGGGCGTGCACGGCGGCGACCACCGCGTTGCGCTTCAGCCGGGCCATCCGGGACTGCGGCTCGGCGTAGCGGCGGACGGCGGCCGCGGCGATCGCCGGGGACGCGTTCGGGACCAGCAGGCGGGGGCGGTGCGCGTTCGGCACCACCAGGTACTCCGCGATCAGGTTGCGCTCGCCGTCGTCGTCGCGCGAGGTCCGGCACGGCGGCGGATAGAGCAGCGACAGGACCTCGGTCAGATATTGGGTACGCAGTGCGGCGTCGCCCGCGGTCAATTCGGCGGGCGCGGTCTTTACCGGACTCATTCGTTGTCAGTCCCCTCGATCCAGTTGCGCCAGAGCAGCGCGTACGCCAGAACCATGAAGGCAAGCGGGGTGACCAGGGAGTTGTACCAGAGCATCGCGGAGAACGAGCTGACCAGCGCGGCGCTGCCGGCCACCCCGATCGCGCTGCGGTCCCGGCGGAACCGCCACAGGCCGTACCCGAAGAAGCCCAGATAGCCCGCGGTGCCCACCGCGCCGTGCGAGAAGAGCAACTGCCAGAGCTGCCCGTTGCCGCCGATGGTGAAGTTGCCGCAGCGCTCGCACTCGGAGCTCTCGCCGACCGTGATCGAGTTGCGCCCGCCGAGGGTGTTGCGGGTGCCGCCGTAACCGATCACCGGGGAGTCGGCGAAGCCGGCCACCGCCCGCTCGGTCAGGAACGCGCGGACGCCGTTCGACTTGCCGTTGTCCAGCCGGGCCTGCACGGTGTTGCCGAGCGGGGTGGCGGCCAGCGCCACCGCGATCGCCGCGGCGGTCACCGCCAGCGCGCCGAGGATCCAGAGCTGGCCGGCGAGCACGTAGCGGGCCGACACGTAGAGCAGGAGCACGCCGAGCCCGATCCACAGGCCCCGGTTCAGCGAGACCACCGCCGGCGCGACCGAGACCAGCAGGCACAGCCAGGCGAATGTCCGCTTGCGGCGGCTCGCGGTCGCCGCGGCGGCCACCAGCAGCCAGCCGACCAGCAGGCAGAAGTTGTTGCCCCAGGTGTTGGTGTAGCCCCAGGGCGCGGCCGGGCGCGGCGCGGCGCCACCGACCAGGTCCATGATCTGGGCGGCGTACGGATGCACCAGCGACCGCACGAACCCCTTGTCCCGGATCCCGTGCGGCAGCAGCCACTCCACCGGCGAGGTGAACTCGAAGTTCCCGGCCACCATCCCGAGCAGGCCGCCGAGCACGGTCAGCACGAACATGCCGGCCAGCAGCCGGACCAGGCGGCGTTGGGACAGCTCGCGCGCGGTCAGGTTCCCGGCGTAGAGCAGGAGCACGGTGAGCGACACGTACATCGCAAGTTTGTAGATGACCGCGGGCAGGCGGCCCGCCGCCCGCTCGACCACCGTGCCGCCGGGGTCCGCGCCGAGCGCGGCGATGCTCACCACCACGGCCAGCAGGAACACCACCCACCAGGTGAAACCGGGTGGCACGCGGAGCGGGCGACCGGCGGCCCGGCGCCGGATCAGCAGGAACAGCATCGGCGCGGCCAGCACCGGGAAGATCAGCACGCCCAGGCCGAGCGCCCACCAGAGCGGGTAGAGCAGCAGGATCCCGGCGACCGGCCAGGCCGGCAGGGTGAGGTCCTTGGTGGCGCCGCGGTCCGCCGGGCGGGTGGGGGTCGCCGGGACGACCGTGGTCACTTCTCGTCGCCGTCCGTGGCGCCCGTGCCGGACCGCTCGATGATCGTGGTCTGCTCGCCGGTCTCGTCGGCCGGGCGCTGCCGCACCGAGGTGGCCGCGACCGGCTCCTTCAGCGCGGAGATCTGCTGGGTGGCCTCGTCGATGATCGGCTCGTGGCCGGGCGACGGCAGGGCCACGGCCGGTTCGGCCAGGCTCCCGGTCCGCCGGGCGGTCAGCCGGGGCAGCACCACCGCGCCGAGCAGCCGGGTGCCGACCCGCTGCAGTTGCTCGGCCGCGTCGACCAGGGCCGGGCGGGCGGTCCGGCGCAGCTCGACCGCGAGGATCGCGGCGTCGGCGAAACTGGCCAGGCTCTGCGCGTCGGCGCTGCTGCTGGTGGACGGGGCCTCGATCACCACGTAGCCACCCTGCCGGCGCAGCGCGTCCAGGGTGTCCCGCAGCCGCTGCGACTGCATCAGCCCGGCCGCGGTGGCCGCGCCGCCGGTGGTGATCACCCGCAGCGACGGGATGCGCGGCGTGCGCTGCAGCACCCGGTTCAGGGCGACCCGGCCGGCGAGCATCTCGGAGAGGCCGGGCACGGCCGCGACGCCGAGCATGCGGGCCAGGGGTGCCGCGTCGACCACACTGTCCGGGAGGTGTGCGCCGATCAGGACGACATCGCTTCCGGTACGGGCGAGCGCCGCCGCCAGATTCGCGGCCACCAGCGTGCTGGCCGAGCCACGGCTGGTCCCGGTCACCACGATCACCCGGTCGTCGGCGTTCAGACTGGCCAGGACCTCGTTGCGGAGCCGGTTGAAGACCCGGCCGCCGGGGCCGTAGGGCTGCAGCACGTCGTCGAAGTGCGGGGTGGTCCGGCCGTCCAGGGTGGCCAGGACCGGTACGCGGCCCCGGTCCCGGACGTCCACCGCGGTGACCAGCCGCCGGTCGAACCGCTCCCGCAGGTAGGCCAGCGCCAGCCCGAGCAGCAGCCCGATCATCCCGCCGGTCGCGATGTCCAGCAGCGTGTTCGGGCTGGACGGCTTGTCCGGCAGGCGGGCGTCGCTGATGATGCTGCCGTTGTTGATCGTGGTGGTGGTCACCTCGTTCAGCCGGCCGGTCAGGCTGTTCAGCTGGTTCTGCGAGTTGCTGCGCAGGCTCATCAGGTTGCTCTCGATGGAGCTGCCCCGGCGGGCCTGGGACAACTTCGCGTTGATCCCGGTGAGCGCGATGGTGAGCTGCTTGACCTTCAGGTTCAGCGAGGCGATCTGCCGGTCCAGCGCGGACCGGGCGGTCTCCTCGCGGTTGCGCAGGTACGCCTCGGCGAACGCGTGCGACCCGGCCTGCGCCTTCAGCGGGCTGTCCGCCTGGAACGTGATCACCAGAACCGTGGTGTTCGCCGGGACCTGCACCGACACCGAGTGCGCCAGCTCCAGCGGCGACACGTCGGTGCGCAGCAGCGCGACGGCCTTCGCGGCGACCGCGCCGGAGCCGACCAGCTGGGCCTCGGTGTCCAGGTTGACCGAGCCCTTGGTCCGGCCGCCCTGGGCGTTGGTGTCCTGGTCGACCGCCTGCACCAGGACCGACGAGGAGGACTCGTAGACCCGGGGCAGGGAGTGCGTGACCGTGGCGCCGACGCCCAGTCCCGCGGCTGTCGCCACCAGGGCGATCCACCAGTGCCGGCGAACCGCGCCCAGGTAGTGCGCGACATCGGAGGACGGTGGGCGAGACGCTTCCATCGGTCTACGCGGCCTTTCGAGGAGGAGTTTTGGGCGTTTCGCCCCAAGGGCTCCAACGCCCTACTCCCGCCGCGAGTGATGGGTCAGCTCAGTTTGGGCTCCACCCAGCCGTTCTCGACCAGGTAGCTGAGGATCGTCTCGACCGCCTCGGAGACCGACATCGTGGTGGTGTCGATGGTCAGCTCGGCGTCCAGCGGCTCCTCGTACGGATCATCGACGCCGGTCATCCCGCGCAGCTGACCGGCGCGGGCCCGGGCGTAGAGGCCCTTGCGGTCGCGCCGCTCGCAGACCTCGAGCGGGGTGGCCACGTGCACCAGCACGAACCCGGCGCCGGCCTCCACCGCCATCCGGCGCACCGAGGAGCGGGCCGCCTCGTACGGCGCGATCGGGCAGGCCACCGCCATGCCCCGGTGCCGGCCCACCTCGGCCGCCACCCAGCCGATCCGGCGGACGTTGCGGTCCCGGTCCGCCTTGCTGAAGCCCAGCCCGGCGGTCAGCTCCCGGCGCACCACGTCGCCGTCCAGCAGGGTGACCGTCCGCTCGCCGGTCTCCCGCAGCGTGTCGGCCAGGTTCCGGGCGATCGTCGACTTGCCGGAGCCGGACAGGCCGGTGAAGAAGAGCACCAGGCCCCGGTGCCGGCGCGGCGGCCGGACCCGGGACAGCTCCTTCGCGACCGCGGGCGGGGTGTGCCACTCGGGCAGCGGGAAGCCCCGGTCCAGCAGGTCCTCGATCTCGTCCGGGGGCATCGCCAGGCGGCGGTTGCGCGGCGGGATGTCGTCCCGCCACCGCCACTGGCCGTCCCGGTTGTCGTAGGCCAGCTCGCGCGGCACCAGCACGCGCAGCCCGGCGCCGGACAGCGTGTCGCCGGTGGAGAGGACGTGGGTGACGCCGTACGACGCGGCGACCCGGGAGCGCAGCAGGGCGTCGCGCATCTCGTCGCCGTGCGGCGACACCGGCACCGCGACGATGGTCGCCGGGGGCATCCGGTCCCGGGCCGCGAAGATCGCCCGGACCAGCGCCTCGGGGGGCAACCCGTCCGGCCCGTGGCCACTGACCGGAATCAAGATCAAAAGATGAGCTGCCAGGGTACGGGCGGCGTGCGCGATCTGGGCGAGCTGCGGCCGGTGCAGCGGGCGGTCGGCGATCACGCCGAGCACCCGGCCGGGCGGCAGCAGCGACCGGACCTCCTCCGGCGTGCGGCGCAGGCGCTGGAACGGGCCGTGGCCGCCGTCGCCCATCTTGCGCACCGGGCCGCCGACGCCGTACCGGTTCTCGGCGACCTTCCAGACGTCCAGGGCCTCGATCGCGGCGATCGGGGCGCCCTCCAGGTCGGTGAGCACCACGGCGCGCCGCGCCGGATCGGCCGGGTCCAGTCGCTCGGCCAGCTCCTGCGGGACCTCCAGGGTGACCGGGACCGGCCAGGGCGTGCCGTCGGCGAGCCGGCCGGTGCGCGCCAGCGCCACCAGGTCGGCGCGCGCCAGGAATCCGGTCAGCGGCGCGTATGCCCCGGAGAGCAACAGTTCGAGATCTGCCAGCTCAAAGGGGCGCGGGGCGTACGACGGTGCGTCCCGTAGGACGTCTTCCGGCAAAACCGAGCCACTCACCTTGTATCCCCTTGCCGCGGCCGACTTGGGTGACAGTTTCGCAGCCCGGTTCCAGCCGGTCGAGGCGGGCTCGCGATCTCGCGCTCACGTCCACAAATTCGCCCGTTTGCCTGATCTCAGGTTAGTTTTCCGTCTTCCTGGACAAATCTGGGCAATCCTTTAATATTGGGCGATTGTGAGACAGAACCCGCATGTCGCCTTCGTCGCCACGGCCTTCACGATGGCCGTGGCGGTCGTGCTCTCCTGGGCCTGGACCGGCGGCGTCCGACCACCCGCCGACGACCGGGTGCTGGCCGCCCACGCCCAGCCGGCCGCCGCCGCACCGGCCCGGGCCTGCCGCACCGGCTACAAACTCGTGCCCACCTGCGGCATCCTGTGGGGCGTGGCGCCCGGCGCGCGGACCGAGGACCACGGCTTCGACGCGCTCACCGACTTCGAGCGCAAGACCGGCCGGCACCAGGCCGTCTACCACGCGTACCACCACGGGATCCGGCAGCTGTTCCCGACGCCGCAGGAGATCGCGATCGCCCGGCAGCCCGGCAAGAAGCGGGTCCTGCTGCTCAACTGGAAACCGGAGAGCACCACCTGGGCGCGGATCGCCCGCGGCGACCGGCGCACCGACGCGTTCCTGGACCGGCTCGCCGCGCACATCCACCGCGACTTCCGCGAGCCGTTCTTCTTCGCGATCCACCACGAGGCCGAGGACCAGGTGCGCGAGCGGCGCGGGTCCGGATACACCGCGCGGGACTATGCGGCGATGTACCGGCACGTGGTCACCCGGTTGCGGGCCCGCGGCGTGACGAACGTGGTCACCGTGCTCGTGCACATGGCGTACGTGCCGCACACCTCGAAGAGCTGGTTCAGCGACATGTACCCCGGCGACGACGTGGTCGACTGGATCGGGTTCGACACGTACTCCTACAGCGACCCCGGGTACGGCCACGGCGACTTCGCCGAGCTGCTCAACCGGCGGTCGGCGATGAAACCGCAGTGGCCCGGCTTCTACAACTGGGTACGCGCGCACCACCCCCGCAAACCGCTGATGGTGGCCGAGTGGGGCGTCTGGTTCAGCCGGCGCAACCCCGGGCACATGGCCGCGTTCTACCGCGAGGTGGGGCAGCAGATCGGGCGCTTCCCGGCGATCAAGGCGATGGTGCACTTCGAGACACCGGCCAACCGCAAGGGCCAGGACTCGTCGGTGGACAGCACCCCGGCCGCGCTCCGGGAGTACCGTCGGCTGGGCCGGCTCCCGGTCTTCCAGGTCTCGCTGGGCTGAGCGGGGCTGACGACGTACCGTCGCAGTGGTTTTGGGGGTTTTTGGAACCTGTGAAAACGCTGAGGAACCCTGAGAGCGGCTCAGGGTCCTTCCCCGATTCGCGAGCGTGCGGCGGCTTCCTAGGCTGAGGCCGTGAACATCATCGCTACTCAGGCGCTCACGAAGACGTACGGGGGCGGGGTGACCGCCCTTTCCGACCTGACCGTGCAGGTCGAGCCCGGCGTCATCGGTCTTGTCGGCGCGAACGGCGCCGGCAAGAGCACGTTCATCAAAATCATGCTCGGCCTGATCGCGCCCACCTCGGGGTCGGTCCGGGTCTTCGATCTCGATCCGGTGGTGGACACCGACAAGGTGCGGGCCCGGGTCGGCTACATGCCCGAGAACGACAGCCTGCCACCGGACGTGTCGGCCTCCGAGTTCGTCACGCACCTCGGCCGGATGAGCGGCCTGCCGCGCACCGCCGCCCGGGAGCGCGCCTCCGAGGCGCTGCGCCATGTCGGCCTCTACGAGGAGCGGTACCGGCAGATCGGCGGCTACTCGACCGGCATGAAACAGCGGGTCAAGCTCGCCCAGTCGCTGGTCCACGACCCCGACCTGCTGCTGCTCGACGAGCCGACCAACGGCCTCGACCCGGCCGGCCGCGACGCCATGCTGGCGCTGATCCACCGGATCGGCACCGAGTTCGGCATCTCCGTCGTGGTCTGCTCGCACCTGCTCGGCGAGGTCGAGCGGATCTGTGACTCGCTGATCGCGATCCAGGGCGGCCGGCTGCTTCGCGCCGACCGGATCTCCTCGATGACCGAGGCCTCCGCCGTGCTCGCGGTCGAGGTCAGCGACGGTACGGACGAGCTCGCCGCCCGCCTCGCCGAGATCGGCCTGCCGGTCAGCCGGGACGGCCGGGTGCTGCTCGTGCCGCTCGCCACCGACGAGGCGTACGACCAGATCCTGCGCGCGGTCACCGATCTCGAACTCAACCTGCACCGCCTGGACCAGCGCCGGCACCGTGTCGCCGAGCTCTTCACCGCGAAGGAGACGGCCGATGTCTGAGACCGGCGTCATCCATGACATCGGCTATCAGCGGTACACCGGGCCTCGCCTGGGCCGCGGTGCCGCGATCCTGGCCCTCTACGGGCACGGCCTGCGGGCCGCGTTCGGGCTGGGCCGATCGGCCAAGGCCAAGATCTTCCCCTGGCTGGTCGCCGGGATCGCGCTGCTGATCGCGGTGATCATCGCCGCGATCAAGTCGCAGATCCCGGACTTCGACTTCGGCTACGTCGACATCGACAACCAGCTCAGCTGGATGATCATTTTCTTCGTCGCGATCCTGGCCCCGGCCCTGGTCTCCCGGGACATCCGCTCGAACACGCTGCCGCTGTACTTCAGCCGGCCGCTGCGCGCCGCCGACTACGTGATCGCCAAGTTCCTGGCCATGGTCACCGCGGTCTGGCTGCTGCTCGGCGTCCCGCAGTTCATCATGTTCCTGGGCGCCGCCTTCACCACCGACAAGGGCCTGTCCGGGGTCTGGCACGAGATCAAGGACCTGGTGCCCGGCTGGGGCTACAGCCTGCTCTGGGCGCTGCTGTTCACCAGCATCGGCCTGCTGGTCGCGTCGCTGACCGGCAAGCAGGCGTTCGCCGCCGGCGGCATCGTGGCGATCTTCCTGATGACCACCCCGGTGGTCGCCGTGCTCGCCCAGCTCCCGTCCAGCGCCGCCAACAAGATGGCCGGCCTGGCCAGCCCGAACACCCTGGTCCAGGGGTTCGGCACCTGGGCGCTCGGCGGCCAGACCGGCATCGACGTCGGCCGGTACGGCCCGATCTACGGCATCGAGGCCGTCTGCCTGATCGCCGCCAGCCTCCTGCTCCTGCTCGCCCGCTACCGGAAGGTGGCCGCGCTGTGACCATCGAAACCCAGCCCACGGCGCCCGTCGTGTCGGACGTGGCCGCCACCCCCGGGGTGGTCGATCTCCAGAACGTGTCCCGCTGGTACGGCAACGTCGTCGCGGTCAACGACATCACCATGTCGCTGGGCTCCGGCGTGACCGGCCTGCTCGGCCCGAACGGCGCCGGCAAGACCACGATCCTGCACATGATGGCCGGCTTCCTCGCCCCGTCGAAGGGCACCGTCACCATCGACGGCCGGCCCAGCTGGCGCCACCCCGAGGTCTACCGCGACCTCGGCCTGGTCACCGAGCGCGAGGCGGTGCACTCGTTCCTCACCGCCGAGCAGTTCGTGCTGGCCTGCGCGAAGATGCAGAAGCTGAAGGACCCGGCCGGGGCCGCCCGCCGCGCACTGCAGCTGGTCGAGATGACCGATGCGGCCGACCGCCGGATCGGCACGTTCTCCAAGGGCATGCGCCAGCGCACCCGGGTCGCCGCCGCGCTGGTCCACGAGCCGAAGGTGCTGCTGCTCGACGAGCCGTTCAACGGCATGGACCCGCGGCAGCGGATGCACATGATGGAGCTGCTGCACGGCCTCGGCGACAACGGGCACACCATCCTGTTCAGCTCGCACATCCTGGAAGAGGTCGAGCAGGTCGCCGGCCTGGTCCAGGTGATCGTGGCCGGGCGCCTCGCCGCCTCCGGCGACTACCGCAAGATCCGCCGGCTGATGACGAACCGGCCGCACGTCTTCGCGGTCCGCAGCTCCGACGACCGGCGGCTGGCGATCGCGCTGATCGCCGAGAAGTCGGTGAGCGGGATCGAGATCGAGAACACCGGTATGACCGTGCGGGCGGCCGACTACGGCGACTTCACCCGCGCGCTGCCCCGTATCGCCCTCGACCAGGGAATTCGTCTGCACCAGCTGGTGCCGTCCGACGAGTCCCTGGAGAGCGTCTTCTCCTACCTGCTGGAGGCCTGAGATGTCGACCGTCGCCATGATCACGGCGCGCGGCCTCTTCGGCCGGCGCCGGGCGCTGCTGCTCCTGCCGCTGCCCCTGCTGCTCATCGGGCTGGCCCTGCTCTGCAAGGCGTACGACCTGGACCCCTCCCAGTGGGGCAAGGCGGTCATCGAGGAGCTCGGCTACGCCGTGGTGCTGCCGGTGATCGCGCTGATCGTCGGCACCGGCGTCCTCGGCTCCGAGATCGACGACGGCACGCTGGTGCACATCCTGACCAAGCCGCTGGCCCGCCGGGACATCATCCTGGCGAAGTTCGTGGTCGCGGTCGCCGCCACCGCGGTCTCCACGGCCATCCCGCTGTTCGTCGTCGGCCTGCTGGCCGGCTCGGCCAAGCTGGGCGCCGCGCTGGCGGTCGCCGCGGTCGCCGGGTCGTTCGCCTACACCGCGCTGTTCCTGCTGCTCAGCCTGCTGACCAAGCGGCCGGTGCTGCTCGGCCTGGTCTACATCCTGATCTGGGAGAACCTGCTGGGTCGCTTCCTGAGCGGCACCCGGATCCTCTCCATCCGGCAGTACGCCATCTCGATCGCCGACAAGCTCGACCCGACCACGCTGCTCGACGCGAAGGTCGGCATCGCGACGGCGGTGGTGATGAGCGCGATCTTCGTGGTCGTCTGCACGGTGGTCGCGATCAACCGCCTGGGCTCCTTCAGCCTGGCCGGCGAGACCAGCTGACCGACCGCTCTCCGACAGGCCCGCACGATCCCCGGATCCTGCGGGCCTGCCCGTTTCCGGACTTCCATGGTTGGCATGGGACAACTAGTCTGGTGCTGCGCCACATCGAGGGCGCAGCCGACGGGACGAGCGGGGGCCGAGGGTGCACAAGAACGTTCATCAGGGGCTCCATGGTGAGGGCTTCATCCGTGCGCTTGCGTGTGCGGGCGGGTTCACCACGGCCCGGGCGAATCTTGATGTGGACGGGGTGGATCTGCAGATCGCGAACCCGGGCCCTCGTGGCACCGTCCGATCACCCAAGATCGAGGTGCAGGTGAAGTCCGCGTCCAGCCCGTCGATCCGAGCCGGAGTCCTCCTTCAGCGGCTCTCGACGGTGCATCACAACCAGCTGGCCGGCCCCGGTTTTCAGGTGCCGAGGTTCCTTGCTGTGGTGATCGTTCCTCCGGACGTCGTCGACTACGCCGTCGGTACCAATGAGCACCTGCGGTTGTCCACGGCCGCATAGTGGCGGTCGCTGGCGGATCAGGATCTTCGCCCGGTCGGAGAAGGGCACGCGGAAAGCGTCACGGTCGAGGTGCCGCTGCGAAACCTGCTGACCGTGCAGGCGATCCGGTGCCTGCTGGACGGCGATTTGGAAGGGGCGGCGCGATGATTCGGGCACAGGTCACCGACCGGGATGCCCTGGCCGCCCGGTCGCCAACTGAGCTGGCCATGTATTTGCGGGCGAACGGCTGGGTCACCCGGGACCGAGCCGGAAGCAGTGTGCACTGGGTGAAGCCGGTCGGCGACGAGGAATTCGAGGTTCACCAGCCGCAGGAGTCCACGCTCCGGGACTATCCGCTGCGCGTCCGGGATCTGCTCGCGGTGCTGGCGGCGGCCGAGGAGCGCTCCGAACTCGAGATCCTGGGCGACATCACCAGCGTTTCCATGGACGTGCACGCGGTGCGGGCGTTTCCTTCGGACAGCAGCCCGGGAATGATCGGGCTCGACGACGGCGTGCAGGCATACGAGAGTCTCCGGAATCTGGTTCTGGCCGCCGCCTACGTGGCCGCCACGGATCAACCGCGCGCCGTCCAACCGGCTCGCAAACCGGCCGATGTGCTCGGCTTTCTCCGCGAGGTGCGGATCGGTGTCCCGGCCGAGGGCAGCTTCATCTTCTCCGTGCACACCCCGGTTCCGCCCCGGCTGTCGTCGCCACAGGCGTCGTTCTTCGACGAGGACATGGCGGACGCGCTGGAACCGGCCGAACCGTTCGAACGACGGGTCTCCCTCGCCCTTTTCGACGCGGTGCGCGCTGCGTATTCGGCGGCCAATGACGCGCTGGCCTCCGTCCATGGGCTGGACGCGTTCACCGAGGCCGTTCCGCTCGGGGTGAGCGCGAATCTCTGTGAGGCGCTGGTCGGCCTCGGCGGTGCGGCGGGACACCCGTTCGACTTCACCTCGCGCCTGGCCCCGTCGCGGCCGCTGCGGGCGCGGGTCTTCCCGCCGATCCGATTTCGCCGGGATCATCTGCCGGTGCTGGCCTCGGCGGCTCAGGAACTACGCGAGCTCGTCGCCGACGAGGGTGTGCTGCTCGTCGGCAACGTGGTCCGGTTGCACCGGGAGGGCACCGGGGCCGGCGAGATCAGCATCGCCGGAACCATCGAGGGCGACGATCGGCTGCGCCGGGTCTGGATGCGCCTGGACGAGGAGGACTACTCCCGGGCGACCGACGCCCACCAGCAGATGCGCTTGGTCTCGGTGCGCGGTGACCTGGTGCGGCGCGGGACCCGGCACTATCTGACCAATCCGTCAGGCTTCCATTTCGTACGGGATCCCGGGAACTGAACCGGGTGGGTAGGGTGCGGCCGTGGACGAGATCGACTGGTCGGATGTTCCGGGGCGGGTCGCGGCGCTGGGCGGCCGTGACGCGCGGGTCTTCGGTGCCCTCGGGCACGGCTGGACGCTGGAGCCGCCACTGTCCGAGGTGGAGCTGACCGAGCTGGAGGCGCAGCTCGGCGTCGAGCTCCCGGCGGAGTACCGGTCGTTTCTGCGGCAGGTGAGCCGGGGCGGCGCGGGCCCGTTCTACGGTCTCTTCCCGGTGCGCCGGGTCGACGGCCGGTGGGAGTGGACGGGCGACTGCGCCGGCCTGGTCGACCCGGCGGCGCTGGCGACACCGTTTCCGCACACCGAGGAGTTCAACCCGGCCGAGGCCCTGCCCGAGCAGCCGGAGGACGACGACGAGGCCGAGGAAGCCTGGTGGGAGCTGCACGACCGGGTCGTCTTCGCCCCGGCCAACCATGCCGGGCTGCTCCACCTGGCCCACCGGGGTTGCGCCCTGCGGGAGGCGCTGGTGATCAGCGGCCCGGCCCGGGGCCAGATGTGGGCCGACGAGACCGCCGACGACGAGGGCTTCTCGCCGCTGCTGGACGATTCCGGCGAGCGGATCGGCTTCGCCCGGTGGTACCGGAAGTGGCTCGACACCGCCGACCACCGCTGAGCAGAAAACGCCCGGGAGCCGGCGGCTCCCGGGCGTTTCGTGATCCGGTACGAGATCAGCCGGTGTTGCGCATGCCGGCGGCGATGCCGTTGACCGTGGTCAGGAGGGCTCGCTCCAGCGCGGTCGAGTCCGACGGCCCGCGCCGCGCCCCCGGTGCGGTCGGCATCTGCCGGCCGGCCTCGCCCAGGTCGCGGTACTGGCGGAGCAGCGCCACCTGCAGGTGGTGCAGCGGCTCCAGGTACGTGTCCCGGACCCCCAGCGTGCGGGAGAGCTCCGGCTGCGCCGACAGGATCTGGGACTCGCCGGTGATGGCGAGCACCTCGCGGACGGTCTTGTCGTACTCCGCCTCGATGGTGGCGAAGATCGGGTGCAGGTTCTCCGGCACCAGCGTCTCCACGTACCGGCGGGCGATCGACAGGTCGGTCTTGGCCAGCATCATCGCCACGTTCGAGAGGAACGTGCGGAAGAACTGCCAGTTGTCGTGCATCTCGTCGAGCACGTTGCCGAGACCGGCCTCGCGGGCCGCGGCCAGGCCGGTGCCGACGCCGAACCAGCCGGGCACGATCTGCCGGGTCTGGGTCCAGCCGAACACCCACGGGATGGCCCGCAGACCGCCCAGGCCGGCGTCCGCGTTGGGGCGCTTGGCCGGGCGGGACCCGATGTTCAGCGCGCCGAGCAGCTCGGTCGGGGTGGCCGCCCAGAAGTAGGCGGGCAGGTCCGGGTTCTCGACCAGGGCCCGGTACGCCCCGAACGCCGCGTCCGAGGCGGTGTCCATGGTGGCGTCCCAGACCTTCAGGCGGACCGGGTCGACCTGGATGCTGGTGTGCAGCAGGGTGGCCTGGAGCACCGCGGCGACGGTGAGTTCCAGGTTCTCCCGGGCCAGGGCCGGCACGGTGTACTTGTCGGAGATGACCTCGCCCTGCTCGGTCACCTTGATCGCGCCGTCGAGCGTGCCGTACGGCTGCGCCAGGATCGCCTCGTGGGTCGGGCCACCACCGCGCCCGACGGTGCCGCCCCGGCCGTGGAACAGCCGCAGCCGGACGCCGTGCCGGGCGGCCACGTCACGCAGCGAGCGCTGCGCCTTGTGGATCCGCCACTGGCTGGTGGTGATCCCGGCCTCCTTGTTGGAGTCCGAGTAGCCGAGCATGACTTCCTGCAGGTCGCCGCGGGCCCGGACGATCTCCCGGTAGGCCGGCAGGGACAGCATCTCGTCGAGCAGGTCGCCGCCGGCGTCCAGCTCGGCCGGGGTCTCCAGGAGCGGCACGATGCCGACCCGGGCCCGCCCGGTCTGGATGTCGACCAGGCCGGCCTCGCGGGCCAGCACGGCCGCGGCGAGCACGTCGTCGACACCGAGGGTCATCGAGATGATGTACGACTCGACGACGTCCATCCCGAACTTGTCCTGCGCGTCCCGGATCGTGTGGAACACGTCGAAGGTCTTGCGCGCCGAGTCGGTCAGCGGGGTGTCCGCGCTGGACAGCGGCCGCCGGCCGGTCAGCTCGGTGGCGAGCAGCTTGGTGCGCTCGGCCCGGTCCAGGGTGGCGTAGTCGTCGATCTCACCGACCTGCGTGTACATCTGCTGGAGCACCTCGTGGTGCTTCTCGGCGTGCTCGCGCACGTCGAGGGTGGCCAGCTGCAGGCCGAACGCGGAGGCCTGGCGGATCGCGGTGGCGACCACGCCGATCGCGGACAGCTGGCCGGAGTTGCGGGCCAGCGACGCGCGCATCAGCTCCAGGTCGGCGATCAGCTCGTCGCTGCCGAGGTAGTCGCGGCCGGCCACGTGCGGGGTGCCGTGCTGCAGGCGGGACCGGGTGTTGGCCAGCTTCGCCTTGATCGCGCGGACCTTCAGCCGGTACGGCTCCTCGGCGTTGACCCGGCGGAACCGCTCCTGGACCTCGGGCAGGTTGTCCAGGTCCTGCGCGATGCTGGCGGACAGGTCGAGGGAGACCCCGCGCAGCCGGCGGGAGACGGACAGCTCCTCGATCAGCTTGTCCATCACCTTCTCGGTGGCCTGGATGCCGTGCTCATGCTGGATCAGCAGGACGTCGCGGGTGACCGCCGGGGTGACGAACGGGTTGCCGTCGCGGTCGCCGCCGATCCAGGTGCCGAAGGTCAGCGGCCGGGAGGTCGGCGCGGTCTCCACGCCCAGCCGGCGCAGCGTCTCGGCGAGGTCGTCGAGCACCTGCGGGGCGGCCTCGGCGTACAGGTCCTTGAGGTAGTAGACCGCGTTGCGGGCCTCGTCGAGCGGGTCCGGCCGGTCCAGCCGCAGCTCGTCGGTCTGCCAGAGCAGGTCGATCAGCTCGGCGAACCGCTTGGTGGAGACCGTGGTGTCGGTGTCGCCGTAGAGCACGGCGGCGGCGGACTCGGCGTCCAGCGAGTCGGCGACCTGGCGCAGCTTGGACAGGATCGAGCGGCGGGAGGCCTCGGTCGGGTGCGCGGTGAAGACCGGGCGGACCGCGAGCCGGCGGGCCGCGGAGGCGATCTCGTCGGCCGGCACGCCCGCCTCGGCGATCCGCTTGGCGGCCTGGTCCAGCCAGCCGCCGTTCTTGGCGCGGCGGCGGCGCAGGTCCCGGGCGCGGTGCACCTGCTCGGTGATGTTCGCCAGGTGGAAGTAGGTGGAGAAGGCCCGGGCCAGCTTGGTCCCGGTGGTGATGTCCATCGCGGCGAGCCGGTCGGCTGCCGCCGGCACGTCCTGGCGGACCAGGTGGCGGATCTCCTCGACCAGATCCAGCAGGGGCCGGCCCTCCTGACGGGCCAGGGTCTGCCCGAGCAACGTGCTGATCCGCCGGATGTCGGCGCGCAGCTCGGAGTCGGACCCTTCTCGCTCGTCGAAGTGGGTGGACAGCTCAGTCATCGGGGCGCTCCTTCGTTCGGATGGCTCCAGGACGGCGCTGTCCCGACTTCGCCGATCGTATCGGCGTACCCCGTCGCGGGGGTGAATTGAGTCAAGAGTCTCACGGTCGTTCAGGCGGCCGGCGTTCACCTGGCCAAAGCCAGTGCGTAAGACGGGTACCACTGGCCCGCCGGCGGCGCGTCACCCCCACAGGCCCCATCGGATTCGCCCGGGCGTTTGATCCACAGGTAGGCGTCGGCGAGCGGGTTCCCGGTGCGCAGCGTGGGCGGCACACCGAGGCGTCGGCCGGGCGGATTGCACCAGTGCTGGTCGCCCGCGCCGGGCCGGGCGGGACCGTTGCCGTTGCGGCTGGTGTCGATCACGAAGTGGGCGTTGCCGAGCAGACGGGACAGCTCCGTTCCGTACCGTAAATTGTCTTTTGTCGTTTCGAAGTTGGCGACGTTGAGCGCGAGGCCGCGGGCGTGCAGCGCGCCGGAGCGACGCAGCGCCGGCGCCATCGCGGCGACCGGGACCCAGGTCGGGTTGCCGGCGTCGAGGTAGACGCGGACCCCGGGCAGCGCCCGCAGCGCGTCCACCGCCCCGGCCAGCAGGCGATAGCGTTCGGCGGCGCGTTTCCGCGACAGGCAGCCGGTGGCGGCGTGCGCGACCGCGTCCGGCTCCAGGATCACCAGCGCGCGGTGCCCGCGAAGAACCAAAGCAAGATCAAAAACCCATTTGCGGTACGTCGTAGCGTCCCGCGCCCCACCCGCCGACTGCCCGGAGCAGTCCCGCTGCGGAATGTTGTAGAGCACCAGCACCGGCACCCGCTCGGCCTCGGTCGCCGCGGTGACCAGCTGATCCAGGCTCTCGAGGGTGGCCGCCCGGGAGTCGGTGAGCCAGGTCGCGACCGGCTGCCCGGCGATCCGCCGCACCGCCTCGGCCTCGTCCGGCCGGCCCCGGCGCCGCAGGTCGCGCACCTCCCGGGCGGCCGCGCCCAGCGGATCGACGTAGAGCACCGGCCGCTCGGCCGGGGTGGCCGCGGGCACCTGCAGGACCGCCGGCGCCGGATCGCGGGCGCGCAGCAGCAGGGCCGCCGAGGCCAGGGTCAGGACGGCGGTGAGCGCGATCCAGCGGCGCCAGCGGCCGCCGGTGTAGAGATGCCGGGCCACGGCGGGTCAGGCGACCACCGGCACCGCGGGACGGACCGCGATCGGCGCCCGCCGCTCGGTGACCGGCCCGGCGTTGCCGGGGCGCTGCCGGCCGGGGACCGCCGGCCCCACGTTGCCGGCCAGGAGCAGCTGACGGGGCGTGGCGGCGGGCCGTTCCTTGCGGACGAACGCGCCCCGGGCCGCGGTGAACCCGGACCGGTCGGTGTAGATGTCCCGGCTCATCTCGGCCAGCTCGCGCGTCTCGTACACGTCCAGCGGGATCCGCTCGGCGGCGAGCCGGCGCGCCTTCGCGGCCCGTCGCTTCCGCGCGGCCCGGGCATCCGAGTGCCGCTCGGCGAGCAGGGTCAGCCACTGGCCGAAGGCCTCCGGGTGGCGCGGCCCGACCTCGTCGACCAGGCCGATCCGGACCGCCTGAGCCGTGCTGACCGGCAGCTTCTCGTCGATCAGGCGCTGCGCCCGGTCCGCGCCGACCCGCCGCGGCAGGCTGTAGGTGTGCAGCTCGGAGCCGAACAGCCCGATGTCGTAGTACGGGTTGAGCACGATCCCGTCCCGGGCCGCCACCACGTCCGCGCCCAGCCCGAGCATCACCCCGCCGGCCCCGGCACTGCCCGCGTAGGCGGCCACCACCACCTGCCGGGTGCACGTGATGATCTCCCGGCACACCTGGTTGATCGCCCGGATGTTGGCCCACGCGGCCCCGGCCGGATCCGGCGCGGCCTCGATCACGTTCAGGTGGATGCCGTTGCTGAACGCCTCGGTCCCGCCGCGCAGCACCAGCACCCGGGTGTCCTGGGCGGCCGCGTGCCGCAGCCCGGCGAGCAGCCGGCGGCAGTGCCCGGGCGCCATCGCGCCGTTGTAGAAGTCGAAGTGCAGCCAGCCGATCGCCCCGGTGCGCCGGTAGCGGACCTGCCGGTACGCGTTCGGGAACTCCGGCTCGGCGTCCGCGGTCAGCGGCGAGTTCGGCACGCCGCGCAGCCGCACGCCGAGCGCGGTGGTGGCCGGCGTCTTGATCGTCCGGGTGCCGGGCTCGCCGGCCGGCCGCAGGTGGCCCAGCCACAGGCTGCTGTCACCGGCGGCGACCAGGATCGCGCCCTGGCGACGGGCCAGGACCGTGCCGGGGCGGGCCTTGCGGGCCGGGCCGAGGTGCGCGTCATAGACGTACGCGGGCAGCCCGCCCACCTCGGTGAGCACGCCCGGCGACCCGTCCGCGGCCCGGATCCGCCGCAGGATCGCCTCGGCCGGCTCGCTCCAGTCGAACGCCCGGTCGGCCTGCCGCATCATCGGTCGCGGACCGGCCCCGGGCGTCTGGGTGGGCGTGTTCTCCGCCGGGACCGGGCGGAACGCCGGGTCGGCGGCCTTGACCACCACCTCCAGCGCGCACTCCAGCGCGGCGTCCGCGACCGGGCCGGTGTAGAGCGCCGACTTGCGCGGGGGAGTGGCCGGCACGGTGAACGTGCGGGTCGCCCAGATCGGGCCGGCGTCCAGTTCCTCGACCGCCTGCAGCGCGGTCACGCCCCAGGCCCGCGCGCCGTCCGCGATCGCCCAGTCCAATGACGAGGGCCCGCGGTCGCCGACCGGGCCGGGATGCAGGATCACCGTGCGGACGTGCTGCCAGATCACGGCCGGGACCCGGTCCTTGAGGAACGGGCAGAGGATCAGGTCGGGTGCGGCGGCGCGCACTCCCTCGATCATCTCCCGTTCCCCGGTCGCGAGCAGGACGCCGACCTCGTGCCCGGCGTCGCGCAGAGCGCACCAGACCCGCTGGGTCAAGCCGTTGAAAGCGCTGACGAGCAGCAGGATGCGCACGGTTGCCTCCCCTAACCAGGTGCCCCGGGGAAGTTTGGTGGCGGCGTCGCCCGCAGGCCGGACATCTTGTGCGATAACACGCACGGTGCCGGGAGTGTCGGACGGCCGGACTAAGCTGTGAGACGCACCCCCGCCTGTCTGGGCGACCGGGGTCGTTCGTCGTGCCCTCAGGGGGTCTTCCGCCCATGCAACTCTCCGGTCTGATTCCGGCCGCCCTGCGCGACCGTGGCCTCGCCCGGGCCCGTGACCTGGCGGCCAAAGGGTTCGTCGACTCCGACTCGATGGACCTCACCGCGCCCGTCTCGCTCCGCCCGTTCGTCGTGGCCACCGTGGCCGGCCCGGGTGACATCGGCGGCGCCCAGCGCCCGGTGCTCGCGGTCACCGCGACCTCCCGCGAGGCCGACGACCTGGCCGACGCGCTCGGCTGCCTGATCGACCCGGACCGGGTGGCCGTCTACCCGTCCTGGGAGACGCTGCCGCACGAGCGGCTCTCGCCCCGCTCGGACACCGTCGGCAAGCGGCTGGCCGTGCTGCGCCGGCTCGCCCACCCCGGTGACCGGCAGCCGCTCCAGGTGGTCGTGGCGCCGGTCCGGTCGCTGCTGCAGCCGCAGCTCAAGGGCCTCGGCGACCTGGAGCCGGTGGAGCTGGTGACCGGCCGGGAGGCGGAGCTGGAGGAGACCGCGCGGCGGCTCTCCGACATGGCGTACGCCCGGGTCGACCTGGTCACCAAGCGCGGCGAGTTCGCCGTGCGCGGCGGCATCCTGGACGTGTTCCCGCCCACCGACGAGCACCCGTCCCGGGTCGAGTTCTGGGGCGACGAGGTCGAGGAGATCCGCACCTTCGCGGTCGCCGACCAGCGCACCATCGAGCAGGTCCAGCGACTGTGGGCGCCGCCGTGCCGGGAACTGCTGCTCACCCCGGCGGTGCGGGCCAAGGCGCTGGAACTGGCGGCGGCGCACCCGGAGCTCGCCGAGATCCTCGACAAGCTGGCCGAGGGCATCCCGGTCGAGGGGATGGAGTCGCTGGCCCCGGCCCTGCTGGACGGGACCGGCAGCATGGAGCTGCTGGTCGACTGCATGCCGGCGGGCACCCATGTGCTGCTCTGCGACCCCGAGCGGATCCGGACCCGGGCGCATGACCTGACCCGTACGTCGAATGAGTTTCTCGAGGCCTCCTGGGCCGCGGCCGCCGTCGGCGGCCAGGCGCCGATCGACGTCGGCGCCGTCGCCTTCCGCAGCCTGGCCGACGTCCGCGCGCACGCCGCCACGCTGAGCCAGCCGTGGTGGACGATCTCGCCGTTCGGCCTGGCCGAGGCGGACGCCGCGGCCACCGAAGCCCTGCCGTGGGAGGACGCGGCGAGCGTGCAGGTCGCGCCGGACACCGGGGACGCGGTCGCGCTGGCCGCCCAGGCGGTCCCGCTCTACCACGGTGACACCGCCAAGCTGGCCGGCGACCTGGCCGGCTGGGCGGCCGCGGGCTGGGCGATCGCGCTGGTCTTCGAGGGCAAGGGGACCGCGCAGCGGGCCACCGAGCTGCTCCGCGACGCGGGCCTCGGGATCACCCCGGTCGACTCGATCAGCGAGCCGATCACCGGCGGGCAGGTCCTGGTCACCTGCGGTGGGCTGAACCACGGGTTCGTCGACGAGGCGTCCCGGCTCGCGGTGATCACCGGCAACGACATCTCCGGCGGCCGGGGCGCGTCCACCAAGGACATGCGCAAGCTGCCGGCCCGCCGGCGCAACACGATCGACCCGCTCGAACTGAAGATGGGCGACTTCGTGGTGCACGAGCAGCACGGCATCGGCCGCTACATCGAGCTGGTGCAGCGCACGGTCAACGGCGCCGACCGGGAGTACCTGGTCCTGGAGTACGCCGCGTCCAAGCGGGGCCAGCCCGGCGACCGGCTCTACGTCCCCACCGACCAGCTCGACCAGCTCTCCCGGTACGTCGGCGGCGAGTCGCCCACGCTGCACAAGATGGGCGGCGCCGACTGGCAGAAGAGCAAGGCCCGGGCGAAGAAGGCGGTCAAGGAGATCGCCGCGCAGCTGATCCAGCTGTACGCCGCCCGGCAGGCTTCCAAGGGCCACTCGTTCGGGCCGGACACGCCCTGGCAGCGCGAGCTGGAGGACGCGTTCCCGTACACCGAGACGCCGGACCAGATGGCCGCGATCATCGAGGTCAAGCACGACATGGAACTGCAGGTCCCGATGGACAGGCTGATCTGCGGCGACGTCGGCTACGGCAAGACCGAGATCGCGGTCCGCGCGGCGTTCAAGGCGGTGCAGGACGGCCGGCAGGTAGCGGTCCTGGTGCCGACGACCCTGCTCGCCCAGCAGCACTTCAACACGTTCACCGAGCGGATGAGCCAGTTCCCGGTGCAGATCCGGCAGCTGTCCCGGTTCCAGACGCCGAAGGAGGCCGCGCTCGCCCTGGAGCAGGCCGCCGGGGGCACCGCGGACATCGTGATCGGCACGCACCGGCTGCTGGCCAAGTCCACCAAGTTCAAGAACCTCGGCCTGATCATCGTGGACGAGGAGCAGCGGTTCGGCGTCGAGCACAAGGAGCAGCTCAAGGCACTGCGCGCGTCGGTGGACGTGCTGACCATGTCGGCCACCCCGATCCCGCGGACCCTGGAGATGGCGATCACCGGCATCCGGGAGATGTCGACCATCGCGACGCCGCCGGAGGAGCGTCACCCGGTGCTGACGTACGTCGGCGCCCAGGACGACAAGCAGGTGGCCGCGTCCATCCACCGTGAGCTGCTCCGCGACGGCCAGGTCTTCTACCTGCACAACCGGGTCGAGTCGATCGACCGGGCGGCGCGCCGGCTGCGCGAGCTGGTGCCCGAGGCGCGGATCGCGGTGGCGCACGGGCAGATGAGCGAGGAGCAGCTGGAGAAGGTGATGGTCGGCTTCTGGGAGAAGGAGTACGACGTCCTGGTCTGCACCACGATCGTCGAGTCCGGCATCGACATCCCGAACGCCAACACCCTGATCGTCGAGCGGGCCGACCTGCTCGGCCTGTCCCAGCTGCACCAGATCCGCGGCCGGGTCGGCCGGGGCCGCGAGCGGGCGTACGCGTACTTCCTCTACCCCCGGGAGAAGCCGCTCACCGAGCACGCCCACGAGCGGCTGGCCACCATCGCCCAGCACACCGAGCTCGGCGCCGGCATGTACGTGGCGATGAAGGACCTGGAGATCCGCGGCGCCGGCAACCTGCTCGGCGGCGAGCAGTCCGGCCACATCGAGGGCGTCGGCTTCGACCTGTACGTGCGGATGGTCGGCGAGGCGGTCAGCGCGTTCAAGGGCGAGCGCCCCGACGAGGAAGCGCCCGAGGTCAAGATCGACCTCCCGATCGACGCGCACCTGCCGACCGAGTACATCGCGGTCGAGCGGCTGCGGCTGGAGATGTACCGCAAGCTCGCCGAGGCCCGCGACGACGCGCGGCTGGAGGAGGTCATCGCCGAGATGACCGACCGGTACGGCGAGCCGACCGCCCCGGTGGTCAACCTGATCGCGGTCGCCCGGTTCCGTCAGCTGGCCCGGGCGTACGGCCTGACCGACGTCTCGATGCAGGGCAAGCACATCCGCTTCTCGCCGCTGAGCCTGCTGGACTCGAAGCAGATGCGGCTCAAGCGCTATCACCCGGACTCGGTCTACAAGACGGCGAACGACCAGGTCAGCGTCCCGCGCCCGGCGACCCGGCGGGTGGGCGGCGAGCCGCTGCGGGATCAGGCGCTGCTGCAGTGGTGCGGCCAGCTGCTGAAGGACGTCCTCGGCGACGCGCCGGTCCCGGCCCGGGTGTGACGGATCACATTGATCGTGAGAAGGTGTTGACCATGCAGCGTAGCCGCCGACTCGCATCCATGGCCGTCGTCGCGTGTGTCGCGGTGACCGGTCTGTCCGCCTGCCGCTCGGAATCGTCCGTGGCCGCCTACATCGGCGACACCCGGATCACCGAGACGCGGGTCCAGGCGGTCTGGGACGACGCCCAGACCGCGCTGAACGGCGCCACCGCCATGCCGATCACCCGGACCGACGTCGTCAACGTGCTGGTCGGCGCGGACCTGATGAAGCGGGTCGCGGCCCGGCACCAGGCGGAGATGCCGCCGAACCTGCCGTTCGACGAGTTCGCCACCCGGCTCCGGCTGCCCGCCAAGGCCGAGTACGTGCGGCTCTACACGCAGTACTACGCGCTGCTCTACGCGGTCGAGCAGTCGATCACCGCGCCGGCCGCGCTCACCGACGCCGATCTCCAGGACGCCTTCCAGCGGCTCAACGCGAACAACGCGCTGCAGGAGGGCACCACCTTCGACGCGTTCAAGAGCACCCTGCCGGCCGCCGTGACGAAGGACCTGCAGTCCGCGGTCGCCGCGCGCAACGAGGTGCACGAGGTGGCCGGTCCGCTGGACGTCACCGTCAACCCCCGTTACCTGCCGCTGGAGCTGGGCTTCTACGGCCTGCAGAACCAGCGGACCAAGTCGGTCTACCAGATCGTCGCGGCGCCGGTGGGCGACGACTCGGCCGTTCCGGTCTCCGACGTCTCTTGAGCGCCCGGATCGTTCTGCTGGTCACCTCGCCGCGGCTGCCGGCCGGGCTGCTGACCGCCGAGGCGTGGGACACCCTGCGCGCCGGCCCGGTCTTCGCGGCCGCCGAGTCCGAGCAGGCGATGGCGTTGCGGGTGGCCGGCGTGCCGGTGACCGTGCTGGACACCGACGCGCAGGGGCTGCTCGACGCGATCGGCGACGCGCCGCTCGCGGTCTGGCTGGCCGGGCCGCACGGCGATCAGCCGTTCGCCCGCCAGCTGGGGCTGCGGCTGGCCCGCGAGCCGGGGCTGGCCGAGCTGGAGCTGATGTACGGCAGCTGGGACCCGCCCGGCGCGCGCCTGCTGGACGCGGTCGCGGTGATGGATCGGCTGGTCTCGCCGGGTGGCGATCCGTGGAAACGGGCGCAGACCCACCGTACGCTCGCGCCTTATCTGTTAGAGGAAAGCTATGAGGCGTACGACGCGATCGAGCGCGACGACCTCGACGAGCTCCGCGAGGAGCTGGGCGACGTGCTGCTGCAGATCGTGCTGCACGCCCGCCTGGCCGAGGAGCTGCCGGACGGCCGGGCGTGGAACGTCGACGACGTCGCCGGGATCCTGGTGGAGAAGATGATCCGCCGCAATCCGCACGTCTTCGCCGGTGAGCGCGTCGAGGACCTCGAGGAGATCACCGCGAACTGGGACCGGATCAAGCGCGAGGAGAAGTCGCGCGACTCCGTTCTGGACGGTGTCGCGCTGAGCCAGCCGGCGCTCGCGCTGGCCGCGAAGATCCTGCAGCGGACCGCGCGGGGCGGCCTGGACGTGCCGCTGCCGACCGGCGACGATCTCGGCGAGGCGCTGTTGCGGCTGGTCGCGGAGGCCCGCGAGGCGGGCCTCGACCCCGAGGGTCAACTGCGAAAAGCCACTTTGGCGTACGGCGAAGCCGTGCGCGCGGCGGAGGAAGCGGCGCCCGAGCCGGAAGCGACGGAAAAAGTCCGACCCTCCGAGTAGTTTTCTCGGCATGCCGGAGTTCGTACCGCTCGCCGAGCGCATCGCCGACGCTCTGCTGGAGAGCGACCCCGTGACGGCCCTCAACGCGGGGGACCATCGCTTCGACGACCGCCTGCCCGACTTCTCCGCCACCGCGGTCGAGGCCCGGGTCGCCATGCTGCGTGACGCCGCCGACGCGCTCAGCGGGGTCGACGCCGACGCCCTCGCCCCCGAGGAGCAGGTGGATCACGCCATCCTGAGCGCCCAGGTGGAACGGCGCCTGTTCGAGTTCACCGACGTGCGCGAGCACGAGTGGAACCCGTTGGAGCACAATCCCGGGCCGCTGCTGCACGGGTTGCTGTCCCGCCCGTTCGCGCCGCCCGCCGAGCGGCTGGCGAGCCTGCGCGGCCGGCTCGCCGCGCTGCCGGACGCGCTGGCCACCGCCCGGGCCGTGCTGCGGGACGTGCCGCGGGTCCACGCCGAGACCGCGGCCGGCCAGTTCACCGGCACGGCCGGGCTGATCCGCGACGAGGTGCCGGTGCTGCTGGCGCAGGAGCCGGGGCTGCGTGACGCGGTCGAGCCGGTCGCCGCGGCGGCGCTGGCGGCGCTCGGCGAGTTCGACGGCTGGCTGCGGCGGCAGCTGGAGACCGGCGAGCCCGGCCGTGACCCGCGGCTCGGCCGGCCCCTGTGGGAGGCCCGGCTCTGGCACACGCTGGACACCGAGCTCTCCGCCGCCGAGGTGCTCTCCCGCGCCCGGGCGAATCTGGACCGGGTCGGCGAGGAGCTGCGGGCCCTCGCTGCCGAGATGGTCGGTGGCCCGGCCGACGACGCGACCGTGCGCCGCGCGCTGGACTCGATCGCCGAGCGGCACCCGGACAACACCACGATCGTCGGCCTGGCCAAGGGCACGATGGACGAGGCGATCGAGTTCGTCCGGCGGCACGACATCGTGTCGCTGGTGGACGATCCGTGCGTGATCGAGGAGATGCCGGAGTTCGCCCGCGGCGTCGCGGTGGCCTATTGCGACCCGCCCGGGCCGCTGGAGACCGCGGACGTGCCGACGTTCTACTGCATCGCGCCGGCCCCGGCCGGCTGGCCGGCCGAGCGGGTCCGCAGCTTCTACCGGGAGTACAACGACGAGATGATCCGGAACCTCACGGTCCACGAGGCGATGCCGGGTCACTTCCTGCAGCTGGCGCACGCCCGGCGGTTCCGGGGGAGCAGCCCGGTGCGGGCGCTGGGCTGGTCCGGGCCGTTCGTCGAGGGCTGGGCGGTCTACGCCGAGGAGGTGATGGCCGGCCTCGGCTTCGGCGGGGCACCGGTCCGGCTGCAGCAGCTCAAGATGCAGCTGCGGATGAGCCTGAACGCGATCATCGACCAGTTGGTGCACTGCGACGGGCTGGCCGAGGCCGAGGCGATGGAGCTGATGACCGGGCGTGGCTTCCAGGAGGAGGGCGAGGCCGCCGGGAAGTGGCGTCGCGCGCTGCTCACCTCGACCCAGCTGTCGACGTACTTCGTGGGCTGGACCGAGATCGCGGCGATCGCGGCGGCCCGCCCGTTCGGCGCGACCCCGAAGGCCTGGCACGACGCGATGCTCGCGCACGGGTCGCCGCCGCCGCGTCACCTGCGGGGGCTGCTCGGGGTCTGAGCGGCGGCCGGGAAAGCATTCACGGAAAGCCGCCGGGCCGGGATAATGGAATTGTTCGTCTGCCGTTTGTTCAGGCCGACTCGGCGGTTTTGGTACGCATCAGCAGTTGATGCCGCATGACATAACGTCGAATGATCTTCGCGTCCGACTCCGACGGGTCGTAGAGGGCCACCATCTCGACCGACAACGGCCCCCGGACCGGCACCTGCTGGCGCATCGCGCTGGCCTTGGTCACCGTGCCGGTCACCTCCACCACGTCCGGTCCGAGCTGGGCCCGGAGCGCCACCTCGTGACCCGGCCGCACCTCGACGTCGGTGAAGTGGGCGCGTACCGACCGCTCGCTGATGTCGTGGATCCAGCCGATGATGTCCGGGTGGCCGGACCGGGTCATCACGATCGGCTCACCGCCGCCGCCGCGCACGTAGAGCCGGTTCTGGGTGATCTCCGGATCGCCCACGAAACGCAGGTCGACCCGGTTCTCGTCGATCGCGGCCACCGCGGCGGCCACCTGGTAACGGCCGCGCGGCGCGGCCGACCAGCGCAGGGTCACCGTGGAGCCGATCAGCGGCACGTGGGCACGGGGAAGCGAGACGGTCACGGCCGCGGGGGTGGCGGTCACGACCCGGACGCCGGGGTGGATATCGCCACCGGCCTCCATCTCGACGCGTGAGCCGTCCTCGGGAAACAGGCTGCTGCTCATAGTGCCCACTGTTTCGGCAGGCCGGGCGCGGTTGTGAGACATACCGGCCGGTGAAGTTGGGCGGGCGGCCGAACGCGCGGCCGGTCGGCTCGATACGCTCACAGGCGTGGTCGGCCCGCAGGGTCGCGGACCGAAACGGTATTCGTACAACGCTTAGGGAGCGACACCACAAATGGCCACCATTGAAGCGATCGTCGCCCGCGAGATCCTGGATTCCCGGGGCAACCCGACCGTCGAGGTCGAGGTCGGCCTGGACGACGGCACCGTCGGCCGCGCCGCGGTTCCGTCCGGCGCCTCCACCGGCGCGTTCGAGGCCCACGAGCTGCGTGACGGCGACAAGGGCCGGTACCTCGGCAAAGGCGTCGAGAAGGCGGTCGCCAACATCGAGGACAAGATCGCCGACGAGCTGATCGGTTACGAGGCGAGCGAGCAGCGCCTGATCGACCAGAAGATGCTCGACCTGGACGGCACCGACACCAAGGCGGAGCTGGGCGCCAACGCGATCCTGGGCGTCTCGCTGGCCGTCGCGAAGGCCGCCGCGCTCTCCGCCGAGCTCCCGCTGTTCCGCTACATCGGCGGCCCGAACGCCGCGCTGCTGCCGGTTCCGATGATGAACATCGTGAACGGTGGCGCCCACGCCGACTCGAACGTCGACGTGCAGGAGTTCATGATCGCCCCGATCGGCGCGCCGACCTTCCGCGAGGCGCTGCGTACCGGCGCCGAGGTCTACCACGCGCTGAAGTCGGTCCTGAAGAAGAAGGGCCTCTCCACCGGCCTGGGCGACGAGGGCGGCTTCGCGCCGAACCTGCCGGCCAACGCCGCCGCGCTGGACCTGATCGCGGAGGCCGTCGAGGCCGCCGGCTTCTCCCTGGGCAGCGACATCGTGCTGGCCATGGACGTCGCCGCGACCGAGTTCTACAAGGACGGGGCGTACGTTTTCGAGGGCTCCCCGAAGTCGACCGACGAGATGATCGCGTACTACGCGAAGCTCGCCGCCGACTACCCGATCGTCTCCATCGAGGACCCGCTGGCCGAGGACGACTGGGCCGGCTGGAGCGCGATGACCGAGGAGCTCGGCACCAAGATCCAGATCGTCGGCGACGACCTGTTCGTCACCAACCCGCAGCGCATCGCCCGCGGCATCGCCGAGGCGGCCGGCAACGCGGTCCTGGTCAAGGTGAACCAGATCGGCTCGGTCACCGAGACGCTGGACGCCGTGGACCTGGCCCACCGGGCCGGTTTCAAGACGATGATGTCGCACCGCTCCGGTGAGACCGAGGACACCACGATCGCCGACCTCGCGGTCGCGGTCGGCTCCGGCCAGATCAAGACCGGCGCACCGGCCCGTTCGGACCGGGTCGCCAAGTACAACCAGCTGCTGCGCATCGAGGAGCAGCTGGAGAGCGCCGCGCGGTACGCCGGCGCGGGTGCGTTCCCGCGTTACCGGGTCGGCTAAGACCCGAGCGACAATCATGGTGTGTGGCACCCGACCCCGTTCGGGTGCCACAATCCGTGACGGTCGTGGGGAGGGGTGGAGATGACACAGCGTCGCATGCCGAGCGGTCAGGGCCCGTCCCGTCGTTCGGGTGGCGCGAGTGGCCGCCCCGGCACGTCCCGCACGCGTGACACCGGTGCGATCCGGATCGAGGCCCGCCCGACCGTCCGGGTGCCGACGTCGCGCACCGCGCGGCCGACCGGCTCCCGCCGCACCTCGCAGTCCGGCGGCCCCAACGCCAAGCGGACCGAGGCGCCCCGCCCCCGCGCGCTGACCGGCCGGGCCACCATCCTGCTCGCGGTCTTCGTGGTCCTGGCCCTGGCCTACACGTACCCCATCCGGGTGTACCTGCAGCAGGAGTCGGAGATCGCCCAGCTGGAGCGGGCCCAGGCCGCGCAGCGCGCCGACATCGCGAAGACGGCCCAGGAGCTGGAGAAGTGGCGCGATCCGGAGTACATCCGGATCCAGGCCCGCAAGGAGCTCTACTACGTCCGTCGCGGCGAGGCGCCCCTGCTGGTCTTCGACGACCCGGGCGCCGCGGCCCGCGAATCCGACCAGAAAGCCCCGGCGGCCGTCCCGGACCGCTGGTACGACACGCTGTGGAACAGCGTCCGAGCCGCAGACGCGGAGCCCTCGAACTGATGGATGCACCAGACCCCGCCGATCTCGACATCGTGGCGGCCCAGCTCGGCCGCCCACCCCGCGGCACCCGGGCGATCGCGCACCGCTGCCCGTGCGGCAACCCGGACGTGGTGGAGACCGCCCCCAGGTTGGCCGACGGCACCCCGTTCCCCACGATGTACTACCTGACCTGTCCACACGCCACAGCCGCGTGCAGCCGGCTGGAGTCGGCCGGCGTGATGCGGGACATGCAGGAGCGCCTGAGCACCGATCCGGAGCTGGCGGCGCACTACGCGAAGGCGCATCAGGACTACCTGGACCGTCGCCAGGCCATCGACGACGTGCCGGAGATCCGTAACGTCTCGGCCGGCGGGATGCCGGACCGGGTGAAGTGCCTGCATGTCCATCTCGGTCACGCGCTCGCCGCGGGCCGCGGGGTGAACCCGTTCGGCGACGAGGTGCGGGACGCGGTCGAGCCGTGGTGGATCGACGGTCCCTGCGTCAAGCCGCAACCGGACGAATGATGATCCGGCGGGCCCGGACCGGGGACGTGCGGGCGATCCGGTCGCTGGTCGACACGTACACCACCGATCGCCGGCTGCTCAGCAAGGCGACCGTGACGCTCTTCGAGTCCGTCCAGGAGTTCTGGGTGGCTACCGACGAGGCGGACGGCTCGGTGGTCGGCTGCGGCGCCCTGCACGTGATGTGGGAGGACCTGGCGGAGATCCGCACGGTCGCGGTGCACCCGAGCCGGCGTGGCCAGCGGCTCGGTCACCAGATCGTCGCCGCGCTCCTCGATCAGGCCCGTGAGCTGGGCGTGCGCCGGGTCTTCTGCCTGACGTTCGAGACCCGGTTCTTCGGCTCGTTCGGGTTCACCGAGATCGACGGGGCGCCGGTGCCGCACGCCGTCTACGAGCAGCTGCTGCGGTCGTACGACGAGGGCGTCGCCGAGTTCCTGGACCTGGAACGGGTCAAGCCGAACACCCTGGGGAACACGAGAATGCTGCTGCACCTATGAGGGTCGCCGCCATCGACTGCGGGACCAACGCCGTCCGCCTGCTGATCGCGGACGTCGACGGCGACCGGCTGACCGACGTCGTGCGCACCATGGAGATCGTCCGCCTGGGCGAGGGCGTCGACCGGACCGGCATGCTGGCCCCCGCCGCGATCGAGCGCACCCGGGTGGCGCTGGTCGGCTACGCCGCCGAAATTGCGAGATCAAAAGCGGTCGCCGTACGGATGTGTGCCACCTCCGCCTCGCGCGACGCGTCCAACGCGCAGGACTTCCGGGACATGGTCCGCGGCGTCCTCGGCGTCGACCCGGAGGTGATCACCGGCGAGGAGGAGGCCACGCTCTCCTTCCTCGGCGCGGTCAAGGGCCTGACCGCCCCGGGCCCGTTCCTGGTGTTCGACCTCGGCGGCGGCTCCACCGAGTTCGTCACCGGCACGGACACCGTCGAGCGGGCCCTCTCGGTCGACATCGGCTGTGTCCGGATGACCGAGCGGCACCTGCACTCCGACCCGCCCGGCGCCGAGGAACTGGCGGCCGCGACGAAGGACGTGACGGCGGCCGTCGACACGGCTCTCGCGGCCGTTTCCGGCCCGTCGGCGCGCACCCTGGTCGGGCTGGCCGGGACGGTCACCACGGTCGCGGCGCTGGCGCACGACCTGCCGGAATACGACTCGGACCGGATCCACCACAGCGAGATCAGCCGCGCGGCGGTCGACCGGGTCACCGCCGAGCTGCTGGCGATGACCGTCGAGCAGCGGCTGGCCCTGCCGGTGATGCACCCGGGCCGGGCCGACGTGATCGGCGCGGGCGCGCTGATCATGCGGATCATCATGGAGCGCTCGGGCCACGACACCGTGATCGCCTCGGAGCACGACATCCTGGACGGCATCGCGTTCGGCTTGGCCGCGAGCTGAGTCAAGCAACCCTGGTTGTGGCCTGAACGGGCAGCTCTTCGCCCCCGTTCGGCCAGTTTTCGCTGCCCGTGCGTGGCCCGCCCGCACACGCCGTGTGATTTTCCCAGCAAAGTCACAGCGCTTCCTGAGCATTTTCCGATAACCCCAGCTAGAACGGGGTCGCGCGACACTCCCACCGGTCGTTATTCTCGCCTGCCAAACGACCGGACGCAGTTCGTCCGCGAAAGGAATCATCGATGTCTAACCCGGTTGAGCCGGTTCCCGGCGGCCAGGCCTTCCCCCCGCCGAACGCGGGCGGCGCCGCATACCCGCCGCCGAACGCCGGCGCTCCGGGTGCGTACCCGCCGCCGAACGCCGGTGCCCCCGGCGCGTACCCGGCCCCCGGCGCCTACCCGCCGCCCGGTGCCGCGGGCTTCCCGCCGCCGGCCCCGGTCGGCCCGCCGGCCAAGTCCGGTGGCGCCGGCAAGAAGGCCCTCAGCATCCTCGGCGTGATCGCGATCGCCGTGGTGTTCGGCGTGATCAAGTTCGGCGTGCTCTCGGCGTTCGGTGGGGGCGACCCGACCAAGGACGCCAAGGTCGGCGACTGCATCTCGGTCAGCGACAAGCTCTCCGACAAGGAGACCGAGACCGAGGCCGACATCGTCGACTGCGGCGACTCGAAGGCCAAGTTCGTGGTCGTCGGCCGGGTCGCCGGCATCAGCGACGTGAACAGCACCGCGTGTGACACCTACTTCACCGAGGCGGACAAGGACCCGGCGATCCTGTCGAGCCCGTCCGGCGCCAAGGACAAGTACCTGCTCTGCGTGAAGTCGCCGAAGTAACAAGTGCTCGATCGGGGGCGGCGTTCCGGGCCTGGGACGCCGCCCCCGGTTGCATCCCGGCGCGGCGGAGATGTTGTGCTGAGCGGGTGCAACCGTCCGAGTCCTCACCGCGTACCCCTCAGGGGGTTGTCGCACAGGCGGCCGAGGCCGCCTCGCTGAGCGTGCTCGACGCCCGCATCGCGGATTGTTTTGCCTGTTCACGGCTGGTCGAGTGGCGCACCGAGGTGGCCCGGGTCAAGCGGGCGTCGTTCCGCGACCAGGACTATTGGGGCCGCCCGCTACCGGGCTTCGGCCCGGCCGGCGCCTCGATCGCGATCCTCGGCCTGGCCCCCGCCGCGCACGGCGGCAACCGCACCGGCCGGATGTTCACCGGCGACCGCTCCGGCGACGTGCTGTTCGCCGCCCTGCACCGGGCCGGCCTGGCCAACCAGCCGACCAGCGTCGCCGCCGACGACGGCCTCGAGCTGCGGCACACCCGGATCTTCGCGGCGGTGCGGTGCGCGCCGCCGGACAACAAGCCCACGCCGGCCGAGCGCGACACCTGCGCCCCCTGGGTCCGCCGCGAGCTGGAACTGATCAAACCCACCCTGCGGGCGGTGGTCACCCTGGGTGCCTTCGCCTGGGCCGCCTGGTGGCCGGCGATGCGATCGGCGTACGGCGTGAAGCCCCCCGTCCCGCGTCCGAAATTCGGGCACGGCGCCGAGGTCCACCTGCCCGGCGTGCCCCCGGTGCTCGGCTGTTTCCACGTCAGTCAGCAGAACACCTTCACCGGCCGGCTCACCCCCGACATGCTCGACGTGGTGTTCACACGTGCCAAGGCTCTGGCGGGCCTGGCATGATGCGCCTGTCCGAATCCCGCTTCGAGTCACGGATCTGATCTAGCCCGCATGGACCTCGCACAACTGCGCCGCTGGTGGCCGCTGGTCGCCGTCATCGGGCTGCTCTTCGTGACCTCGCTGGCCGCCACCCGCTCGGCGCCCCAGCTGGACCGGATCACCCCGACGTCGACCACGCCGACCACGCAGGCCCCCCTGCTGCCACCGACCCCGAACCCGTCCGCGATCCCGCCGACCGAGACCCCGGTCGAGGCCGCCCGTGGCCTGCCCGACTGGCTCGGCACGCTGACCACGGTCCTGCTCGCGTTCCTGGTGGTCGCGATGGTGATCGTGCTGGTCTTCGCGCTGCTGCGCGATGCCAACCGCCGCCGGAAGAACCGCACCGGCCGCCGGGGCCCGCGCCGCGCCGCGAACACCGCGGAGGACCTGGTCGCCGCGCTGGACGCGGGCCTGGAGGAGCTCTCCGACACCGACCGTGACCCGCGCCGCGCGGTGATCGCCTGCTGGGTGCGCCTGGAGCAGGCGGCCGCCGAGGCCGGCACCCCGCGGCACCCCGGCGACAGCCCGACCGACCTGATCAGCCGGCTGCTCGCCGAGCAGCGGGTGGACGCGGCCGTGCTGGCCGCGCTGATGGAGGTGTACCGGGAGGCCCGGTACGCCACGCACACCGTCGACGACCAGATGCGCCAGCAGGCCCGGTATGCCCTGGAGCGCCTGCGCGCCGACCTGGGAGCGGGGGTGTCATGAGCGACGGCGGGTTGAGCGATCTCTTCGAGATGACCGCGGCGCCGGTCCCGGCGTCGGTCCCGAAACCGAAGCGGCGCCGCTCCCCGGCCCTCCGGATCGCCGGCAACGTGGCCCTGGTCGCCGCGGCCACGGTCGTGGTGGTCGCCGCGCTGCGGGCCGGCTCGATCCACGTCTCGTTGCTGCTGGTGATCGCCCTGCTGGTCGGGTTGCGCCTGATCACGATGGCGGCCGCGGCGGTCCGGCCGCCCCGGGCGGTGCGCGGCGGGATCGGCGGCGGCAAGACGTCGGCCCGGACCGCTGACACGTTGCGTGCCACAGTCCGCCGCTGGGAGCGAACTCTGGACACGGCACACTCCGACTCGGACACCTATGCGCGTAACGTCTTGCCGGTGCTCGGCGAACTCGCGGACGAGCGGCTGCGGCTGCGGCACGGCATCACCCGGGCCGGTGACCCGCGCCGCGCCCGGGAATTGCTCGGCGAACCGGCTTGGGCGGTACTCTCCGACCCCGGCCGGCACGGGCTGAAGACGCGGGACCTGGAGACGTACGTACAAGCGATGGAACGACTGTGAGAAAGGTGCGCCGGTGACGCAGACAGGCGTACAGGCCATTCCCCCGTACGAGGTCGGGCGCCTGGCCGAGGCGGTGCTCGACGCCGTGAACACCGTCCTGGTCGGCAAGCGGGAGTCGCTCGAGCTGGTGCTGGCCGGCATCCTGGCGGGCGGGCACGTCCTGCTCGAGGACCTGCCCGGGCTCGGCAAGACGCTGACCGCACGTTCCTTCGCCCAGGCGCTGGGGCTCGACTTCCGGCGCCTGCAGTTCACCCCCGACCTGCTGCCGGCCGACGTGACCGGCTCGTTCCTCTACGACCAGCGCAAGGGCGACTTCGCGTTCCGGGCCGGCCCGGTCTTCACCAACATGCTGCTGGCCGACGAGATCAACCGGACCCCGCCGAAGACCCAGTCCGCCCTGCTCGAGGCGATGCAGGAGAAGCAGGTCTCGGTCGAGGGCGTGACCTACCGGCTGGACCCGCCGTTCCACGTGCTGGCGACGGCCAACCCGATCGAGTACGAGGGCACGTACCCGCTGCCCGAGGCCCAGCTCGACCGGTTCCTGCTCCGGGTGTCGTTCGGTTACCCGACCGCCGACGAGGAGTGGGAGGTCATGCGCCGCCGGATGTCGCGCCGCCAGGAGGAGTCCCAGCTGGCCCCGGTGGTGAACGCGCAGACCCTGCAGATCATGCAGGCCGCGCTGGAGTCGGTCGCGGTCGAGGACTCGATCGGCCGCTACATCGTCTCGCTGGCCGCCGCCACCCGCGAGCACAACGCGGTGCTGGTCGGCTCGTCGCCGCGTGGCTCGCTGGCCCTGCTGCTGCTGGCCCGGGCGCGGGCCGCGATGGCCGGGCGGGACTACGTCGTCCCCGAGGACGTCAAGGACGTCGCGGTGCCGGCGCTGGCCCACCGGATCACGCTGCGCCCGGAGATGTGGCTGCGCCAGGTGAACCCGGCGTTCGTGGTGCAGGAGGTGCTCAGCGCGGTGCCGGCCCCGGCCAGCGGAGCGCTTCCGACGTACGCGCGGCATGACTGAACCGGCCGCTCCGAGCTGGGCGCCGACCCGTGCGCTCGGCCGCTCGGTGCTGCTCACCGGCCTGCTGATGCTGCTCGGTGTGGCGCTCGGCCGGGTCGACCTGGTGCTGCTGGCCGCCCCGTTCGCGATCGGGGCGGCGCTGCACCTGCGCCGCCGGCCGGAGTCGGTGCCCGAGGTGACCATCACGGCCGACGAGACGCACCTGGTCGAGGGCGGGGCGGTGCAGGCCGGGCTGACCGTGGCCAACGCCGACGCGCTCGGGTACGACCTGGTCGTGGTCCGGACCCGGACGTCGCCGTGGCTGCGCCTGGAGCACGCCGACCGGCCGTTCGCGATCACCGTGCCGTCCGACGGCTGGGCCGCGATCGACCTGCCCGGCGAGGCGCTGCGCTGGGGCCGGCTGGACGTCGGCCCGGCCGCGGCCCGCGCCGCGGCCTGCGGCGGCCTGCTGGCCTGCCGCCCGGTGGTCACCCCGGCCCGTGGGGTCCGGGTCTACCCGGTCACCGAGCCGTTCAAGGCCACCGAGGCGATGCCGGCCGCGGCCGGTCTGGTCGGCGCGCACCGCTCGCGCCGGCTGGGCGAGGGCGGCGAGCTCGCCGGGGTGCGCCAGTTCGCCCCCGGTGACCGGCTGCGCCGGATCGACTGGCGGGTCTCGCTGCGCACCCGCGACCTGCACGTGGCGTCCACCCTCTCGGACCGGGACGCCGAGGTGCTGATCCTGCTCGACCTGCTCGGCGAGGTCGGCAAGTCCGGCGGGGTCGGCGGCAGCGCCTCGGTGCTGGACACCACGGTCCGCGCCGCCGCCGCGATCTCCGAGCACTACCTGCACCGCGGCGACCGGGTGTCGCTGCTGGAGTACGGCGCGACCGCCCGCCGCCTGCGCCCCGGCTCCGGCCGCCGGCAGTACCTGACGGTCCTGGAGTGGCTGCTCGACGTCCGGGCCGATCCGGTCGACGAGGAGTACGAGCCCGCCCTCGGCGCCCACCACATCTCGACGTCCGCGCTGGTCGCGGTGCTCACCCCGCTGCTCGACCCGCGCGCCGCGGACATGCTGGCCCAGCTCACCCAGGCCGGCCGGTTCGTGGTCGCGATCGACACGCTGCCCGAGGAGACCGCCCCGCCGGTCCGCAACCAGTGGACCCCGCTCGCCACCCGGCTGTGGCGGATCGAGCGGGAGAACGTGCTGGGCCGGCTCCGCGAGCACGGCGTTCCGGTGGTCACCTGGGCCGGCGCCGGCAGTCTCGACCTGGTGCTGCGCGACGTGGCCCGGATGGCCGCCGCGCCGAGGGGGCGCTGACATGCTGACCGGTCTGCTCCGGCGGCTCAGCCGGATCCCCACCGTGGTGCGCCGCGCCACCGTCGTGCCGGTGCTGGTGCGCTGCGGCATCGCGCTGGCCGGCCTGCTCGCCGTCGCGGTCGCCTGGCCGATCGGACTGGTGGCCAGCCAGTTCGTCGTGCCGCTGCTGGTGATCGCGGTCTGGCCGGCGCTCGCCCCGCGGGGCCGGGGCGCCACGTTCGCCGCGCTGGTCGTGGTGGCCGGCTGGTTGATCGACACGGCCGGTTACGACTCCCGGGTCGCGCTCTGGCGGGTCATCGCCATCGCCACCCTGCTCTATCTCGGTCACACACTCACCGCGCTGGCCGCCGTCCTGCCGTACGACGCGGTCGTCAACCTCGACGTGCCGGGCCTCTGGCTGGGCCGGGCACTGGTCGTCGTCCTGATCTCCGCGGTGCTGACGGTGCTCGCACTGGGCCTCACCGCAGATCTTGATGGTGGTGCGTTCCAATTGGCCACATTGGTGGGATTGGCTGCTGCGACGGGTGTGACAGTTCTTTTGGTCCGCCTTACCAGGCGTACCTGAATTTCGGGCAGTTTATGTGTCGTTGGACACTTGACTTTCAAGGTTGCGATGGTCACAGAACGACGCATGAACTGCCCTTAGCGAGCGACAATGGGTGGCGTGAATCCGCCGCGCATAGTCGTCGTAGGAGCTGGCCACGTCGGGCTGTACACGGCCCTTCGCCTCTCCAAGAAGCTGAACCGGAACCACGCCGAGGTCGTTGTCATCGACCCCGTGCCGCACATGACTTATCAGCCGTTCCTGCCCGAGGCAGCGGCCGGTAACATCTCGCCGCGCCACGCCGTTGTGCCGCTGCGCCGTGAGTTGAAGAAGTGCCGCATCGTTTCCGGTGAGGTCACCAAGGTCGAGCACGCCAACAAGACCGTGACCATTCAGCCGATCGACGGCCCGTCGTACGAGATGGCCTACGACCACATCATCGTGGCGCCCGGCTCGGTCTCGCGGACTCTCCCGATCCCCGGCCTCAGCGAGATGGGAATCGGCCTCAAGACCATCGGTGAGGCCATCTACCTGCGCAACCACATCCTCGACCGGCTCGACGTCGCCGCCGTGACGCCGGACCCGGAGGTGCGCAAGGCCTCGCTGAACTTCGTCTTCGTCGGCGGTGGCTTCGCCGGCATCGAGGCGCTCGCCGAGATGCAGGACGTGGTCGCCGACGCGCTGAAGTACTACCCGGAGCTGGACCCGAAGGAGGTCCACTTCATCCTGGTCGAGGCGACCAACCGGATCCTGCCCGAGGTCGGCCCGCAGATGGGTGCGTACGCCGCCCGTCAGCTCGCCGCCCGCGGCATCGACCTGCGGCTGGACACGTTCCTCAACTCCTGCGTCGACGGCCAGATCGAGCTCTCCGACGGCGGCTCGTTCCGCGCCGAGACCCTGGTCTGGACGGCCGGCGTCAAGCCGTCGCCGATGCTGCAGCAGACCGACCTGCCGCTCGGCCCGCGCGGGCACGTCAACTGCCTGCCCACCCTGCAGGTCGCGACGCTGGAGGGCGAGGTGCTCGAGGGCGCCTGGTCGGCCGGCGACTGCGCGCAGGTCCCCGACCTGACCAACCCGGGCGGCTGGTGCTCGCCGAGCGCCCAGCACGCGGTCCGGCAGGCCAAGGTGCTCGCCGACAACATCGCGCAGGTCGTCCTGGGCGGTGCCCCGAAGGAGTACCGGCACAAGCACGTCGGCGGCGTCGCCGGCCTGGGTCTGAACAAGGGTGTCGCGCACGTCTACGGCATCAAGGTCAAGGGCTACCCGGCCTGGCTGATGCACCGCTTCTACCACGTGAGCCGGATCCCGTCGTTCAACCGCAAGGTCCGGGTGCTGGCCGACTGGGTGCTCGCCTTCTTCCTCAAGCGGGAGACCGTGGCCCTCGGCCAGCTGCACCGTCCGCGCGAGGAGTTCATCGAGGTGACCCCGCCGGTCGCGCCGAAGCCGAAGGCCGAGGAGAAGACCGGCGACAAGGTCGTCTCCGGCTCCCGGTAGCCGTCAGGCCCTTCCCCGCTCCCGGGCGGCACCAGCTACGGTGTTCGCAGGCCCGCCCGGGTGGTGGAATGGCAGACACGGCCGCCTTAAAAGCGGCTGCCCTAACAGGCGTGCGGGTTCGAGACCCGCCCCGGGCACACGTAACGAAGCGGTCGCGACTCTCCGTCGCGGCCGCTCGTTTTTTGGGGCGTTTGTTGCCGACCGATTACCACTGACCCTGGTCCGGCACCCATGACAGTTGTCATTTTCAGCCTGCTCACAGCTTCCGGGAGCGGCAAGTCCGGCCAAGAGCGCTTACTCTGGAGCGACAGGCATTCTGACGTGCCAAGGGAGGCTGGACACAGTGAAGACTTCTAACCCGGTGCTCTCGCGCCTCGGCCAGGCGGCCGAGCGGGAGCGGACGGCCGGGTACGGGCCATACGGGCCGGCCGGCGCGGGTTACGGTCAGCCGGGCTACGGTCAGCCGTACCCGACCGCTGAGGGCTACCCCGCCGCCCCGCCCGCTGTGCAGCCGATGACGATCGACGACGTGGTCGTCAAGACCGTCACTCTGCTCGGCATCACCGGCATCTCCGCGGTCGCCGCGTGGAACCTCGTGCCCTACGACCTGACCCTCGCCGCCTGGATCGGCGCGGCCATGGTCGGCTTCGTGCTCGGCCTGGTCATCTCGTTCATGCGGATCGCGAACCCGGCACTCGTCATCGCCTACGCGGTGATCGAGGGCGTGTTCGTCGGCATGATCAGCAAGACCTACCAGAACATCCTGGGCTATGACGGCATCGTCCTACAGGCGGTGGTCGCCACCTTCGGCGTCTTCTTCCTGATGGCCGCGCTCTACAAGTCCCGCGTCATCCGCGCCACCCCGAAGTTCCAGCGCATCATGATCGGCGCCATCAGCGGCCTGGTCGCGATCATGCTGGTCAACTTCGTGCTGGCCCTGTTCGACGTCAACACCGGCCTGCGCGACAACGGCCCGCTCGGCTACATCTTCAGCCTGGTCTGCATCGTCGTCGCGTCGCTCAGCTTCATCCTGAGCTTCAACGAGATCGAGGAGGGCGTGCGCCAGGGCCTCCCGCGGAAATACTCGTGGACCGCGGCGTTCGGCATCCTGGTCGGCCTGGTGTGGCTCTACATCGAGATCCTGCGCCTGCTCAGCTATCTACAGGGCGACGACTGACGGTTCGTCGGTCAACGCCACCCGCAACGCCCGGCCCGCCTCCCCGCGGACCGGGCGTTGCCCCCAGCCTCAACACCAGCACCAGTTCCACCAGCTCCACCAGCACCGGATCCATCAGCGCCCGGCCCGCCTCGCGGACCGGGCGCTGCCGTTGTCACCCTTCGCCGCCGGCCTGCGCCTTTGCCCGCCCGGCCTGCGCTTTGCCCGATCAATTTCGGCCGTGCGGGTCGCTCTCCTGAAGATCAAATTCTTCATTGCCTATGCTGCGGCCAATAACTGATCGTCGCTCCCGCGGGGACCCTTCCGGGCTTCGCAGGGCGCTGGCGCGCCCAGAACGCAAAGCCCTCCAGGGCGACGTCCGAGGGTGGTTGCGGTTTCAAAGGACCCACGCCAGCCGGTTGCCGGGTCCGGGCCCATCCGCGGCTCGCGGTTTCGGCTGGCGATGAGGGCTGTTTCGGGGCTGGCAAGTGCCGTGACGATGATGGTTCAGAGGTGGGGTGGTGGGCGTGAGGATCGTGGGGGTTCGGGCGGGGGATTCCGGGTTCGGGCGGTTGGCGGAGCTCTTCGATGAGTACCGCGTTCACTACGGCGAGCGGGCCGAGCCCGGGCGGACCGGGGCCTGGCTTTCGGAGCAGTTGGGCGCGGGGCGGCTGCGGGCGGCCCTGGCGGTCGAGGACGGCGACGGCGTCGGCGACGGCGTCGGGGGCGGCGGCGGCGTCGGGTTCGTCACCAGCGCGGTGCTGCCGGCTTCGTTGCGGTTGGCGACGTTCTGGCTGGTCCGGGACCTGTTCGTGCGGCCCGGCCGGCGTCGGGGCGGTGCCGGGCGGGCGCTTCTCGATCATGTCGTCGCGGAGGCGAGCGCGGCCGGCGCGCTGCGGATCTCGTTGCAGACCGAGCCGGAGAACGGTCCCGCGCTCACCCTCTACGCCGCGGCCGGCTTCCGCACGGTCGACGGCCTGACCAGTCTCAGCCTGCCCCTGTCCGGCCCGGCCTGACCACGGGAGACCGAAAGGCGGGGCTGGGGGTGTGGGTCAGATCGTGTAGCGGAGGTCGTCGGCGGCCTTGGTGGCGCGGGCGAGCACCTCGTCGGGCGGGGTGGCGGCCAGGAGGTCGTCGGCGACTACGCGCAGCTGGTCGGGGAGGACCAGGTCGTGGAGGCGGGGGACCTCGCGGGACGGACGGTGCTCCGCTTCGGCGGCCAGGTCGGCGAGGCGCTGGACCAGGCCGTACGCAAAATCGGCCTTGGTCTTGTCGTTGATCTTCGCGGTCCATCGGGTCTCTTCCCAGTGTCGGACCTGGGTGAGGAGGCGGTCGATCGCCGTCGCGAAGTCGGACATTCGCCGAGCCTACCCGGCACCGGAACGGGCCCGGCGCCTGTGGGAGCGCCGGGCCCGTGGTGAAGGGTCGCGGGTGAAGAGCCGCACGTGTCACCAACCGCAGTTGAAGAGCCGCAGGTGGAGCGGAGCGGCCGACCAGCCCGCAGCGGCCAACCAACCGCGGCGTGGTGCCGCGGGGCCGGGCCGGAGTGAAGGGCTGCGGCCGGTCAGCTGAGGCGTTCGATGATCAGGGCCATGCCCTGGCCGCCGCCGACGCACATCGTCTCCAGGCCGATGCTCTTGTCGTGCCAGTCCAGGGAGTTGATCAGGGTGCCGGTGATGCGGGCGCCGGTCATGCCGAACGGGTGGCCGACCGCGATCGCGCCGCCGTTCACGTTCAGCTTGTCCAGCGGGATGCCCAGGTCCTGGTAGGACGGGATGACCTGGGCCGCGAACGCCTCGTTGATCTCGACCAGGTCGACGTCGTCGATGGTCATGCCGGCGCGCTTGAGCGCCTGCTTGGACGCCTCGACCGGGCCGAGGCCCATGATCTCCGGGGAGAGCGCGGTGACGCCGGTGGAGATGATCCGGGCGAGCGGGGTGATGCCCAGCTCCCGGGCCTTGGTGTCGCTCATGATCACGACCGCCGCGGCGCCGTCGTTGAGCGGGCAGCAGTTGCCGGCGGTGACCCGGCCGTCGGGGCGGAAGACCGGCTTGAGCCCGCCGACCGCGTCCATCGTGACACCGGCCCGGGGGCCGTCGTCCTTCGACACGACGGTGCCGTCGGGGAGGGTGACCGGGGTGATCTCGCGGGCCCAGAAGCCGTTCGCGATGGCCTTCTCGGCGAGGTTCTGCGACCGTACGCCGAATTCGTCCATCTCCTCCCGGGAGATGTTCTTGATCTGCGCCAGGTTCTCCGCGGTGTAGCCCATGCCGATGTAGATGTCCGGCGTCAGGTTGTCCGCGCGCGGGTCGTGCCAGGTGGTGCCACCCTTGGCGGTCTCGGCGGTGCGGGCCTGGGCGTCGGCGAAGTACGAGTTCTCCCAGCCGCCGCCGACCAGCGCCTGCGCGGCCGAGGGCAGGCCGTCGGAGCTGCCGCGGGCGAACCGGGACACGGTCTCCACGCCGGCCGAGACGAAGATGTCGCCCTCGCCCGCCTTGATCGCGTGGAACGCCATCCGGGTGGTCTGCAGCGACGACGAGCAGTAGCGCGTGATGGTGGCGCCGGGCAGGCCGTCCAGGCCCAGCTTGGTGGCGACCACGCGGGCCATGTTGAAGCCCTGCTCACCGCCGGGCAGGCCGCAACCGAGGTAGAGGTCCTCGATCAGCGTGCGGTCGAGCTGGGGCACCTTGTTGAGCGCGGCGTCGACGATGGTGGCGGTGAGATCGTCGGGGCGCAGATCCTTCAGCGAGCCCTTGTGGGCGCGGCCGATCGGGGAGCGGGCAGTGGCAACGATGACAGCTTCCGGCATCCGCTCAGTTTACCCATCGGTAACATGGTCGGAAGTGTGTATTCGTCACACCCCGGTCATGGCCGCCTTGGCCACCGCTGGGTAGAGCGCATGCGCCCAGACCCGGTTCCCGTCCGCGGACGGGTGGAAGCCGTCGTAGCAGAGCGTCCCGGCGTCGGCGCGGAACACCGCACCGGTCTCCGCCGCGAGATCGACCACCACGCCGCCGGCCTCGGCCACCGCCCGGGCCTGCGCCCGCGCGATCCGCCGGCCGAGCACCCCGGCGATCTGCCGCAGCGGCGGCGCCATCGAGCGCATCGCGCCCAGGTCGGGGCAGGTGCCGACGACCACCTGGACGCCGGCCGAGCGCAGCCGCCGGACCGCCTGGGCGAGGTGGCCGGCCGCCTCCTCCGGGGCGCGGGCGGTGGTGGCGTCCTGCGAGCCGATCAGGATCACCGCGACGTCCGGCCGGGTGCCGAGCATCGCCCGGGCCACCTGGGTGGCCAGGTCCGACGAGCGGGAGCCGGCCACGCCGACGCTGGAGAGCAGCACGTGCCGCTGGCCGGTCTCCGGAGTGCCGTCGGCGACGAGCCGGGCCAGCTGGCCGCCGACCGTGTCGGAGAGCCACTCGACGCCGACCCCGACCGCGGCCGAGTCGCCGAGCAGCACCAGCCGCAACGGTGGGGCACTGAGCGGGCCCATCGAGGTGCGCAGCGCGAGGCCCATGGTCGGCTTCGCGTAGCGGCGGGCCTTGGCGGCCAGCATCTCACCGGCGAGCAGGGCAGCTCCGCCCAGCGCACCGGCGAGCAGACTCGTGGCCGCGGCCTTGGTCAGACGTTCCGGCAGCCCAGCCATGTCCCGCCTCCTCGCGTCCCGCCGACTTCGATGATCCTTCTCGGCACTAGCCTACGGCCCGGACGGCATCTGGCGCGCTGCCCGGCTTTCCAGGGCCGAACCAGTGGCGGGACTCGCCGAACCAGGGATGCCGGCGCAACTGTGCCCACCGGCCGCCGGCCCGTGCCGGGCTGACCTCCGTCCCCGGCGCGCGGACCGCCTCGTCGGCGGCCTCGGGCAGGGAACGCATCCCCTCGGCGACCGGCACGGCGGGCCGGTCGTCGGCACCGAGAGCGGCCATCACCGTCGGCATCATCACGGCCGCGGCTCGTGCGTACCCTTCCGCGGACGGATGAAAACGATCGGAGCCGAACATCCGCGCCGGGTCGGCCTCGAACATCGGGCCGAGCAGGTTGCCGAGCGAGACCGTGCGCCCGCCGGCACCGACCACCGCGACGGTCTGCGCGGCGGCGAGCTGACGGCTCCAGCGCCGGGCCAGCCAGCGCAGCGGCGGCTTGATCGGCTGGATGGCGCCGATGTCCGGGCAGGTGCCGACGACCACCTTGCAGCCGGCCTCGCGCAGCCGGCGGACCGCGTCGGCGAGGTGCCGGACCGCCTCGGCGCGGGCCGAGACGTGGGTGACGTCGTTGCCGCCGATCAGGATGATCGCCAGCTCCGGCTGGTGCTCCAGCGCGGCGTCGACCTGCCAGGGGAGGCCGGACGAGACGCTGCCGACCACGGCGAACCGGCGCACGCTGACCGGCCGGTGCAGCCGGCGCGAGATCCCGGTGGCGAAGAGCGCGCCCGGGGTCTCCCGGGGGCGGTGCACGCCGTAGCCGGCCGCCGACGAGTCGCCGAGAATGACCAGGTTGACCGGTTTGCCGTGGAACTTCGCGCCGTAGACGCCGTCGCCGCGGGGCGGGGGCGCCTCGGCCATCGGGATGATCCGGCGCGCGTCGGCGGCCTGCCGCAGCAGGAGACCGGCCGAGATCGCGGTCACGCCGGCGAGCGCTCCGGTGAGCGAGCCGGCGATCAGGCCGGCCGAACGGATCCGCTGTCGATCCTCCGCGGTGAGTCCACGAAAGTGGGTACTGACAATGCTGTTCACAGTGTCCCTCGCTGTCGTCCGAAGGGAACCATCCGGCCCGGCTGGCTCTTCCCGGGGTGGTGGGAAGTGGTCCGGCAGGGCCAACATCGGCACCTGGCGTCGGGATTCGAGGCTAACTCGCCGCCGCGAGGGGCAATCATGGCGGACCCAGGTCATGCTGGAGTAGCGGAAAGGGGAACACAGATGGCCAAAACTCTGAAACGTGCGGCGGCATTCACCGCACTCGGCAAGGCACTGATGTCCGGCGCCCGGGGTGGGCCGTCATTGAGCGCGCGGCTCTCGGCGCTCCCGAGAATGCTCAAGGCGACCGCCAAGGGGCAGTACGACGGCGGCATGCGGGTCGCGCTGATGGCGGCCGCCACGGCGTACGTGATCTCGCCGATCGACGTCGTACCGGAGATGTTTCTCTGGGTCTTCGGTTTGATCGACGACGCCGTCATGGTCACCTGGCTGGCCGGGACCGTGCTCAGCGAGACCGAGCGGTTCCTGGAGTGGGAGAAGATGGCGAAGCCCGCCGTCGTACGCTGAAGCGTGCGCTATTACGACAACGTGGTCGAGATCATCGGCAACACCCCGCTGGTTCGACTGAACAGCGTGACCGACGGCATCAGTGCCACAGTGCTGGCCAAGGTCGAATACATGAATCCCGGCGGTTCGGTGAAAGACCGGATCGCCCTGCGAATGGTCGAGGACGCGGAGGCCGCGGGGCTGCTTAAACCCGGTGGCACGATCGTCGAGCCGACCAGCGGAAACACCGGGGTCGGCCTGGCTCTGGTGGCGCAGCGGCGGGGCTACAAGTGCGTCTTCGTCTGCCCGGACAAGGTCAGCGAGGACAAGCAGAACGTGCTTCGGGCGTACGGCGCCGAGGTCGTCGTCTGCCCGACCGCGGTCGCCCCCGAGGACCCGCGCTCCTACTACAACGTCTCCGCGCAGCTGACCCGGGACATCCCCGGCGCGTGGAAGCCCGATCAGTACAGCAACCCGGCGAACCCGCGCTCGCACTACGAGCAGACCGGTCCGGAGCTCTGGGAACAGACCGCAGGCAAGATCACCCACTTCGTGGCCGGGGTCGGCACCGGCGGGACGATCACCGGTGTCGGGCGCTACCTCAAGGAGCAGAACGGGTCGGTGCGCGTGATCGGCGCGGACCCGGAGGGCTCGGTCTACTCCGGGGGCACCGGCCGGCCGTACCTGGTGGAGGGCGTCGGCGAGGACTTCTGGCCGACCGCGTACGACACCACGGTGACCGACGAGGTCATCGAGGTCAGCGACTCGGACTCGTTCGAGATGACCCGCCGCCTGGCCCGCGAGGAGGGCCTGCTGGTCGGCGGCTCGTGCGGGATGGCCGTGGTCGCGGCGCTCGAGGTGGCCCGCAAGGCCGGCCCGGACGACGTAATCGTGGTGCTGCTGCCGGACGGTGGCCGCGGTTACCTCTCCAAGATCTTCAACGACAAGTGGATGGCCCGGTACGGCTTCCTGCGCACCCCCGGCGACGCGCCCACCGTCGCCGACGCGCTGGCCGCCAAGGGGGCCGAGATCCCGCCCCTGGTCCACCTGCACCCCACCGAGACCGTCCGCGACGCGATCGACTACATGCGGGAGTACGGCGTCAGCCAGCTCCCGGTCCTCAAGGCCGAGCCCCCCGTCGTCACCGGCGAGGTGGCCGGCTCCATCTCGGAGAAGGCGCTGCTGGACGCGCTCTTCACCGGCCAGGCCCACCTGCACGACACGATCGAGCGGCACATGGGCGAGTCCCTGCCGATGATCGGTGGCGGCGAGCCGGTCGCCGAGGCGGTGGCGCTGCTGGAGAAGGCGGACGCCGCGATGGTCCTGGTCGACGGCAAGCCGGCCGGGGTGCTCACCCGCCAGGACCTACTGGCCCACCTGAGCTGATCGTGATGCCCCTCCCTACCGCGGCTCGGTCTTACCGCAGCTCGGTGGGGAGGGCCATCACGTCCACCAGGGCGTTCCGGCGCAACAGTGTGATCGGCAGGTCCACCCCGATCGCCGGGCCCAGCATCAGCCGCTGCAGCGCCTGCACCGACTGGATCGGGCGGCCGCCCGCGGTCAGCAGCAGGTCACCCAGGTAGATCCCGGCCAGCCCGGCCGGGCTGCCCGGCACCACCTCGACCACCCGCAGGCCCTGCTTCTGCCCCAGCCGGTCGGCCAGGTTCGGCGGGAGCGGGGCGGGCATCCCGGCGACCCCGAGCCAGGCCCGCCGGACCCGGCCGGTGGCGACCAGCTCGCCGATGATCGACCGGGTGGTCTCGTTGATCGGGACGGCGAGGCCCAGGCCGTACCCGGCGACCGCGGTGTTGATGCCGACGACGTGACCGGTCGAGTCGGCGAGCGCGCCACCGGAATTGCCGGGATTGAGCGCCGCGTCGGTCTGGATCACGTTGTCGATCACCCGGATCCGGCGGCCGTCCCGGGCCGGCAGTGAACGGCCCAGCCCGGACACCACGCCCGCGGTGACCGACCCGGCCAGGCCCATCGGATTCCCCAGCGCCACCACGAGCTGCCCGATCCGCAGATCGTCGGCGTCGCCGAGCGGGGCGGCCGGTGCGCCCGGATGATGCACCCGGACCACGGCCAGGTCGGAGAGCGCGTCCGCGCCGACCACGTCGAACGGGGTGTCGACGCCGTCCGCGAACGCCGCCGAGCCGGTGGTCGCGCCGGCCACCACGTGCGCGTTCGTCAGCAGAAAACCGTCATCGGTGAAGGTGACCGCGGAGCCGGCGCCGCCCCGCATCGAGAGGGCCGCCACCGAGGGCAGCAGGCGACTGGCGACACCGGTCACGATGCGGCTGTAGGCATCGAGCGCCTCGGATTCATCGGTGTTCATGACCAGGTCAACAACCTGGGCGGCGAGGTTGATGCCGGTTGATCGTCCGCCGACGGCGAACATCCCCCGGAGAGCACAGTGGACATCGGTGGTTACAGATAGTCGTCGCAATCGCACACTCAGTCCGACCAGGGAGGTGGTGGGTGCGGTTGTATGTCTCGTGACGGAGCTATGAGCCACTCCAGGACGAGGGGGTAGGGGATGGTCGACGTCGAAGAGGCGCCGCCCAGCGAGATCGTGGATCGCCTGCTGTGGCGGGACGCGCAGGTGATGCTCGGCCGGCATGTGACCGCCGACCGGCACGGCAACTGCGTCTGGTGCGGATGGAACTATCCGTGCTCGGCCCGCCGCCTCGCCGAACGCGCCGACGCGGTGTCCCGCCGCCCCTGGCGCGAGGCCTGGACCCTGCGCCACGACTTGAACAGCCTGCCCGCCGCGATGACCGACCGCGGCCGGACCCAGAACTATCGGAGGTACGACTGACCCACGGACCCGGACGTCGTCGACGAGCTTGACCGTCCCCCGGCAAGCCCTGGACCCCGGCAAGCTCCGGCTTCCGGCCCGGCGAACGTCTCCCGGCGGTGACGCCGGGGCGCCCCGCCAGCGCTCCGGTATTCCCGCGCCCAAGCCCGCTTCAGAACCGGCCCACGGATCGGCACGCCTCCGCTGATCCGCGCCTCCGGCCAGGCGCACCGGTTCGAGCGGGGCGGTTGGCGGGAGTGCGTGACCACAGGTTCCCCCGCATTCACTCGGTCGCGCGCTCCCGCCCAACCAGCATCCCCGCACCCCGCCGCACGTCTGCCCCACACCTCGCCGCACGTCAGCCCCGCGCCGAGTGCACGTCTGCCGCCGCACCCCGCCGCACGCCAGCCCCCGCGCCCAGCGCAGGTATGCCGCCGCACGCCAGCCCCCACGCCCAGCGCAGGTATGCCGCCGCGCCCCGCCGCACGCCAGCCCTGCGCTCAGCGCACGCCAGCCCCGCGCTCAGCGCACGTCAGCCCCGCGCTCAGCGCACGTCAGCCGCAGCACCCCACTGCGCGTCTGCAGCCTCCGTGGTCTACCCGCACGTCGGCCGCCGTGGTCGGCGCACGGCGGCCGCCGTGGTCGGCGCATGGCGGCCGCCGTGGTCGGCGCACGTCTGCCGCCTCCACAGGTCCGCCGCGCCCGGCAACTCCGAGCCGTCTTTCGCGCGCCCGGCAACCCCGCGCCGGTCGCCGCACCTCGGTCGCGCGCCGCTCGTGGTCTGTTCAGATCAAGATCAAATTCTTCCTTCCTATGTCCGCCGTGGTCCAGATCGTCGCTCCCGCGGGGACCCTTCCGGTCTTTGCTGGCCGCTGGCGCGTCCAAAGCGCAAAGCCCTCCAGGGCGATGTCCGTGGCTGGTTGCGGTCACCCCCAAAGCCTTCGACGGGTCGGCTGGGTCTACAAGCGACTGGTGTGGGCCGCTGCGATCGGCCTCGTCTCTACAAAGGATGGGCATAGCGAAGCTGAGGGACCGGGATGTCGTTGACCGGTTCGGTCCGGGTCTCGCCGTCGGGCTTCCAGCCGCCGCTCTCATAGAACGCCCGGGCCGTGTGATTCTCGGTCAGGACCCAGAGGACCGCGCGGTCGCCGCCGATCGCCGGAAGGTCGGCCAGAGCCCGGATCATCAGGTCACGACCCACCCCGGTGCCGAGCCGGGACGGCTCGACGTGGATCGCATAGAGCTCGGCCGCGCCCGGCGTCTCGCTCGGCCCGATGTAGCTGAAACCGACCAGCTCGTCCCCGTCCACCGCGACCGTCATCCGGTGGGTGTCCTGCTCCCATCGGAACCGCTCGGCCCACCAGTCGCCGAACGCCTCCGCGCTGCGTGCCGCGAGGACGTCGGCGGGCAGAAACTCGGAATACGCCGCCAGCCGGGAACGCTGGTGCAGCGCACCGACATGGATCGGATCGGTCTCGTTCGCGGAGCGCAGCAGTACAACCATGCGCCCGAGGCTAGCTCCGCCCACCGACAAGATCCGGAGTTATCCACACCAGCGAGTTATCCACAGGCCGTCCCCCGGACCGCCCCGATTTTCGCGACAATGGCCGGCAACCGGGGCTCGCCCCGGACGACCGAAGGAGGCCTGCCCCCTTGGGTGGGCGGGGCCTGCGTAGACGGTGCGATGCCTGCGTGGCGCGGCACACGCGGCACACCCGTGACCAGCGTGGGGACGGCCGGGATCAGTGCTGGCAAGTCGGGCGCCCGGGGGACGGCCTGCCCGCCGAGCATGCCGGTCATCAGGTCGACTCGGCAGCGGTTTCGGAGAACGCATGGGAATTGCCAGCCTCACCGTGAGCCCGCGCGGTGCCCGCCGACCGGCGGCGCCGTGCCCCAGGCCCCAGGACGAGGCGGTGAGCTGGCGGCGCGCCGGCGGCCGGCTGGTGGCGCGCTCCGGGGCGAGGTGGCCGCCCGGCAACATGCCCGGGGGTGATCAGTGCCGGCTGGGGAACGGGATTCGCTGGAGGTCTTCCGCGATGGTGATCGGCCCGTCGAACTCCTTGCGGGCCTCCTCCAGGAAGCGGGACGCGTCCGGATAGCGCTGCGAGAAGTGGGTCAGCACCAGGCTCCGCACCTTCGACTCCCGCGCGACCGCCCCCGCCTGCCCGGCGGTCAGATGCCCGACCTGGGCGGCCATCCCGGCGTCCTCGGCGAGGAAGGTCGACTCGATGACCAGCATGTCCACCCCGTGTGCCAGCGCGTACACGTTGTCGCACAGGCCGGTGTCCATGACGAAGGCCATGCTCTGGCCGGGGCGGGCGGCGCTGACCTGTTCGAGGGTGACCGGGCCGAAGTGGCCGGTGCGCTGGAGTTCGCCGACGGCGGGGCCGCTGATGCCGTGGGCGGTGAGGAGTTCGGGGAGCATCCGGCGGGTGTCGGGTTCGGTGAGGCGATACCCGTACGTCTCGATGGAATGCCGCAGTGGCAGGGCCGTGAGTCGCCCGGCGGAGGTCTCCGCGACGAAGTCCGCGGTGACCGGCGACGGCACGATGTCGGCGTTGTCCCAGTAGCTGGTGGCGTGCCGGAGGCGGTCGTAGAACTCCTGGCCACCGGCCGGGTAGTGGACCGAGACCGGGTGCGGCACACGGTCCAGCGAGATGCGCTGGAGGATGCCGGGCAGGCCGAGGCTGTGGTCGCCGTGGAAGTGCGTGACGCAGATCCGTTTGATCGGGGTGACCGGCAGGCCGGCGAGCAGCAGCTGGCGCTGGGTCCCCTCGCCCGGGTCGAAGAGGATCACCTCGTCGTCGAAGCGGAGCAGGTAACCGTTGTGGTTGCGATGCCTGGTCGGCACCTGGCTGGCGGTGCCCAGCACGACGAGCTCACGCATCGAGAATCCCCGGAAATTAAGCGACCCCCGGGGACTTCCATGATTGAAAACCATGGTCCGGTCGGACAAGGCCGGATCCCCGGGGGTCGGGTGGCTGTCTGGTACTCGCCGGCCGCTGCCACACGGTCTCGACGTTCAAACGAAGCTGTCAAGGACAGCGGCTAGCGGACAGCCACCTCACGAGTCCCGATGCTATACAACTTCGGACCACCTCCTCTCACGTGTACGGCCACGTTAACCATCCGCCGCCGCCCGCGCCAACGGTTTTGAATCACTAGAGGCGCGGGAATACGTGCGGGCCGGATTCGGTGGTCTCGACCACGAGCGAGGCCGGGCCGACGATCAGCGGATCGGGCCGGCCGACCACTTCCTCGTCCTTGCCGGCGTAGTCGAACTGGTGCAGCACGTGCCGCATCGCCTCCAGGCGGGCGCGCTTCTTGTCGTTGCTCTTCACCACGGTCCACGGCGCGTCGGCGGTGTCGGTGTAGAAGAACATCGCCTCCTTCGCCTCGGTGTAGTCGCCCCACTTGTCCAGGGACTGGAGGTCCATGGGGGAGAGCTTCCACTGCCGGACCGGGTCGACCTGCCGGATCGCGAAGCGGGTGTGCTGTTCCTTCTGGGTCACCGAGAACCAGAACTTGATCAGGTTGATCCCGGAGAGGGTGAGCATCCGCTCCAGCTCGGGGGTCTGCCGGAGGAACTCCAGGTACTCCTGGCGGGTGCAGAAGCCCATCACCCGCTCGACGCCGGCCCGGTTGTACCAGGACCGGTCGAAGAGCACGATCTCACCGGCGGACGGCAGGTGCTTGATGTACCGCTGGTAGTACCACTGGGTGCTCTCCCGCTGGTTCGGCTTCTCCAGGGCGACCACGGAGGCGCCGCGCGGGTTCAGGTGCTCCATGAAGCGTTTGATCGTGCCGCCCTTGCCGGCCGCGTCGCGCCCCTCGAAGAGGATCACGAGCCGCTCGCCGGTGTCCTTGCACCAGTTCTGCAGCTTCAGCAGCTCGATCTGGAGCAGCCGCTTGTGGTGGTCGTACTGCTGGCGGGAGAGCCGCTCGTCGTACGGATAGTCCTCCCGCCAGGTGTCCACCGGGCTGCCGTCGGCTTTCAGCAGCCGCGGATCGTCGTCCTCGTCGTCCACTACCCGATATCCGGTCAGTTCGGCGATCGGCCCCGCATAGGGGTGGGTGGCCGCCTCCGCGAACTCATCGAACTGCTGCTCGACCTCAGTGCTCATGTCTCACGCCTTCACCAGCCAACGACGGACCTTCTTACGCCGGGACGCCCGCACCAGTGCGGGGACAGCGATGAGCGTCTCCTTACCCACTGCTTCCTGTCGACCGTAGAGAACGCCGAAGTGGAAACTGTCCGGCCCGATTTCACGCAGTGTTTCCCTGGCGATGCTGGAGTCCTGGTGGGCGCCGAGGCCGTCCTGCAGATTGGTGAGCGCCTTCACCAGCCGCTTGGCGGACTTGCCGGCGTCCGGCGCGAGTACCTCGACGGCGTACCGCGCCTGCTTGTACCGCTTGCGGGCGTCGTGCAGCTCCTCGTCGACGCCGTCGGCCAGCGCCGTGTCCAGCTGACCGTCGGCCTTGTCGAGCACCTTGCGGGCCCGCTCGGCCGGGTCGCCGGCGTCCGGCAGCGGCTGGTCGACCAGCGTGTCGATCCGGTCCAGCAGGTCGAGGTAGCGGTCCGACTCGAGGGCGGCGGCCAGCTCCTCGCGGCCCTTCGCCGCCCGGTGGTCCAGCGCGGTCCGGATCCGCTGCGCGGTGGGGATGAACTCGGGGCCGGACTCCTCGACGCCGGACAGCAGCTTCCCCTCCAGCACCTGCGGGTCGCGGACCGCGCCGAGCATCGCGGCCAGCCAGCGCAGCTCGTCGCTGAGGGTGGCGGTCTGCTCGGCCGGGAACCAGCGGCGGAAGCTCTTCAGGGTGCTGCGCAGCCGCCGGGTGGCGACGCGCATCTTGTGCACCGACTCCTCCTCGCCGAGGCGCGCGGCGGGATCGTGCTCGATGATCGCGTCGCGCTGCTCACGGGCGTACCGGGAAACGGGGTTGATCTTGTCTTTGCCGGGTTTTTCCTTGAGGCGGTCGGCGAGCGCGCGGGCGACCTTGGAGGGGCCCTCGGCGGGTCGCGCGCCGGCCGCCAGCAGGATCTTCTCGACCGCGTCGAGGACCCGTTGATCGCCGTCGACGAGCTCGACCTCGACCTCCTGCCAGGCGCTGCGTTCCTTGCCGGACTCGGCGCGGACCTGGTCCTGGGCGATCAGGGCCAGGGTGCGGCCCTTCTTGTCGCGCAGCGGGGTCTCGACCCGGTGGGTCCGCAACCGGGCGACCGGCTCCAGCGGACGGCGGCGGACGATCGTGCGGACCAGCGCCCGTAGCTCGTCGGGCACCTGGTCGCCCGCACCGGACATCCGGTGCTCCTTGCGGCCGTCGCCGTCGGCGGGGGTCTTCAGGTGCCAGCCGGCGTCGTGGCCACCGGATCGCCGCCGAAGCGTCCGGCGGTTTTTCATCAACCGGAGGTCGTCGGTGTCGAAATACGTGGCGTCGAGATCGTGGATCTCGGCACCGTCGGCCTTGGCGATGCCCGCACAGCCGGCCAGATCCGGAAGCTCGAAGGTCTCGGGTACGTCGTATTTGCGTTCGGTCTCGGTCGCGGTCTCCACCCGATCAATGGTGCCTGCCCGGACCCCTTTGACACAGCGATCCCTCAGGTTGCCCTGGCATCGTGGTGTTCCGTCGCTGGTTAAGGAGTTGTTCATGGAGAAGTCGGATCTTCGCCAGGTTTCGCTGGCGGGCCTCCGCCTGATCGGCGCCGGTGCGGTGCTGGGGCTGGCGCTCGCGGCACCGGCGAGCTCGGCGCAGGCCGCGCCCCCGCGGCCGCCCGCCTCGCCGGTCGCCGAGCACGACGTGCCCAACCCCGATCGCTAGGTTTCGCGGTCCGCGCGGCTGCGGCCGCGCCTTCCGATTCGCTGCTTTTCTTGCCGGTACGTCGTTTTCCCCGCACCGCTCACCGATGCGTCGCGCCCCGGTTGCGCAGGTACAGCGCCCGTGCGTAATTCGCCGCCGCGGCCCCGTAATACATGCTGGCCAGCGAGACGTAGAAATTGTTGTTGGTGATCGCGTTCTTCGCGGTCGTCGTCGCTGACCAGCGGATCTCCGCGTCGGTCTGGCTGATGCCCCGGCGCTCGCAGCGCAGCCGGTTCATCTCCTTGCCGGTCTTCCAGAGCTCGAGCGCGCTCTCGGCCTCGCGCATCATGGCCCGAGCTTGTTCCATCATGACCTCGGCCGCCGCCCAGGCCTCGTGCTCGTCGGCATTGCGGAAGCGCTCGGAATCGTCGCGATAACCGGTATACCGCGCCTCGTTGGTAGAGCTCGCTGACATGATCCACCTCCCGCGTCGTAGCACTTTCGAGTGTGGGCGGGATTTCGGGACATGTCGATTTTTTACCCCCGTGGGCGTGAATGCGGCACCTGAACTTGCGGTTTCCCGCAAACCCTCCAGGCATGTGACCGATGCCCGTCAGCAGTGCCGAGATGCAGTGGTGAACCGGGCCGACGGCGGTGGCAGGCGTTCTTGGCCACGCCTACGGGGCACGTCAGGCCGTTGGGGACAGGGCGGCCTCCGCCAGGCGCAGGAGTTGATCGCCCGTAGCGCCCGTTGTCCAGGACGGCGTCGATCAGATCCACATCGCCGCTCGGCCGGTCGCCCTTGAATCGGCCTGCCTGAGTTCTGGAAAGCGTTCTTCCCATGATCGGCGGAGTTCCGGCGGCAGCCGGGGCGAGGGCCAGAGTCGGGCCAGGGTCGACGCCGCTGGTCCGGCCGTTCAGCATGGCGAGATCGTCCGCCACGACGGGCGGCCCGGCCGGAGCCGGGCCGCACGTTCGGGAGAGGGTGCCCGTCAGCGTGTGGGGCCCGGGACCTCGATGTCGGTCTGGGCCGGCAGGGTGCCGACGCCGATCGGGCAGGAGAGGCCGTTGGGGCCGTGGTTGCAGTAGCCGTTCGGGTTCTTGGTCGGGGCCAGGTACTGCTGGTGGTAGTCCTCGGCGTAGTAGTACTCGCCGAGCGGCCGGATCTCGGTGGTGATCTCGCCGAGCCGGGCCTTCGTCACCACCGGCTGGAACGCCGCCAGTGACGCCCGCGCGGTCTCGGCCTGCGCCTCGGTGGTGGTGTAGATCGCCGACCGGTACTGGGTGCCCACGTCGTTGCCCTGGCGCATGCCCTGGGTCGGGTCGTGGTTCTCCCAGAACTCCTTCAGCAGGCGCTCGTAGCTGATCCTGGCCGGGTCGTAGACGACCTGCACGACCTCGTTGTGGCCGGTCGTGCCCGAGCACACCTCCTCGTACGTCGGGTTGGCGGTGAAGCCACCCGCGTACCCGGCGGAGGTGGAGTGGACGCCCGGCAACCGCCAGAAGATCCGCTCGACGCCCCAGAAACAGCCCATCCCGAAGACGGCGACCTGATAGCCGGCCGGCCAGGGGCCGACCATCGGGGTCCCGAGGACCTCGTGGCGATCGGCGACCGGCATCGAGATCAATCGGCCCGGCCGGGCGGTCTCGGCGGTGGGCAGGTCAAGCTTCTTGTGCCGCAGGAACACGGTCACTCCCTTCGTCCAGTGTCTGCAACACCGGGACGGAGGTATTCCTTACCGATGGCGGCGGCGGTCTCCGCGGCCTCGCCGTCGCTGTCGTACTTGCGGCGGGGCCAGAAGAATCCGCGCAGGCCGTCGCCCTTGGTGCGGGGGACGACGTGGGTGTGCAGATGCGGCACGGACTGCGAGACGAGGTTGTTCATCGCCACGAAGGTGCCGGTCGCGCCGAGCGCCGCCGGAACGGCTGCGGCCACCCGTTGGACGAGTCCGAAATATCCCGCTAGCAAGCTGGAAGGCAGCTCGGTGAGCTGGACGATGTGCGGGCGCGGGACGACCAGGACGTGCCCTTTGAAGACCGGCCGCGTGTCGAGGAAGGCCAGGCCGTCCGGCGAATCGGCGACGACGAAAGCCGGGACCGTTCCCGCCACGATCGCACAGAACACGCAGTCCGCCACAAGGTGAGACTAGCCTTGCGCTACATGACGACCGATGACTACGGGTTCGACACCCTGGCGATCCATGCCGGGCAGGACCCGGACCCCCGCACCGGCGCGGTGGTTCCGCCCATCTACCAGACCAGTACGTACGCGCAGGACGCGGTCGGCGCCCCGCGGCTCGGCTACGAGTACAGCCGATCCGGCAATCCGACCCGGGACGCGCTGCAGGAATGCCTTGCGGCGATCGAGGGCGGCCGGCGCGGCCTGGCCTTCGCGAGCGGCCTCGCGGCCGAGGACACCCTCCTGCGTACGGTCTGCCGGCCGGGCGACCACGTGGTCATCCCGAACGACGCGTACGGCGGCACGTACCGCCTCTTCTCGAAGGTCGCCGAGCGCTGGGGCCTGGACTGGACCGCCGCGCCGCTGGACGACCTGGACGCGGTGCGGGCCGCGTTCCGCCCCGGCCACACCCGGATGATCTGGGCCGAGACGCCGACCAACCCGCTGCTCAACATCGCCGACATCACCGCGCTGGGCGGCCTGGCCCACGAGTACGACGCGCTGCTCGCGGTCGACAACACGTTCGCCTCGCCGTACCTGCAGCAGCCGCTCGCGCTCGGCGCCGACGTGGTGATCCACTCCACCACCAAGTACCTGGGTGGGCACTCCGACGTGGTCGGCGGCGGCCTGGTGGTGGCGGACGCCGGCTTCGGCGACGAGCTGGCCTTCCACCAGAACGCGATGGGCGCGGTCAACGGGCCGTTCGACGCGTGGCTGACCCTGCGGGGGATCAAGACCTTGGGTGTACGGATGGACCGGCACTGTGACAACGCCGAGCGGATCGTCGGCTACCTGAGCGAGCACAAGAAGGTCGCGAGCGTGCTCTACCCGGGCCTGGACACCCACCCGGGTCACGAGACCGCCGCCAAGCAGATGAGCCGCTTCGGCGGGATGGTCTCGTTCCGTGCGGCCGGTGGGCCGGAGCAGGCGATCGAGATCTGCAACCGGGCGAAGCTCTTCGTGCTGGCCGAGTCGCTGGGCGGAGTCGAATCGCTGATCGAGCACCCGGGCCAGATGACACATCTGTCGGCTGCGGGCTCAGCGCTTGAAGTTCCCGCCGATCTCGTGCGACTGTCTGTCGGCATCGAAACCGTTGACGATCTGCTCGCTGACCTGGAGCAGGCGCTCGGCTAGGGTTCTTGCGCACACACCGGAGAACGCGGGAGATTCTCGATGGAAAGCACGACCTGGGTGGGCGCCACCGCGAAGCAGATCGCCCGGGCGGTGCGGCGTGGTGACACCAACGCCACCCAGGTCGTGGCTGACCACCTCGAACAGATCGCCATCTCGGACCCGGCGCTGGGCGCGTTCCGGCTGGTCCGCGGCGGTGAGGCGCTCACCGAGGCGGAGAAGGTCGACGAGCAGGACGACCTGGCGAACCTGCCGCTGGCCGGCGTGCCGGTGGCGGTCAAGGAGAACACCGCGGTCGCCGGCCTGCCCACCTGGCACGGCTCGGCGGCGGCCCGCACCCGCGAGGTGGCCGAGGTGGACCACGAGGTGGTCCGCCGGCTGCGCGGGGCGGGCGCGGTGGTCGTCGGCGTCACCAAGATGCCGGAGATGGGTCTCTGGGCGACCACCGACGACGAGGACGGGCCGGCCCGCAACCCCTGGGACCTCGACCGTACGCCGGGCGGCTCCTCCGGTGGCTCGGCCGCCGCGGTCGCGGCCGGGCTGGTCCCGATCGCGCAGGGCAACGACGGGCTGGGCTCGATCCGGATCCCGGCCGCCTGCTGCGGGCTGGTCGGGCTCAAGCCGGGCCGCGGCGTGGTGCCGGTCGACTTCGGCGACAAGGACTGGTTCGGCCTGGTCGAGAACGGCGTGCTGACCACCACGGTGGCGGACGCCGCGCTCGGCTTCAGCGTGCTGTCCGGGCAGACCCCGGTGAAGCTGGTCGAGCCGGGCCGGCTGCGGGTCGGGGTGTCGCTGCGCTCGCCGGTGGCCGGGGTCAAGCCCGACGAGGCGAACGTCTCGGCGGTCACCCGGGCGTCGAAGCTGCTGGTCGACGCGGGGCATGACACCGTCGGGGCGGATCCGAAGTACCCGACCTCGGTGGCGCTCGGTGTGCTCGCCACGTGGTTCGCCGGGGCGTACAAGAACTCGGAAGGTCTTGATCTTCGGTCTTTGCAACCGCGCACCCAGCGGCACATCCGGCTGGGCCGGGCGGTCACCCGGGCCGGGCTGGTGCGCGAGTCGCAGCGGGCGGCCTGGCGCGAGCGGTCGATCCGGTTCTTCGCCGACCGTGGCGTCGACGTGCTGCTCACCCCGGCGCTGGCCACCGCACCGCCGCCGGCGCTCTCCTTCTCGTCGATGTCCTGGGTGCAGAACATGCAGGCCAACACGAAGTACGCGCCGTACCAGGCGCCGTGGAACTTCGCCGGTCTGCCGGCCATCGTGGTCCCGGTCGGCTTCCGGCCGGACGGTCTGCCGCTGGCCGTGCAGCTGGTCGGCCCGCCCGACTCGGAGCTGCTGCTGCTCTCCCTGGCCGGCCAGTTCGAGATGCAGAACCCCTGGCAGCGCCACGCCCTCGTCTGACCGTTTTTGATTGGTGGCACGATTGGTGCCCATGACCGACCTGCTCTCCCTGGCCGACGTCGAAGCGGCGCGGGAACTGCTCGGCGGGGTCGTCAAGACCACGCCACTGGTGACCTCCCGGCCGCTCAGCGAGATCACCGGGGTGCCGGTCTGGCTCAAGTGTGAGAACCAGCAGCGCGCCGGGTCGTACAAGGTGCGCGGCGCGTACACCCGGATCTCCCGGCTCTCCGCGGAGGAGCGCGCCCGTGGGGTGGTCGCGGCCAGCGCCGGCAACCACGCGCAGGGTGTGGCGCTCGCCGCCGGGCTGCTCGGCATCACCGCGACCGTCTTCATGCCGGAGGGCGCGCCGCTGCCCAAGGTCACCGCCACCAAGGGGTATGGCGCGGGCGTCGAGTACGCCGGGACCAGCGTCGACGACGCCCTGGAGGCGGCGAGCGACTTCGCCCGCCGGACCGGGGCGGTGCTGATCCACCCGTTCGACCACCCGGACGTGATCGCCGGCCAGGGCACCCTCGCGCTGGAGATCCTCGAACAGTGCCCGGAGGCCGGCACGATCATCACCGCGGTCGGCGGCGGCGGGCTGATCTCCGGCCTGGCGGTCGCCGCCAAGGCGCTGCGCCCGGACCTGCGGGTGATCGGGGTGCAGGCGGCCGGGGCGGCCGCGTTCCCGCCCTCGCTGGCCGCCGGCGCCCCGCGCAAGCTGGACTCGTGCGCCACGATCGCCGACGGCATCGCGGTGCTGCGCCCCGGCGACCTGACCTTCGCGCACGTCGCCAAGCTGGTCGACGAGATCGTGACGGTGACCGACGAGGACCTGTCGGCGGCCCTGCTGGTGCTGCTGGAGCGGCACAAGATGGTGGTCGAGCCGGCCGGCGCCGCGGCGGTCGCGGCGCTGCTGACCGGCGCCTTCGTGCCGCCGCGGGACGGCGGGCCGGTGGTGGCGATCCTGTCCGGCGGCAACATCGACCCGATGCTGCTGCTGCGGGTGATCGAGCACGGCCTCGCCTCGGCCGGCCGGTTCCTGCGCCTGGCGGTGCGCTGCCCGGACCGGCCCGGCCAACTGGCCCAGCTGCTGCGGAAGATCGCCGAGCAGCGGGCCAACGTGGTGGACGTGGAGCACACCCGGCAGAGCCCGCGGCTGAGCTTCGGCGAGGCGGAGGTGGCGCTCTCGGTCGAGACGCGCGGGCCGGCGCACTCGTCCGCGCTGATCGGCGCGCTGCGCGACGCCGGTTACCGGGTCTCCCTGCTGGCCGACGCCACCCCCTGACGAACGGGGTTGCCGCGATCGGCCGCGACCTGGATCATCATGCCCCGTGTCGATGGGGGAGAGCTGCCCGAAGTGCTCGGCGGCGACGATCAGCAAGGGTACGGCCGAGCCGTGGTGCCCGGACTGCGAGTGGAACCTGGACCGGTTCGAGGCGCAGAACCGCCGGCCGGAGATCGGCTGGCGCTGGGTGGACCGGCGGCTGTTCCGGGCGGCGTACTGGCTGACCGAGCGGCAGCACGCCGAGCTGACCGGGGAGCCGGTGGCGGCCCGCTCGGCGTCCGCGGCCCGGATCGTCACGGTGGCCGTCTCGGTGCTGCTGCTCGCCGCGGTCGCCGCGCTGCTGGTGACCGGGATCTGGCTGCTCCTCTACGACTTCTTCACGCCGGTCAACCTGATCGGGGCGCTGATGATCGCGGTCGCGGTGTTCCTGCGGCCCCGGCTGGGCGGGCTGGACGGGCGCGCCGAGCGGCTGGACCGGGGGACCGCGCCGACGCTGTTCGCGGTGATCGAGCGGGTGGCCGGGGCGGTCGGCGCGCCGACGCCGGACGTGGTGCTGCTCGACGCCGAGCGCAACGCGTACACCAGCACGATCGGGCTGCGCCGGCGCCGGGTGCTCTGCCTCGGTGCCCCGCTGTGGGCGGTGCTGGACCCGCAGGAGCGGGTCGCGCTGCTCGGGCACGAGCTGGGCCACTTCGTGAACGGCGACGTCCGGCGGGGGCTGGTCACCCAGGCGGCGCGGACCACGCTGGCGCGGGTCTCCTACCTGCTGCGGCCGGAGCGCGGCGCCGGGATCGTCGAGATCATCGTGGAGTTCCTCGGCCGGATCGCCTCGCAGCTCTTCCTCTGGCTGCACCTGCTGCTGCTCTGGACCAGCATGCGTGACTCGCAGCGGGCCGAGTACCGGGCCGACGAACTGGCCGCGCGGGCGGCCGGCACCGACGCGGCGATCCGGATGCTGGACCAGTTCCTGTTCGGCGACGCGCTCGACACCGTGGTGCGGCGGGAGGCCCGGGCCGGCCACGGCTCGGCGGCCTGGTCGGCGGCGGGGCGGCAGTCGCTGACCCGGCTGGCTCCGGAGGTTCCGGCGTTCCGGCAGCTCAGTCGGCGTACCGAAGTGTCGCTTTTTGCTTCTCACCCGCCGGTCGGGCTGCGGTCCGGACTGCTCGCGGCCCGGGCGGCGCAGCCGGCCGCGGTCGTCGTCACCGAGCTGGAGCAGGCCCGGATGGACGAAGAGCTCGCCGCGCACTACGAGCGAGTGCGCCGCGAGCTCGCCGCCGCGACCTGGTGACGCCGGGGGATCAGCCCTCGAAGGCGCCGAACTTGACGACCGTGACCTTGATGTCGGCGCCGCTGGGGGCCGTGTAGCTCATGGTCTGGCCCGGGCGGGCGCCGAGGATCGCCTTGCCGAGCGCCGACTCCGGCGAGTAGACCGTCAGGTCGGTGGTCGACGAGATCTCGCGCGAGCCGAGCAGGAACGTCTCGGTGTCGGCCTGGTCGTCGTCGAAGTAGATGGTCACGACCGAGCCGGGCACCACGGTGTCCGCCGCCTTCGCCTCGCCGACCTCGGAGTTGCGCAGGAACTCCTTCAAGTACAGGATCCGGCCCTCCTGGCGGCTCTGCTCCTCGCGGGCCGCGTGGTAGCCCCCGTTCTCCCGGAGGTCACCCTCTTCGCGTCGCGCGTTGATCTCCGCAGATATCGCCGGGCGGCCGGCGATCAGCTCGTCGAGCTCGGCCTGCAGCCGGTCGTATGCGTCCTGGGACAGCCAGGTCTTCGGCGCCTCGGAACTGGACACGGTCGATCTCCTTGCTGGAACGGGAACTGCGAAAGCGGGGCAGGGCGGTGCGGATTTTGTGTGCCGCGTGAACGCAGCGAATCACCAACCTTACCAGCGGTACGCATTCCGCTGGAGTGGTCGATCCCCCGGGGCGGTGCTCAGCCGACCGGGCGGCAGTTCATCACGTCGCCCACCGCGCCGCGCGCCGTGGTCGGCACCGACTCGGTCACCTCGACCTCGCCGCCACCGGGTTTCGCCGGCACCGTCACGGTGCGGGTGCCCAGCTCGTAACCCTGGAAGTCGCGGGCCCGCAGGGCGCAGGCGGCGGTCTCGCCGGACGGCACCCGGACCCGGAACTTGATCACCATCTCGGTGTCGGTCGGCTCGTTCCAGCCGACGATCTCCGGGCTGTAGTTCGTCTGGCCGAATTTCTGGTAATAAGCCCAGCTCAGCGCGAGGCCGCCGACGGCGAACACGACCGCGGCCACCACGAGCGGCAGCGATCGGCGCCGGCCACCCTCCCGGCGCCGCCCGTACCGGCCGGGCGGGAAAACCGGGGTTGTGGCGCGCGTCTCGCTCACCTGGGGGCCTCTCGTGCGTTTGTTGTCGGTGGGATCGGCCAGAATGGCAGAGTCCATCTTCGCAGCCGGTCCCGGCCCGCTGACGGCAGGCCTGGTCGAGAGGGTAATCAAGTGGCAGAGCAACTGCGTCTCATGACCGTGCACGCGCACCCGGACGACGAGTCCAGCAAGGGTGCCGCCACGATGGCGAAGTATGTCGCCGAGGGCGTCCAGGTGCTCGTCGCGACGTGTACCGGCGGTGAGCGCGGCAGCGTGCTCAACCCCAAGCTGAAGGACGACCCCGAGGTCCTGGCGAACATCACCGAGATCCGTCGCAAGGAGATGGACCGGGCCCGCGAGATCCTCGGTGTGGACCAGGCCTGGCTCGGCTTCGTCGACTCCGGCCTGCCCGAGGGCGACCCGCTGCCGCCGCTGCCGGAGGGCTGCTTCGGTCTGCAGGACCCGCAGGAGGCGGCCAAGCCGCTGATCAAGCTGATCCGGGAGTTCCGCCCGCACGTCATGACCACCTATGACGAGAACGGCGGATACCCGCACCCCGACCACATCATGTGCCACAAGATCTCGGTGGTCGCCTTCGACCAGGCCGGCGACCCGGAGCTCTACCCGGAGCTGGGCGAGCCGTGGCAGCCGTCGAAGCTGTACTACAACTCCGGCTGGACCCGGGCGCGGATGCTCGCGCTGCACGAGGGGATGCTCGCGGCGGGGCTGGAGTCGCCGTACGCGGAGTGGCTGGAGAAGTGGTCGGACCGGGAGGACCGCGGCGACAAGCTCACCACCCGGGTCGAGTGCGGGGAGTACTTCGCGGTCCGGGACGACGCCCTGCGCGCGCACGCCACGCAGGTCGATCCGGACGGGTTCTGGTTCCACATCCCGCTGGAGATGCAGCAGAAGGTGTGGCCCACCGAGGACTTCGAGCTCGCCCGCTCGGTCGTCGACAGCCCGGTTCCGGAGTCCGACCTGTTCGCCGGCATCCGCGAGACGGTCGAAGCCGTCTGAGCAGTAGTCTGAACCCGTGGACACTTTCGCGGTCAACAACTTCGGAGACACTCGGGGCGGCGGTCTGGCCGGCCCGATGGGCCTGTTCGTGATCGTGCTGATGGGTATTGCGACAGTCGTGTTGATCCGCAACATGAACAAACGCATTCGTCGGCTTCCCGACAGTTTTGATGACAAGAGCGATCGGGCACGTGTGGCGGAAATCGCGCGGCTCGATGCCGATCTCGAGCGATCCGGCGGCGATGTCGCTGACGGTGTCGACGCGGATCGATCGTCCAAGACCGTCGCCGCCACGGAAGACGAGGTGGCGGCGGTTTCGGAGCCGAAACATGAGTCCGCATCGGACTCCGGCCGCGCCGCACAGTGATCATGCCGTTGCTCGCCGCGCCCGTGTTCCGGGCCGCGGCGAGCGGCGAGTGTGGTCAGTCGCCCAGCGTCAAGCCCTGTTGCGTTCTCCGCGATTGATTTAGCCTTCCGCCCGGGGGCCACACGGCTCCTGGACCCTGCGCGGAAGGGGGCGCCGAGATGCACACTGTCCGGCGCAGACTCTCGATCCCGCATCTGCACGTGCATCGTCCCGTGCCGGTCCGATTCCGTCCGCGGGCACGACCATGAGGGTTCCCGGGTGGACCCAGCGACCGGCGCGCGTCCTGACCGTGACCGTCGTCGTGGCCGCGCTGGCGGCCGTCCTCCTCGGCGCCCTGCAACCCGCACACCTCCCGGCCGGCAGCCCGCTGTCGCCGGTCGACGGCGTCTGCGTGGCGGCCGTGCTCGCGGCGATCGCCCAGCTGGCCGGCCTGCGCTTCCGGCTCGGCCCGGACGCCGTCTCGGTGACCTGGGCCGAGGCCGCCGTGGTGGTCGGGCTCGTGGTCTGCCCGGTCGGCTGGCTGCCGGCCGCCACCCTGGCCGGCATCGGCGCGGCCTGGCTCCTGCTGGCCTGGCTGACCGGGCTGCGCAACGTCGCCGAGATCGTCCACCTGGTCGCCTCGATGACCCTGGGCGTGTCCGCGGCCGCCCTGGTCACGTCGCTGCTGGCCGGGGACGCCGGGGTGCACAGCGGGCGGCTGGCGCTGGCCCTGGCCGCCGGTGCGGCCACCTATCTGCTGGTCACCTTCGTGCTGGTGGTGCTCACCCTGAGCCTGCAGCGGGACGTCCCGCCCGGGCAGATCGCCGCGAAGGTGCTCTACGCCAAGGCGCCGATGTCGGCCGGCAACGTGATCGTCGGCCTCTGCGCGGTGTTCGCACTGGTCCGCGAGCCGTTCTGGCTGCTCGCCTTCGGCCCGGTGCTGTGGCTGCTGCACCGGACCTACCGTTTCCACCTGCGCACCGCCGAGCAGCGCCGGATGTGGGAGGCGTTCGCCACCGCCACCGCGCGGCTGCCCGGCGCCACCGAGGCCGATGTGGCCCGGGCCGGTCTGCGCGGGGTGCTGGACGTCTTCGGCGCGCACCGCGCCGAGCTGGAGCTGAGCGCCGAACACGGCAGCCGGCGGTACACCCAGGAGGGCCCGGGGCAGAACCCGGGCGTGGCCCGCGCCGGGACGGCGGTCACCCGCAGCATGGCGGTGGCCGGCCGGCCGGTCGGCGAGCTGACCGTCTGGCTCGGCGAGTCGTCCCTGCCGGTGCCGCACGACGAGGCGGCCATCACGGCGTACGGGGAGGCCCTGGCCGGCGCCCTGCACGACGCGGCCGCCCACCAGCGGATCGCCGAGCTCGCCGCCCGGGTCGCGCACGACCGGATGCACGACCCGCTGACCGGGCTGATCAACCGGTCCGCGCTGGTCACCGGCGGGGACACCCGGCTGCGCTCCGGCGAGCGCGGGCGGCCCGCCGCCCTGCTGCTGCTGGACGTGGTCGACTTCCGCGAGGTGAACAGCACGCTCGGGCACGGCGGCGGCGACGACGTGCTGCGGGTGATCGCCGAGCGGCTCACCGAGCAGGCCCGGCCGGGCGAGCTGGTCGCCCGGATCGGCGACGACGAGTTCGCGCTGCTGATGCCGGCCCTGACCGCGCTCGCCGACCCGGCCGGCTGGGCGCACGGCGGGCCGCACAGCCTGTCCCAGGCGCTGCGCCGGTCCCGGGAGCTGGTCGAGCAGCTGCGGCTGCCGATGCGGGTCGCCGGGGTGCGGCTGGCCGTCGAGGTGACGGTCGGCGCGGTGGTGGCCCAGGCCGGGCACGTCGAGGTCAACGAGCTGCTCCGGCGGGCCTCGCTGGCGGCCGGGCGGGCCAAGGAGCAGGGGCTGACCGTCGGGACGTACGACAGCGGCCAGGACGCCAGCAGCACCGACCAGCTCGCGCTGCTCGCCGAGCTGCAGGACGCGTTCGCCGCCGACGACCAGATCGTGCTGCACCTGCAGCCCGCGGTCGACCTGATCACCGCGGAGCCGACCGGCTGCGAGGCGCTGGTCCGCTGGCGGCACCCGCGGCGCGGGCAGCTGTCCCCGGCCGAGTTCCTGCCCGCGGTCGAGCGCAGCGAGCTGCTCATCCCGTTCACCCGGCGGGTGCTCGACCTGGCCCTGGCCTCGGCGGCGGACTGGACCGCGGCCGGCATCGACGTGCCGGTGTCGGTGAACGTCTCGGCCCGCAGCCTGACCGATCCGACCTTCCCGGCGCAGGTCACCGAGGCGCTGCGGCGGCACCGCACACCGGCCTCCCGGCTGGTCCTGGAGATCACCGAGTCGGTGGCGGTCAGCGAGCGGGACATCGTCGACGAGGTGCTGGCCCGGCTGGAGGCGACCGGGGTGCAGCTGTCGCTGGACGACTTCGGCACCGGCTTCTCGTCGCTCTCCTCGGTCACCCGGATCCCGGTCCACGAGATCAAGATCGACCGCTCGTTCGTCGACGAGATGATCGACAAGCCGGCCGCGGGCGCGGTCGTGCGCGGCGCGGTCGAGCTGGGCGCCCGGCTGGGCGTGCGGGTGGTCGCCGAGGGCATCGAGACGATCGAGCAGCGGGCGGCGCTGATCGCGCTCGGCTGCCCGTCCGCCCAGGGCTACCACTTCTGCAAGCCGATGCCCGCCGACAAGATCGTCCACGCGCTGTCCCAGCTACAGGCCGCCTCGTCCGCGACGGTCACGCCGCTGCGCGCCGACGGTGCCTCCTGACGGGTAAGTGGTTCGTCCCGCCGAAACGGTCCGATACGAGGAACGCGCCGGGCCGTTCGTCGTATCCCGAGTCGGCCGAACCGGTGTGTCAAACTCGGGTGTCACGGGATCATCCGTAATTCACGTACGTCAAGGTCGGGAGTGTCAGGGTGGCGAATCGGCTGGCTGGATCGCAGAGCCCGTACCTGACCTCCCACCAGGACAACCCGGTCGACTGGTGGCCCTGGTGCGACGAGGCATTCGAGGAGGCGCGGCGCCGGGACGTGCCGGTGCTGATCTCGGTCGGCTACGCGGCCTGCCACTGGTGTCACGTCATGGCCCACGAGTCGTTCGAGGACGCCGAGGTCGCCGCGCAGCTCAACGACGGTTTCGTGGCGATCAAGGTGGACCGGGAGGAGCGCCCGGACGTCGACGCCGTCTACATGACCGCGACCCAGGCGATGACCGGCCAGGGCGGCTGGCCGATGACCGTCTTCGCCACCCCCGGCGGCGACCCGTTCTTCTGCGGGACGTATTTCCCCAAGGACCAGTTCGCCCGCCTGCTCACCTCGGTCACCACCGCCTGGCGGGACCAGCGCGACCAGGTGCTCACCCAGGGCGCCGCGGTGGTCCAGGCGGTCGGTGGCGCCCAGGCCGTGGGTGGCCCGACCGCGGCGATCTCGGCGGAGATGCTGGCGGCCGCGGCGCAGGCTTTGGGCAAGGAACACGATCAGACGTACGGCGGATTCGGCGGCGCCCCCAAGTTCCCCCCGCACATGGACCTGCTGTTCCTGCTCCGCCACCACGAGCGCACCGGCTCCGCTGAGGCCCTGGAACTGGCCCGGCACACCGGCGAGCAGATGGCCCGCGGCGGCATCTACGACCAGCTGGCCGGCGGTTTCGCGCGCTACTCGGTGGACGCCCACTGGACCGTGCCGCACTTCGAGAAGATGCTCTACGACAACGCGCTGCTGCTGCGCGTCTACACCCAGCTCTGGCGGCTCACCGGGGACGCCTTCGCCCGCCGGATCGCCGACGAGACCGCCGCGTTCCTGCGGCGTGACCTGGGCACGCCGGCCGGCGGTCTGGCGTCGGCGCTGGACGCGGACACCGACGGGGTCGAGGGCCTGACGTACGCGTGGACCCCGGCCCAGCTCACCGAGGTGCTCGGCGACGACGACGGGCCCTGGGCCGCCGACCTGTTCCGGGTCACCCCGGACGGCACGTTCGAGCACGGGACGAGCGTGCTCGTGCTGGGCCGCGACATCGACGCCGCCGATCCCGGGCTGATCGCCCGCTGGCAGTCGGTCCGCGCCCGCCTGCTCGCCGCCCGCGCCACCCGGCCGCAGCCGGCCCGCGACGACAAGGTGGTCGCCGCATGGAACGGGCTGGCCGTCACGGCGCTGGCCGAACACGGCGTGCTGACCGATTCTGATTCCTCCCGCTCGGCTGCCGTCGCGCTGGCCGAGGTGCTCGCCGACCGCCACCTGGTCGACGGCCGGCTGCGCCGGATCTCCCGGGACGGCACGGTCGGCGAGCCGGTCGGCGTCCTGGAGGACTACGGCTGCGTCGCCGAGGCGTTCCTGGCCGTGCATCAGATCACCGCGGATCCGCGGTGGTTGCGGTCCGCCGGCGGCTTGCTGGAGGTCGCGCTGACCCATTTCGGTACCGGGTCCGGCGGCTTCTACGACACCGCGGACGATGCCGAGAAGCTGCTCACCCGTCCGGCCGACCCGACCGACAACGCCACCCCGTCCGGCCTGGCGTCGGTGTGCGCGGCGCTGGTCTCCTACGCGGCGCTGACCGGTGAGACGGCCTATCGGGAGGCGGCCGACGCGGCGCTGGCCACGGTCGGCCCGCTGATCGAGGGTCATCCGCGGTTCGCCGGCTACTCGGCGACGGTGGCGGAGGCGGCGCTGACCGGCCCGTTCGAGATCGCCGTCGCCACCGAGGACCTGGCCGACCCGCTGGTCATCGAGGCGTACCGGGCGGCCCCGGCCGGCACGGTCATCGTCGCCGGCGCCCCGAACCTGCCCGGCGTCCCACTGCTGGCCGACCGCCCGTTGACCGACGGCCGGGCCACCGCCTACGTCTGCCGCGGCTTCGTCTGCGACCTCCCGGTCACCACCCCGTCCGAGCTGCTCACCCGCCTTCAGCACTGATCTCGGGAGGCTCCGGCAGGAACTCGCCGATCGGCGCCGCCAGCAGGTCGGCCAGGGGCACCACACCCGACATTTCGTATCTGCCGGAGATGGCGAGCCGGTGCAGCGTCACCGTGTCGTCGTCGACCACCCAGTAGCGCGGCACTCCGGCAGTCGTGCACCTTGACGTACTGATCCACCGCGCGCGACGCGGAGGTGACGACCTCGAACGGGTGTGGTCAGCTGCCTGGGTTCTGGGATGACGCTGGGTTGATTTCCGGGTGGGGAAACGGCGTGGCTAGGCTGGGCGGGCGATGGATACCCGAACCGGTCTGCCCGTAGTCGGCATGGTGGGCGGTGGCCAACTGGCCCGGATGACCCACCAGGCCGCGATCTCCCTCGGCCAGTCACTGCGTGTGCTCAGTGAGAAGCCTGATGACAGTGCCGCGCTCGTCGCGGCGGACGTGCCGATCGGGTCGCACACCGATCTTTCCGCGCTGCGGGAGTTCGCGAAGGGGTGCGACGCGGTCACCTTCGACCACGAGCAGGTGCCGACCGAGCACATCGAGGCGCTCGAGGCCGAGGGCGTGAAGATCTTCCCCGGGTCCAAGGCGCTGGTCTTCGCGCAGGACAAGGGCATGATGCGGGAGCGCCTGGAGGCGCTCGGCGCGCCGGTGCCGCGGTGGGCCCGGGTCAGCTCGGCCGACGAGATCGAGGCGTTCGCCGCCGGGTCCTGGCCGGTCGTGGCGAAGGCGACCCGCGGGGGCTACGACGGCCGCGGCGTCTGGATGGTCGGTTCCCGCGAGGCCGCCGAGGACCTGGTGTCGACCGGCATCCCGCTGATCGTCGAGGACCGGGTGCCGCTGCGGCGCGAGCTCGCGGCGCTGGTGGCGCGCTCGCCGTTCGGCCAGGTCGCGGCGTACCCGGTGGTCGAGACCGTGCAGCGGGACGGGATCTGCGTCGAGGTGATCGCCCCGGCCCAGGGGCTGGACGACGAGCTCGCGCTGCACGCCCAGCAGCTCGCCATCGACCTGGCCACCGAGCTGGGCGTGGTCGGCCTGCTGGCGGTCGAGCTGTTCGAGACCGACGACGGCATCGTGGTGAACGAGCTGGCGATGCGCCCGCACAACTCCGGGCACTGGACCATCGAGGGCGCCCGGACGTCGCAGTTCGAGCAGCACCTGCGGGCCGTGCTGGACTATCCGATGGGCTCGACCGCGCTGGCCGCGCCGGTCGTCGTGATGGCGAACGTGCTCGGTGGCGAGCCGGGCGGCATCTCGATCGACGAGCGGCTGCACCACCTGTTCGCCGAGGTGCCGGACGCGCGCGTGCACCTCTACGGCAAGCAGGTCCGTCCCGGCCGCAAGATCGGGCACGTGACCGTGCTCGGCGATGATCTCCCCACGGTGCGCTCGCGGGCCGCGCGCGCCGCGCAATGGCTTCAGGAAGGCAAGTGATGGCACCCGTCGTCGGCATCATCATGGGCAGTGACTCGGACTGGCCGACCATGGAGGCCGCCGCCGAGGCGCTCGCCGAGTTCGAGGTACCGTTCGAGGTGGGCGTGGTCTCCGCGCACCGGACGGTCCGCAAGATGGTGGACTACGCCGAGTCGGCGGCCGGTCGCGGCATCCGGACGATCATCGCGGGGGCCGGCGGGGCCGCCCACCTGCCGGGCATGGTCGCGGCGCTCACCCCGCTGCCGGTGATCGGCGTTCCGGTGCCGCTCAAGCACCTGGACGGGATGGACTCGCTGCTCTCCATCGTGCAGATGCCGGCCGGCGTCCCGGTGGCGACCGTGTCGATCGGCGGGGCGCGCAACGCCGGCCTGCTCGCGGTCCGGATCCTCGGCGCCGCCGACCCGGCCCTGCGCCAGAAGATGTCCGATTTCCAGTCCTCGCTGGAGAAGCTCGTCGCCGAGAAGGACGCCGCGCTCCGCGAAAAACTTCTGGGCTAAAACCTTTCGACGGTACGACGTGACGCCGCCAGTGGCACTGACGGCGTCGCGGCCACCTGCCCGCCCCGGGCCGCCACGCGACGCGCGCGTGCAGCCGGTGGTCACCGGCTGTCGGGTGACCACCCGCCCCTGAGCGCGCCGCCCAGCGGCCCGGAGCGGGCCGGGCGTCGCGACACAGTCGAGGCCACGGGCGTCGTGACCGCGTACCGTCAATGGGTTTATCGCATTTGGGAGACCCGGGCGCGCAGGTCCTGGGTGCGGCGGCGGCTCTCGCTGGTCGCGCCCAGGAAGATCAGGACGACGCCGACCGGCACCAGCATGACCCAGGGGCCGGCCAGGCTGAAGACGAACGTCAGCGCGGCGACGACGGTGGCGACCGTGCCGATCACCACCGGGGCCTGCTGCCGGGTCCGCGAGCCGATGATCAGCGTGGTGACGCCGCCGAGCAGCAGCAGCACCTCGCGGATGTCCTGGTGACTGCTGCCGACCAGGACCAGCGCGACGGTCGGGATGAACGCCGCGAGCAGGGCCGGACCATACGCCGCCCAGCTGCTCAGCTCCGGGCGGTGATGCGCCTCGACGACCCCGACGGCGAGCGCCAGCGCGGCGAAGGGCAGCGTGTACGCCTCCCAGAGCGCCACGTCGGCCAGCGCGATGAACAGCCACCAGCCGACGATCTCGAAGCCGACCGCCAGCCAGAACAGCATCCGCCGCTGACTCGCCGTGCGGTCCGGGCGGGACGCGGTCAGGCCGAGCACCGCACCCCAGGCGGCGAGCAGCGCGGCCAGATGGGCCGGCGAGTCGAAGGCCAGCGCACCGGCGATCGCCGCCGACGCGTAACCGCTCCACTCGACGGTGACCGCCTCGGCGCGGAACTGCGCCAGGCCGAGCCGGGGGAGCAGCGACTCCAGGGCGAGCAGCCCGGCGCCGACGGCGAGCACGCCGAACGCCGCCCAGTGCCGGTCCAGCCCCAGCGCGATCGCCCCGGCCAGCACGAACATCTGGCCCATCAGCGCGGCGAACAGCCAGCCCAGCAGGCGGGCCGCCGAGGTGCGCCCGGCGATCGCGGCGACCAGCCCGACCCCGACCGCGGCACCGAGCGTGAACAGCGTCAGGTCCTGCCGGGCCAGGCTGCCGGACAGCCCGGCACCGCCGGCCAGCAGACCGATCACGAACACCACGGTCCGGGTGCCGCGCAGCATCGGCGAACGGCTGGCCACCGGCGGCAGGGTGAGCGCCAGCCCCAGCATCGAGATGGTGAAGACGGCCAGCGCCGCGCCGGTCGCCGCCGGGAACCCGGCGTGCAGCGCGATCGGGGTGATCAGCAGGGTCAGCGCCACCCCGGGCAGGATCACCGGCACGGTCTCGGCCGCCCGGCCGCCGAACCCCAGCGCGGCGATCGCGGCCGCGCCGGTGAGCAGGACCGCGGCGAGCGCGCTGGTCGCGTCGACAGTGCCGGCGGCCGGCGAGATCAGCGCCGGGACCGGGCCCTCCCACACCGCGGAGAGCTGCTTCATCGGGTCGATCAGCGCCGCCCGCAGAGCCGGGGCCAGCGAGAACAGCGCGAGCACGGTGGGCAGCAGGGCGAGCATCACCGCGCCGGTCGCCGGGTCGTTCAGCCAGCGCTGGAACAGGCCGCCGCCGCGCAGGCGACGGGCCCGCTGGTAGCGGATGTCACCGGCGGGGAACTCGTCGACCACGCTCGGCCGCATCGGCGCCGGCACCGAGCCGCGCAGCATCTCGGCGAGCACGCCGAGCAGGGCGGCGGCCGCGGCGTAGAGCGCCGTCGGGTACGACGACGGCACCGAGACCAGCGCGGTCACGGTCGCGCCGAGCACCAGCCCGATCGTCGCCCAGGGCAGGTACTGCGGGACGTGCCGGCCGAGCAGGGCCAGCAGCGCCAGCCCCAGGCTGGAGCCGGCCAGCGCCGCGGTCAGCACCACCTGGGCACTGTTGCCCTGGTCGGCGGCGAACGCGGCGAACACACCGGGCAGGGCGAGCAGCACCGCCCCGGTCGCGGCGCCGCCGATCTGCGCCCGGTGCGGGAGCAGGACGAGCTCCCGGCCGCGGGCGAAGGCCGCGGTCAGCGCGCCCAGCAGGACGATCGTGAGCAGCGCCATCCCGGTCGACCACGGGCGGGCCAGACCGACCGCGGCGGCGTGCAGCAGCACGATGGCGGCGACCGCGGCGCGGGCCCGGGCGGCCTGCGGGTCGGTGGTGGCGAGCGCGGCCAGCAGGTACGCCGTGGCGACCGCGGCCGCGATCAGCAGCGGGGACCACCAGGGCAGGCCCAGCGCCCACGGGGCGCCCATCGCGGCCAGCGCGGCGCACACCCCGGAGGCGTAGTGCGACCACGGCCGGGGCAGCGCGATGGCCGCCGTGATCGCGACCATGACCAGGGCGAACGGCGCCTGCCAGGCACCCGGCGGCGGGTTGACCGCGAAGTGCTCGACGTCGGTCGCCCAGACCGGGCCGGGGGCGGACAGGATCCGCAGGCTGCCGCCGACCGCCTGGACCCCGGCCAGCCCGGCGACCACCAGCGCGGCGATCCCCAGACCCCGGGACGGGCCGCGCTTCCAGTCCTCCATCAGCACGGTCACGCCCATGCCGACCAGCAGGATCACCACGCCGGCGACGGCCAGCGGGGCGGTCGGGAAGGCGAGCGCGGCGACCCGGGCGAGCGCGCCGCAGATCGCCACGGTGGCGGCCGCGGCGGCCCAGTCCGGGCCGTCCATCATCCGATCCGTACGCCCGCGGTTGTCGATGCTCTTCGCGAAGAACAGCAGCAGCGCCGCGGCCAGCAGCAGCGCGCCGACGGCGACGTCCGCCGGGGCGCGGCCGGGCGCGAACAGGGCGGCCACGGCCAGCGCGACCGCGCCCACGCCGGTGCCGAGGGTCAGCGGGAAGCTGATCTCCCGCCGGGCCACCTGGAACACCGCCGCGTAGCTGAGCGTGCCGGCCACCGCGAGGAAGCCGGCGGCCAGCGCCGGGACGGTCGCCGCCGCGGTGGGCGGCGGGCCCTGACCGGTGTCCGAGATGGCCAGCGCGGCGGTCACCGCGGCGCCCGGGATGGCCAGGGCGGCCGCACCGGACGCCCAGTCGCCGATCACCCAGGCGAAGATCTTGAACGGGATCTGCCGGGCCGCGATCGTCACCATCACGCCCGCGCCGGCCAGCGCGGTCAGCACCGCGGCGGTCAGCCAGGTGGCGGAGAGCGCGGCGCCGGCCCCGAACAGGCCGACCACGCCGGCCGTGGCGACGTGCGTGATCGCGATCCGCCGGGTGGTCGACCAGAGGCCGCCGGCACCCAGCGCGATCGAGGCCAGGACCAGCGGCCAGGGCGCCTCGGACCAGTTCAGCCCGAGCGAGGCGGGCAGGGCGAGCGCGGTCAGCGCGACGCCGATCACCGCGCCCTCGTGCCGGATCGCGGCGGGCAGGGCGAGCGCGGCGGCGATCGTCACCAGCAGCGCGCTGAACACCAGCAGCCAGCCGGCCGGGCTGACCGCCTCGGCCAGGGTGCGGGCGTAGTCCGCGGTGTCGGCGTGCCAGATCGGGCGGGCCGCGACGACCGGGGCGAGCGCGGCGCGGACCGCGTCGATCGCCACGAACACGCCGATCAGGGCCAGGGCGCCGCTGGCCGCCCACTGCGGGCCGGCCCGGACCGGCTCCGGCAGCAGGCCGGCGATCGCGCCGGCGACCGCCACCGTGGCGGCCGCGACCACCAGCGTCCAGCGCGGGTCGACGACCGCGGCGAGCCGGGCGGCGGTGCCGATCACCGCGAGGGCGAGCACCCCGCCGGCCACGTGCCGTTCGATCGGGTGGTCCAGCAGTTTCGCCGCGGCCACCCCGGTGAGCGCGGCGGCGATCAGGATCAGGCCGGAGCGGAACGCGTCCGAGAACACCTCGGCCTGCAGCAGCGCGACCGAGGAATAGAGCAGCGCGCCCGCGCACGCGAAGCAGAGCAGCGCGAACGTCAGCTCGCGCAGCCAGTCCGCCGAGGGCGGGGTGGCCGGCGCGGCGAGCGGAACGGCACCGGCCGGGCCGGCGCCCTCCGGCCGGGGGCCGGGGAAGATCCGGGTCGGGATCCAGCGGCGGCGCTTCGGCCGGAGCCCGGAGATGATCAGGTCGGGCTCTTCCGGCTGGGACTCCGGGCGGGGCTCGGGCGGGGCCTCGGAGTCGGTCATCTCGGCCGCGTTCGCCCGGTCGGCGAAGGTCGGCCGGCCCAGCGGCCAGCGCGGCACCAGCCGGCCCTGCTTGATCACCCGGGTGAGCAGCAGCAGGTCGAGCACGGCCACCGCGGTCAGGGCCAGGCCCCAGCCCGCCGGGCTCTGGATCCACGGGTACGCCAGCAGCGGCGCGACCGGCTGGGTGGCGATGACCGTCGCGTAGCGCGGGACGGCCAGCTTGTTGGCCATCGCGTAGACCGAGCTCGCCACCGCGGTGATCGCGAACGTGATGCCCAGGTAGAGCGGGGCCGCGATGGCGTGCCCGCCGCCCAGCGGACTGCCGTGCAACGTGTACAGCGTCATCGGCAGCAGGATCAGGCCGATCGCCGCGATCGTCTCGGCGGTCGAGGTCAGCGTCCGCTTGGCCACGCCCGGCGCCACGCTCAGCGCGATCGCGGTGAACAACGCCAGGATGGTCGCGCGGGCCACCGGGTTGGAGAAGGCCACCCCGGCGAAGACCACGGCGGCCACGCCGATCAGCAGCGCGCCCAGGACCAGCAGGATGGTCTGCACCGACTGGGTGGACGCCTCCGGCCCGTGCTCCAGCGGCGCCATCGGCTGCCGGGCCGACCGGCGGGCGTTGCCCTCCGGCCCGTCGGCGGTGGGACGCCGGGGCGCGCTCTTCGGCGCGGCCGGCGGCGGCTCCTCGCCCGGGCCGGTCGCCCGGGCGCCGGGCGGTGGTGGTGGCGGGAAGTCCTCGGCCGGGCGGCGCGTGCCGGTGCCGGCCCGCCGGGACTTGCCGGCCTTCTGCTTCTGCGCGTGCGCCAGGATGTCCTTCTGGAACTGGGCAGCCTGGATCTTGCTGGCGATCTTCGTGCGGGTGGAGGCGGCCTCCATGTCCTGCTGCTTGAGCGCCGCAATCGAGGCGTCGATCCGAGACAGCTGCTCGCCGTAGTCAGGCTCTTCGGCCTTCGCCACCGGTCCTCCTCGCCAGCGTGCCGCTCCGTAGTTAGAGCATGCCGGTACGCCACACCATTAGAACAGTCTCAACCGGGTGGAGATCTGTTGAAACGGCCCCGAACCCGGCAGTGACCTCGCGGTGGCGATATTCGGCACAGTCGAGATCCGTTGCCCGGCGTACGCTACGCGCCAGTAACATTGCGGGCGGGTTCCCTGAACGCTCGTTCGTTTGTTCGTTCGTGCGCTCAAGGTCGGCTTCGTTGAAGAGGGAAGGGCAAGGGACATGTCTGATTTCGACGTCTACCGGCTGCCGGAGGATCACGAGACCATCCGTGCCGCCGTGCGCGAGGTCTGTGACGCCCGGGTGGCTCCGAACGCCGCCGAGGCGGATGAGACCGGGGAGTTCCCGAAGGCGTCGTACGACGCCCTGCGCTCGTCCGACTTCCACGCCCCGCACATCCCGGTGGAGTACGGCGGCGCCGGCGCCGACGCCCTCGCGACCGCGATCGTGATCGAGGAGGTGGCCCGGGCCTGCGCGTCGTCGTCGCTGATCCCGGCGGTCAACAAGCTCGGCTCGCTGCCGCTGATCCTGTCCGGGTCCGAGGAGCTCAAGCAGCAGTACCTGACGAAGGTGGCGGCCGGCGAGGGGATGTTCTCCTACTGCCTCTCCGAGCCGGAGGCCGGCTCGGACGCCGCGTCGATGACCACCCGCGCGGTCCGCGACGGCGACTCCTGGGTGCTCAACGGCGTCAAGCGGTGGATCACCAACGCCGGCGTCTCGGAGTTCTACACGGTCTTCGCGGTCACCGACCCGACGGCCCGCTCGCGCGGCATCTCGGCGTTCGTCGTGGAGAAGTCCGACCAGGGCGTCAGCTTCGGCGCCCCGGAGAAGAAGCTGGGCATCAAGGGGTCGCCGACCCGCGAGGTCTACTTCGACAACGTACGGATCCCGGCGAGCCGCATGATCGGCGCGGAGGGCACCGGCTTCGCGACCGCGATGCAGACGCTCGACCACACCCGGGTCACGATCGCGGCGCAGGCCATCGGCATCGCGCAGGGGGCGCTCGACTTCGCGCTCGGCTACGCCAAGGAGCGCAAGCAGTTCGGCAAGTCGATCGCCGAGTTCCAGGGCTTGCAGTTCATGCTCGCCGACATGGGCATGAAGCTGGAGGCGGCCCGGCAGCTGACCTACGCGGCGGCGGGCAAGAGCGAGCGCGGCGACGCCGACCTGACCTACTTCGGCGCGGCGGCCAAGTGCTTCGCCTCCGACGCGGCCATGGAGATCACCACCGACGCGGTGCAGATCCTCGGTGGGTACGGCTACACCCGTGACTACCCGGTCGAGCGGATGATGCGCGACGCCAAGATCACCCAGATCTACGAGGGCACCAACCAGGTCCAGCGGATCGTGATGGCGCGGCAGCTCCTGAAGGACTAGCAGCTCAGAAGTGTGGTGGCCGGGCGTTCACGCCCGGCCATTTTTTATGTCCGCCCGCGATCGGCAATCACCGTGATCTATTACACAGCGTCGCCGAGAATGCCTGCAGAACGCCCAAATGGTACGCGACGGGGTATCGGCGGCTGTGCGGCTGCGGTAGAACTGCGTCGTCCGATCTGACGGCCGCGTCCCCTGTGGAGTGCGCGCCGACTCGGGCACAGCGGCCAATCCGGCCGCTGGCGTGATGGCAACGGGGGTTCCATCGTGGCTTGCTGGACGCATCGCCGTGCGGCGGCTTCAGCCGCGGCCGGCAACACGACACCCACGTCACCGTCCGCGGGCTGACCACCGCTCCACGGCGACGGTGCCACCCGGCGGGGGCGGGCCGGCCCGCGCCACCTGACAAGCGTCGATCTCCGCCGACGTGCTGCTCGATCTCGGGAATGGGTCTCGTGAAATCTCTGATGAAACGCCGCCGGCTGCGCTGGGTCGCGGCGCTGGCCGCCGGCCTGGCGATCGCGGTCGCCGTACCGAACGACGCCGCGGTCGCGGCGCCGCCGCCGGTGGCGGCGCCGATCGCGTTTCCGCACGCGATGACCGTGACGGAGGCGATCCAGCAGTTGCTGGGCTCGGCTCCGGACCCGGCCGACTCGCCGATCGACGACGACGACCTCGATCGGATGCTGACCGAGGACCTCGCCGACTACGACGAGGACCCGGCGGTGCGCGCGGCCGCGAAGGCGGTCCTGGCCACCAACGATCCGGCGCAGATCCGGGACTTCCTGGACAACGGGCTGCCCGTCTACCGCAAGGCGGACCTGCAGCGCAAGAAGGACCAGGCCGAGCGGAACCGGGCGCAGGTCGAGGAGTGGGTCCAGACCGGCGGGCCGATCGTCCGGCAGCAGGCGCAGGCCGCCCTGGACTCCGGGAACGACGCGAAGATCGCCGCGTTCGTCACGTCCGGCAGGGACGCCGCCGACCTGGCCGACAAGCAGGACGTCCTCAACGCGGCCCAGCAGGCCAAGACGATCCAGGCCCGGGTGGAGCTGATGGTCGCGCACGGCGGCTACCAGGTCCAGACGCTCGGGCAGGCCGCGCTGGACAGCGAGGACCCGGTGGTGATCGCCGAGTTCTACAACACCGGCTATCAGGCGGCCAGCCAGCAGGACACCGACGCCCAGCAGCAGATCACCGACGCGCTGGCGGCCAGGTCCAAGGCGGTCGCCGATCTGGCCGACCTGGCGCAGCGGTCCGCGCAGGCCGCGGACGCGCAGAAGAAGATCATCCTGGCCAGCGTCGCCGCGACGCAGGCGCTGACCTCCGCGTCGAACGCGCTGAGCCTGGCCAACAAGGAAGCCAAGCAGGCCGACGCCGTCTACGCGGCGGACGTGCCGCTCCGGAAGGCCGGGCAGCCGACGCACACCGCGGACGTGGCCACGTTGCGGCAGCAGGCGTGTCAGGACGCCGCCACCACCCAGCGGTACGCCGACCAGGTCACCGGCCAGTCCGGGGTGGCCTCGACCGCCGCGGAGACGCTGGACAAGACCGGTCTGACGCACGGGGTGGCCTGGTCCGAGGTCACCCAGGCGCAGGCCGACGCGGGCACCGCGGCCGCGCAGGCCGCGATGACGGCCTGCCAGGCCTCGGTGGCCACCGAGGCCGCCAGCCGGACCCTGGACGCGGACCACAACGCGACCGTGGACGCCGGCAACGCGGTCAAGTACCGGCAGGCCGCCGAGCGTGAGCAGGCCGCCGCGGAGCAACTCGCCGACCGGGCCGAGAAGCTCGCCACGGCCGCGCAGGCCGCCGCCGCGGACGCCCACAACCAGCGGCTGCGGGCGGAGAAGGACGCCGACAGCGCCCAGGGGCACGCCGACAACGCCGCCGCCTACTACGCGGACGCCAAGCAGCAGCAGGCCAAGGCCCGGGCCGCGGCCGGCGCGGCGATCGGCCAGTCGATCACCGCGTATCAGGCGGCCGGCCGGGCGATCGACCAGCAGAACATCGTCGTGAGCAAGGCCGGTGAGGCGAAGCAGAAGCAGGAAGACGCGCTGGCCGCCGGCGCCCAGTTCGCCGACAAGGCCCAGCGGGCGAAGACGTTGGTCGAGAAGGCCAAGGCGGACGACGAGAACACCGACGCCAAGGAGTTGATGGCGCAGGCAGCCGAGGCGAAGCTGCTCGCCAAGGAGACCAACTGCAAGTACCCGGACAACCCGAGCGGGGACGGCTGTCCCGGCACCGCGGAGATGCAGCGGCTGCGGGACGACGCCGCCCGGCTGCGGACGCTGGCCAACGACGCGAAGAACGCCTCCGACCAGTCGAAGACGGACGCGAACGCGGCCTCGGACGCCTCCTCCGCAGCGGCCGCCGACGCCCGGCGGGCCGCGGCTGCCGCTGCCGCCGCCGCGGCGGACGCCCGCGCCGCCGAGCACCAGGCCGCCCTGGCCAGGCAGGACGCGGCGGACGCCAAGACCGCCGCGGTCCGGGCGATCAAGGACGCGAACACGGCGAACGCCGACGCGCGCGCCGCGGTGCAGGCCGCCCGTACCTCGATCGGCAAGGCCACCGCGGCCCGGGCGGACGCGGACCTGACCGCCCAGGCGGCGCAGGACGCCGTCCGGCAGTCCGCGATCGCCTCGTTCTGGTCGCGGATCTCCGGCCGGGCCGCGCTGGACGCGCGGATCTCCGCGGCCGGCATCGCCGACCCCGCCGCTTCCGCGATCGACGTCGCCTCCGGGTACGCCGCCACCGACAGCGACGCCGCGATGGCGGTCGACATCGCCACCAACGCTCTGCAGATCGGTGACGCGCAGGCCGACGCCGCGGAGCAGCACGCCGCCGACGCCGCGGCGGCGGCCGTCCACGCCCAGCAGATGGCCGACCTGGCCGTGGCTCAGGTCAAGCCGGCGTACCTGGCGGCGCAGAAGGCCGCCGAGGCGGCCAACCGGGCCGTCCAGGCCAGCAACGTCGCGGTGCACGCGGCCCAGAGCGCGGCGACCGAGGCGCTGGGCGCCGTCAACGCGGCCGAGGACGCCGCCGGCTCGGCGATGGACGCCGGGGAGTCGGCCGAGAACACCGAGATCGCGGCGGCGCAGGCCGGCAGCGACTCCGGGACGGCGCAGCAGGCGGCGACCAACGCGAGCGGCTACGCATTCAAGGCCCAGCAGGCGGCGACCAACGCCAACGCGCTGTCCCTGAAGATCACCGACGTCAGCAACAACATCACTTCGCTGTCCGACAGCGTCTGGGGCATCGCCCAGGCCATGTCCAAGATGGCCAAGGATCTGAAGAACGCGGCGTGGGCGAAGCACGACGCCGAGCAGGCAGCCGCCGAGAACAAGGTCAACTCTTGGATCGACGAACAGGCGAACTGGCTCAACGACCACGTCTTCGGCGGTTCCCAGGGCGGTAAGGGCATCACCGACAGCGCCGCCGCGATGGCGAAGGGCATGCTCGCCACCAGCAGTTGCGTCGGTGGCACGTTCCTCGGCAGCGACAACGCCGGCGGCGACGAGTGGACCCTTCCCGAAATCAGCTACCTCCCGAAGTCGGACGCGGCCTGCACCGCGCTGGTCGACGGGGTCAAGAAGCTCATCCTGGACCCGAAGCAGCTGCTGCACTGGGACGACTGGAAGACCAAGGGGTGGCAGTACACCCTCGGTGAGGTCGCCTTCGACATCGTCACCATCGGTGGCACCGACGGCCTCGGCATCCTCGGCAAGCTCGGCGAGGCCAGCGCCGTCCAGACCGCGAAACAGGCCATCCGGGACATCGCCAAGCTGTCCGCGAAGGACCTGCTCGCCGGCGTCGCGAAATTCGGCACCGAGAACATGGTCAACGCGATCAAGGCGCTCGGCACGGTCAACGCCGCTCGCCTGGTCGAACTGAGCACCAAGCTCGGCACCCGGATCACCTTCGCGGCGGACGAGCTCGCCGCGATGTCCAAGGCCGTCGTCGCCCGGGGCATGGACGCGATCGAGGACGCGCTGCGCAGGCTCAACGGCACGTCCGTCGTGCAGGGCCTGAAAGACCTCATCGAGAAGTGCTTCACCGCACACAGCTTCACCGCCGACACCCGCGTCGTGCTCGCCGACGGATCCACCCGGCGGATCGCGGACATCGCGGTCGGCGACCGGGTCCTGGCCGTCGATCCGGTCACGCACCTGCGCGGTTCGGAAACCGTCACGGCCCTGCACCGGAACGTCGACACGTCGTTCGCCGACGTGAAGGTCCGGGACGGAGCCGGTCGGGTCGCCGTCATCCACACCACGCAGAACCACCTGTTCTGGGACCAGACGAATCGTCGCTGGAACGAAGCGGGCCGGTTGGCGCCGGGCACGCTGCTCGGCTCGGCGGGTTCCGGGCGGACGACGGTCGTCGGCGTACGGACCTTCGGCGGCAGCCGGACGATGTACGACGTCACGGTCGACGTGTTCCACACCTTCCTGGTGGTGGCGGGCCGCACGGCCGTCCTGGTCCACAATGAGGGTGAGCCGCAGGCACCGCGGCCTGTTGTGGACAATGCGGATCTCCAAAAAATTGTCGACGCCTTGTATCACTCGCTTGCGATGCCGCCCGAACTTTCCCATCTGATCGTTGGGGACGGCACTGCCATGGCGGCGCTCAGCAGAGAGATCGCAACGGGAACTACATCGACCAACGGCGGTAATCATGGCAACTCGATTCCGCAGTTGAGGAGCGCCTTCAATAAATGGGTCACCCTGGACGGAATGCGGAAGCCCGGCCGGGGGTACGTCTCCTTCCTCCCTAAATCGGAGCGAGATCTCCAGGTCGCGACGAGTATTCTCAATGCAATGGATGACGCTTTGCTGGGTCAGTACAAGGGCTTCCAGTCATATCCTGGGCTGGGATGCTGATGGCGAGTCCCGCAGAGGTGGAGAAGCAGGCGGCGGCAAGAGTCGCGGAGGCCCTGATCTCAGCCGTTCCGGATTTCCGCGAATTCTACGAGGACAACATCGAGAACTACGACGAGTTCTTGTTCGTGTTGTTCTTCTGGGACGTCACCCAGGCGACGGTCCGGTCCTACCTCGGCGACCAGGAGGAGCCGGATTGGCGTAGCACACTCGGTTTCATGGAGGCGGCCGTGCAGTCTGCCGACGAAGCCGAGCGAAACGTCGTCGCCTACCGCTTCCTGTACAACCTGCCGAACCCTGGCACCCCGGGGCATGAATTGGTCGGCGAGTTGGGGCCGGAGCTGACGAAGAGATACGCCAGGCTGCTGCAGGGCAACTGAGCGGATCGGACGGGAATGGCCGGGTGGAGCTTCGCCCGGCCATTCCTCATGTCTGCGGGGCCTGGAACGTGCGGCGGTAGTGCTGCGGCGTCACGCCCAGGACCGTGTGCATGTGCTGGCGCAGCAGGGTGGCGCTGCCGAAGCCGGCCTCGGTGGCGATCCGCTCGACCGGCAGGTCGCTGCTCTCCAGCAGGGTCCGGGCGCGGTCGACGCGCCGGCTGATCAGCCACTGCAGCGGGGTCACGCCGACCTCGGCGACGAAGCGGCGGCTGAACGTGCGCTTGGTCATGGTGGCGTGGGCGGCCAGGTCGGCCAGGGTGAGTGGCTGGTCCAGCCGGGTCAGGGCCCAGGCCCGGGTCGGGCCGGTGCCGGCCGACGAGTCGGGCGGGGTCGGGTGGGCGATGAACTGGGCCTGGCCGCCGTCCCGCCACGGGGCGACCACGCAGCGCCGGGCGGCGTCGTTGGCGACCGTCGCGCCGTGGTCGGTGCGGATGATGTGCAGGAACAGGTCGATGCCGGCGGCCGCGCCGGCCGAGGTGAGGACCCGGCCGGCGTCGACGAAGAGCACGTCGGGGCGGACCTCGACGGCCGGGAACAGGGCGGCGAGCCGGTCGCTCAGCGCCCAGTGGGTGGTGGCCGCGAGCCCGTCCAGCAGGCCGGCGGCGGCCAGCACGAACGCGGACGTGCACGTGCTGACCACGCGGGTGCTGGGCGGCAGGGCGCGCAGGGCGTCCGCGACCGCGGGGTCGGGCTCGCCGCTCGCGGACGGTTCCAGGGTGGCGACCACGACCGTGTCCGCCTCGGCCAGCGCGCGCCGGTCATGGTTCACCTGAATCGAAAACCCCGCATTGGTACGGACCGGAGCACCGTCCAGTGAGCAGGTGACGATCTCGTAGCACCGTTCGCCGCCGGCGCCGCGCGCCTCGCCCAGCACCCGGATCGGGATGCCGAGATCGAAGGGGATGACGCCGTCCAGGGCGAGCACCGCAACGCGATGGGTCATGGCACGAATATTACGCACGATGTCATTCGAGCCACTGTCGGCGGGTGGCCCGCGAAACCAGACTTGGGATCATGAGTGAGAACAACGTGATGAACGCGGTCCGGCAGCACCGTTTCGGCGGTCCCGAGGTGCTGGTCGTGGAGCGGGTCGCCCGCCCGGTTCCGCTGCCGACCGAGGTGCTGGTCCGGGTGCACGCCGCCGGCGTCAACCCGGTGGACTGGAAGAGCCGCGGGGGCACCGGGATGGCCGGTGTGCTCGGCGAGCCGCCGTTCGTGCTGGGCTGGGACGTGGCCGGGGTGGTCGAGGCGGTCGGCTTCGGGGTGACCACGCTGCGGCCCGGGGACCGGGTGTACGGCATGCCGTGGTTCCCGCGCGCGGCCGGCGGTTACGCCGAGTACGTCACCGCGCCGTCCCGGCACTTCGCGCGGATGCCGGCCGGGAGCACGTTCGAGCAGGCGGCGGCGGTTCCCCTGGCCGGGCTGACGGCCTGGCAGGCGCTGGTCGACACCGCGGCCGTGCAGCCCGGACAGCGGGTGCTGATCACCGCGGCGGCCGGTGGCGTCGGGCATCTCGCGGTGCAGTTCGCCAAGCACCTCGGGGCGCACGTGATCGCGGTGGCCGGGGCGCGCAACCAGCAGTGGCTGACCGAGCTGGGGGCCGACGAGGTGGTCGACTACACGGCCGGGCCGTTCGAGAAGCAGGTCCGGGACGTGGACGTGGTGCTCGACCTGGTCGGGGATGCCTATGACTCGACCAGCACGCGCTCGATCGGGACGTTGCGGGCGGGTGGGCTGCTGATCGCCGTACCCGCGGGGGTGTCGCCGGAATTGGCGGCGGCCGCGAGTGAGGCCGGAATCCGGGCCACCGCCTTCCTGGTCGAACCGGACGCGCCGGCCCTGGCCCGGATCGCCGCGCTGATCGGCGAGGGAATCGTGAACGTGGAGGTGGCGCGGGTGCTGCCGCTGGCCTCCGCGGCCGAGGCGCATCGGCTGGGGGCGGAGGGCCACACCCGGGGCAAGATCGTGCTGCGGGTCGCCTGACGACAACGACGCCGGCGGCCAGGCCCGGACCCGGCGGCGGCCAGGCAGGGGCCGGGCGGCGGCCGGGCAGGCAGGGGCCGGGCGGCGGCCAGGCAGGGGCCGGGCGGCGGCCGGGCAGGCAGGGGCTGGGCAGCGGCCGGGCAGGCAGGGGCTGGGCGGCGGCCGGGCAGGCAGGGGCTGGGCAGCGGCCGGGCAGCGGCCGGGCAGGCAGGGGCCAGGTGGCGGCCGGTCAGGCCGGGAGCGGGCGGCGGCCGGTCAGGCCGGGATCGGGCGGCGGCGGTTGAGGTAGGCGACCGCGGGGAGCAGGAGCAGGCCGCAGAGGGACTGCTCGAGCTTGAACCAGAGCGGGAACATGCCGGGCAAAGCGACGATCACCACGATCGCGACCAGCATGATCGCGGTGACGATCCGCAGGCGCAGCCGCATCTTGCGGTCGCCGCGGGCCGCGCGCACCGCGAAGAACAGGGTGAGCGCCGACGCGGCGGCGACGATCGTGCCGCGCACCCAGACCGCGTCGGTGACCAGGGTCGGATGGTTCCGGAGGGCGATCATGACGCCCAGGGTGGCCAGGCTCAGGGCGGTGTATCCACTGATCAACCGGACTACGTTGCGCATGTCGTGCTGCCTCCGTCGCTGTCGCTCGCTGACCGGATCAGCGTCGCAGCGAGGCGGTGCCGGGCGGATCGCCTGATCTTCCGGGCGGGCGGTGGAATCGGCCGCTCGCTCACCCGGCGGATCGACTCCACCGATCGGTGGAGCCGGCCGCGGAGCCAGCCGCGGTGCGGCGGTGGGGCCAGTCGCGGGCCAGCAGCGGGGCGACGGTGGGGCGGCAGTGGGGCGACGGTGGGGCGGCAGCGGGGCGACGGTGGGGCGGCAGCGGGGCGACGGTGGGGCGACGGTGGGGCGGCAGTGGGGCGACGGTGGGGCGGCAGCGGGGCGACGGTGGTGTCGGCTTGTGTTCAGTGACTCGCCGGTAATACGTGACGGGCCGTACGCTGGCCACCCACGGTGACGGAAGAGCGAGGCTGGATGTCGCTGACGTTCTCGGTGCTGGGACCCGTCCGGGCCTGGCGAGATGACGCCGAGCTGGAGCTGGGGCCGCCGCAGCAGCGAGCCCTCCTCGCCGTCCTGCTGATCAACGCCGGTCACCCTCTGTCACTGCGAGAGATCGTTGCGGTGCTCTGGGGGAGTGAGCCGCCGGAGACCGCGGACAATCTCGTGCATCGGTACGTAGGGGTGCTGCGCCGGTTGTTCGAGCCCGGGCTGACCGGCCGCGGCGCCTCGCGGGTGCTGGTCCGGGGCTCGGGTGGGTACCGTCTGGACGTCGAGCCGTCCGATGTGGATCTGTCGCGGTTCCGGGCGCTGCGCCGGGACGCCGACCGGAGCGAGCCCGCCCGGGCCGCCGAGCTGCTGCTGACCGCGCTGGATCTGTGGCGCGGCCCGGTCGCCGCGGACATCCCGGCCGACGTGCGGATGCGGCCGGCGTTCACCCAGGTCGACGGCGAGCGGCTGGCCGCCCTGCGCTCGGCCGCCGAGCACGCCCCGGCGGCCGGCGGCGAGGTGGCCGAGCGGGTGCTGGCCGAGGTGCGGCCGGTGGCCGCTGCGCATCCGCTGGACGAACTGCTGCAGGCGCGGTTCATGCTGGTCCTGGCGGCCACCGGGAAGCAGGCGGAGGCGCTGGAGGTCTTCCGGACGACGCGCACCCGGCTCGCCGGGGAGCTGGGCCTCGATCCGGGCCCGGACCTGCGCGAGGCCCAGGATCGGGTGCTGCGCCAGCAAACCGAGGCCAGCACCCGAAAAAGCGACGATAAATCCGACAAATCCGATCGGGCCGACGCCGCGGGCAGCGCCACGGGCAGCGCCACGGGCGGCGCAGCGGGCAGCGCCGCAGGCGGCGCAGCGGAGCCGCCGATCAAGCGACCCGCCCAACTCCCACCGGACCTGGCCGTCTTCGCCGGCCGCCGCCCGGAACTCGACCAACTCCCCCCGATCGGCGACGCCCCCACCCCGGCCACCGTGATCACCATCGGCGGCATGGGCGGATCCGGCAAGACCACCCTCGCCGTGCACTGGGCGCACCGGATCGCCACCCACTTCCCGGACGGCCACCTCTACCTCGACCTGCACGGCTTCCACCCGAACCGGGCGGCGATCAGCCCGGCCGACGCCCTGCACTCGTTCCTGGAGGCGCTCGGCGTCCCGGCCCGGAGCGTCCCGGCCAGCCTGGAGGCGCAGACCGCGCTGTTCCGCAGCCTGCTGGCCGGCCGCCGGGTGCTGATCGTGCTGGACAACGCCCGGGACAGCGAACAGGTGCTGCCGCTGCTGCCCGGCGCGCCCGGCTGCCTCACCGTGGTGACCAGCCGCCACCAGCTGTACGACCTGGTCTCCGCGCACGGCGCCACCGCGCTCACGCTGGGCCACCTGCCGGCCGGGGACGCCGTCGAGCTGCTGTCCCGCCGGCTGGGCGCGGAGCGGGTCGCCCGCGAGCCGGCCGCCGTCGCGGAGATCGCCGAGCTGGCCGGCCGGATCCCGCTGACCCTGGCGATGGTGTGCGCCCGGGCCGCGATGAACCCGGGGTTCTCGCTGGCCGCGATCGCCCGGGAGCTGCGCGAGTCGCACGGGAGCCTGGACGCGTTCGAGGGGGAGTCGGCGCGCTCCGGCATCCGGTCGGTCTTCGACTGGTCGTACCGCGTCCTGACCCCGCCCGCGGCCCGCCTGTTCCGCCTGTTCGCCCTGCATCCGGGGCCGGAGTGCACGACGGCCGCGGCCGCGAGCCTGGCCGGCGAGCCGATCGGGCGGGTCCGGCGGCCGCTCGCCGAGCTGCTGCGGGCGAACCTGATCGTGGAGACCGAGCCGGGCCGGTTCGGGTGTCACGACCTGCTCCGGGCGTACGCGCGGGAACTGGACGACGAGGACGACGCCGCCCGCCGCCGGATGCTCGACCACTACCTGCGCGGCGCGGTCGACGCGGGCGCGCTGCTGTTCCCGGGCCGCGAGCGGTTGCCGTTGGAGCCGCCGGAGCCGGGCGTCGTGGTGACCGGGTTCCGGGACCTGGGCGACGCGGCGGCCTGGTTCGACGCCGAGCGGCCGGTCCTGATCGCGGCGATCAAGCAGTACGCCACCGCCGGGGACGGCTACGCCTGGCAGCTCGCCGTCGCGCTGGAGATGTACCTGGACCGGACCGGGGCCTGGCTGGTGCAGTGGGAGATCCAGATGGCGGCCCGGGCGTCCGCGCTGTCCATCGTGGACCGGTACGCGCTGGCCTGCACCGAGCGCTCGCTCGGGTTCGTCGAGGGCCGGTTGCGCCGGTGGGCCGACGCGGACCGCCGGCTGGGTCACGCGCTGGAGCTCTTCGCCGAGCTGGGCGACGGCAACGGCGAGGCCCGGGCGCACCGGCTGCTCGCGTTCCATCTGAACCAGCGGGAGCGGTACGACACCGCGCTGGAGCACTACCGGGCGGCGGCCGAGCTCTACCGGGCGACCGGCTGGCAGTCCGGGCTGGCGCACGTGCACAACGAGACCGGCTGGACGTACATCCTGCTCGGCGACTATCCGCAGGCGCTGGCGGAGTGCGGGCGGGCGATGGAGGCGCACCGGGCGAACGGGGACCGCAACGGCGAGGCGGCGGCCTGGGACAGCATCGGCTACGCCCAGCACCACCTCGGGGCGTACGACGAAGCCCTGATCTCGTTCAGTCACGCGTTGCGCCTCTACCGCCTGGTGCACGACCGCTACCTGGAGGCGGACACCCTGGTCCACATCGGTGACACGCACGACGCGGCCGGCCGCGGGCCGCGCGCCGAGACGGCCTGGCGCGCCGCGCTGGTGATCCTGGACGACCTCGGTCACCCCGACGCCGGCCCGATCCGGGACCGGTTGCGCCGCCGCGAGGTGCGCGCCGTCGCCTGAGACTGACCGCCCGGTCAGAACTCGGTCAGATTTTCGGAAGTCCCCGCTGCCTACGGTCGCGCCCGATCGTCGCCTCGAGACAGGGACACCGGCATCATGACCGTCACCACCGATCCGCGGCCGCAGCAACTGGACGACCTGGTCACCGAGCACGCGAACGCCCTGCTCAGCTACGTCCGGACGCTGGTCGGCGACCATCACCTGGCCGAGGACATCGTCCAGGAGACGCTGATCCGGGCCTGGCGGCACACCGAGCGGCTGTTCGGCAACGAGGGCTCGGTCCGCGGCTGGCTGCTGACCGTGGCCCGCAACCTGGCGATCGACTGGCTGCGCAGCGCCGCGAACCGGCACGAGAGCCTGGCCGGCCCGGACCACGCCGAGCGCGGCGTGCCGGACCGCGCCGTCCCCGACCACGCGGAGCAGGTGGTGGCCACCGCCGAGGTGACCACCCTGCTGCGGCGACTCTCCACCGAGCACCGGACCGTCCTGCTGCACACCACGATGGCCGGGCGCACCGCGCTGGAGACCGCCCAGATCCTGGGCGTCCCGGTCGGCACGATCAAGTCGCGGCAGCACTACGCGCTCAACGTCCTGCGAAAGGCCCGGATCAGGCCGGAACGGTGAGGGCCGGAACGGTCAGTTCTACGCCGAGCACCGGGATCGCCACGGTCCCGTCGGCGCTCGCCGCCCACCGCCAGTGCGCGCTCTCCCCGGCGTCGCCGCAGACCAGGCCGGTCCATCCGGCGCCGCGGCTGCCGCAGAGCGCGGCCAGGGCGGCGATCTGCGCCTGGTCCGGGGCGCCGGCCAGGACGATCAGGCCGCGGACCGGCCCGCGCACGGCCGCACCACGCAACGGACCAGGCGTTTCGGTTCCGGCCGCTTTTCCCGGCGGGGCAATTTGGGGTACGGCCTCAAGCCCGCTCGGCAGCGCAATGGGCGCCGTCCCGTCCGCGGCCGGGAGGACGAGCACCGGGGTTCCGGGCCGCAGCCGGGCCACCTCGCCGAGCAGGTTCCGCACCACGTCCCGGGCGACGGCCCGGTCCCCGGTGACGCTGAGCACCCCGTCGAGCCGGCTCAGGTCGACGAAGAACGGCTCGCCGGCGTCGTCCGAGCCGGCCCGCACCAGGAACGCGGCGAACTGTTCGGCCGGGTCGCCGGTCCGCCACGAGCTGCCGGTGTCCCGCCGCCACCGGGTGCCGTCCACCCGCTCCCACGGCGCGCCGAGCGCGTCGGCCGGCGACAGCCACACCGAGGCGCCGCCCCGGTCCACCCGCAGCGCGTGCACCAGCCCGGCCTGGCCGGGCGCCGCGGCCGCCGCCTCGCCGACCGCGTCGTACGCCCGGCGCACCGACTCGCCGTCGGCCGCGAACCGTTCGCCGACCGCCTGCCGGACGGCCAGCCGCCGGCGGCGCCGTCCCGGCTCGGCGATCGCGTGCACGATCCGGCGGATCCCGGCGGTCACCTGGCGGCGGCTCATGATCGCGACGGTGATCAGGGCGAGCAGCACGGCGCCGACGATCGCGAGCGCGGCGGCCAGCGGGAAGGTCACCGCCGTACCGGAAGCCGGATCTTGATTTTGACCTTGTTGTTGACCCTGATCTTGATTCTGGGTCTGACCGCCGGTCTCGCGGGCCAGCTTGACGTCGGGGCCGGACGCGTCCTGCGGCAGCCGCAGCACCCAGCCCGGGTGCAGCGGCTCGTCCGCGCTGGTCAGCGCCGCGCCGTCGGGCTGCGGGCGGCCCCGGTTGAGGTCGAGGATCTCGCCGGACCGGCGCTGGTCGCCGAGGGTGCTCGCGGCGATCGCCGGCAGCGTCTGGGACGCGTCGGCGACCACGAAGACCTTGACCAGGCCGTCGTCGGCGGCGGCCGGACCCGCGCCGAGCAGCGCCGCCCAGCCGGCCAGCAGCAGGACCAGCACGGTCCGTAGAAGCGAAGACATGCCACCTACACGGGACCGGGCGGCGGAAAGGTTCGACGAAAAAACACTCGAACCAATTCGCCGGGGCGTCCCGTGTATCCCCCGACGTAGGCGACGGCGAGAGGTGGAGGATGGCGCGGCAACACGCGACACCCGCGGATTTCGAGCTGGTCGGGATGAGCTCGGACCCGGCGCCCGGCGACCCGGATCAGATCCAGGGCGTCGTTCAGCGGTACGCCGACATCGCGGACGCCGCCGAGCGGGCGCTGAACGTCCTCAAGAAGGACGGGTCGATCGCGGCCGGCCGGGGCTCGGCGATGGACAAGCTGCGCGAGAAGGTCGGCGACGACCTGCCGGACAAGCTGTCCAAGACGATGCGGTCCTATCAGGACGCGGCCGACGCGTACCGGTCCTACATGCCGCGCCTGCAGGAAGCCCAGGAAACCTTCGACCGCGCCGTCGACCAGGCTCGCACCGCCGCGCCGCAGGCGAACCAGACGGTGCCGGCGCTGGCCCCGGAGGCGACCGACGCGGACAAGGCCGCCGCGTCGAAGTCGCAGAACGACATCGACGCCGCCAAGGGTCAGATGTCGGCCGCGCGCGGCCTGGCCGAGCAGGCCCGGAGCATGCGCGAGTCGGCCGAGCGGACCTGCTCGGACGCGCTCGACCGGGCGGCCGCCGAGGCGATCCCGGAACGCAACATCTTCCAGAAGATCGCGGACTTCTTCGAGGACTTCCCGTTCGTCCAGATCCTGCTCGGCATCCTGATCGCGGCCGTCGCGGTGTTCTTCCCGGTGGTCGGCTTCCTACTCGGGGCGAGCCTGTTCGCGATCACCCAGATAGCCGCGATATCCAGCGGCAAGTTCAAACTCGGCGACTTCCTGGTCGGGCTGATCGGCCTGGTCCCGGGCGGGTCGGTGCTCAAGGTGATCGGCGCCGGGGTGAAGGCCGGCGCCGGCGTGGTCGCCAAGGTGGTGCCGACGTTCGCGAAGACCGTGAACGGCAGCATCACCGGGATCAAGGCGTCGATCAACTCCAGCAAGACGATCGGACCGCTGCTCAGCAGCAACGCCGGGAAGATCGCCAAGGAGGCCGGCAAGGGCGCCGCGGACAAGGCGGTCGACGAGACGGCGACCCAGGTGCTCAACGGCGACGAGCTGGACGCCGGGAAGATCGCCGCGGTCGGCGCGGGCGGCGCGCTGACCGGCGGCGCCGCGGGCAAGAAGAAGCTCGGCGCCGAGGGCAACGGCATCCCGGTCAAGACCGCGCCGGCCGGCGGGCCCCGGTCGCGCGGCCTGAACGACGGCGCCGGCCCGTCGGCCCCGCCGGTGCACCCGCCCGACCCGGACAGCTTCGGGGCGAACGCCCTCGACCGGCAGGGTGACTCGCTGGCGTTCAAGCACAAGGACTTCCCGGACGAGAGCTTCACCCTGCACAAGACCGATCCGGACGACATCGACCCGGCGGTCTTCCAGGTGGAACGCACCGGCGAGAAGGTCTTCTTCGACATCGACACGAACAAGTTCCGCACGTTCGACGACAAGTTCGACGACGCGCCGGAGGCGGACTTCACCAAGTTCAGCGGGCCGATCCCGACCGATCACTTCCGGGTCAAGGGCTTCGACGGCGTGGACCTCCCGAAGGTCAACGGCTTCGACGACCTGGCGAACCAGAAATCCGGCTCGGTGGTCCTGGTCCCGACCGACTCGATCCCGGACCGGTTGATCCGCCACGACTTCGAGGAGAAGCGGGTCGCCGACATCGTCCAGGGCTTCACCGACAAGAAGGCGTTCAACCCGGTCGGCCTGGCCAAGGACGACCTGACGATCAACGACGGGAACCACCGCATCACCGCGGCGAAGCGGCTGAACCTGCCGTTCGTCCCCATTCAACTCACCTGATCCACCGGTAACACCGACAGAAGGAGAGCACCATGCCCGACTACCGGGTCAACTCGGACGAGACCGCCTCGACCTCGCAGGCGCTGCTCAACGACTTCAGCCAGCTGCAGGACAAGCTGACCGAGGTCAAGGGCAAGATCTCCAGCCTGCTGGCGAACGGCTACAGCACGCCGGCCGCCCAGCAGAAGTTCTCGCCCTTCTTCGACGAGTTCGCCAAGGGCTTCGACCAGGTCAACCAGGGCCTGCAGGGGATCGGCCAGTACGTCAAGTCGGTCGGCGACGCGTTCTCGCAGACCGACGACCAGCTGGGCTCCAACCTCAACTGACCGAGTCCCACGCCGTCCCGACACGAAAGCAGATGTTGCCGTGCGATTGAACGTGAGCGTCCGAGACACCACCGTGGTCGTCGACACCGAGTCGTCGGCCACGGTCGGCGACCTCGCCGCCGAACTGGCCCGCGAGGTCGGGGGCACGCCGGTGCTCTACCTCGGCCCGGAGGCGATCGATCCGGCGAGCACGCTGCGCGCGGCCGGCGTGCGGGACGGCGTGGACCTCGGGCTGGGCGTGCCGCTGCCGGCCGAGCCCGAGGCCGAGGGCCGCACCGAGATCCGGGTCGTCTCCGGGCCCGGTGCGGGCACCATCTACCGGCTGACCCCGGGCGACTACGACATCGGCAGCGGACCGTCCTGCCGGATCCGGCTGGCCGCCGAGGACGGGACCACGCCGGCCCACGCGGCCCGGGTCCGGGTCCGGCTGGACGGCGGCGCCGAGCTGGTCACCGCCGAGCACGCCCGGCTCGACGGCCGCCAGGTCGAGGGCGGTACGCCGTGGCGGGAGGGCAACCTGGTCACGGTCGGCGACATCCTGCTCGAACTGACCTCCCGGCAGTCCCACCGGGCGCCGCTGACCCCGGCCGCCGACGGGTTCGGGCAGGAGTTCAACCGGCCGCCGCGGTTCCTGCCGGCCCCGGCCGGCGGGAAGTTCCGGCTGCCCACCGCGCCGGTGAAGCCGGACAAGCGGCCGATCCCGCTGCTGCCGATCCTGCTCGTGCCGGTGGCCGGCGCGATCGTGTCGATCGTCGCGACCGGCAAGTGGTCGTTCGTCTTCATCGCGCTGCTCTCGCCGCTGGCGGCGCTGCTCGCCCAGTTCGGCGGGCGCAAGCAGATCATGCAGAAGTACCTCGACGACGAGAAGGCGTACCAGGCCAAGCTGGCCGCGGTCCGGGCCGAGATCGAGGACGCGCTGCTCGCCGAGCAGCTCGACCTGCGACTGGCGCTGCCCGACCCGGCCTCGCTGCTGCAGATGGCGAGCCAGCCGTCCGAGCGGCTCTGGGAACGACGCTGGCAGGACCCGGACTTCCTCTCGGTCCGGATCGGCACCACCGAGCTGCCGTCGTCGCTGAGCGTCGACGACCCGGCGAAGGACGAGAACCGGCGCACCACGGTCCCGCCGCTCTTCGAGGCGCCGGTCGCGGTCGGGGTCCGGCAGGCCGGCGTGGTCGGCATCGCCGGGCCGGAGGCCACCGAGCTGGCCCGCTGGCTGGTCGCCCAGGCGGCCGCCCTGCACAGCCCCACCGACCTGCGCACGGTCATCCTGGCCGGCCCGGACGGCGAGCGGAACTGGGCCTGGACCCGGTGGCTGCCGCACGCGCAGGCCGCCGCCGAGGACGCGTACTCGCTGGTCGGCAGCACCGCCGACTCGCTGGCCCGGCGGGTCGGCGAGCTCGGCCAGATCGTCACCGCGCGGACCACCGCCGGTAAGGAGCTGGTCCGCGGCGGGGTCAACGGCCAGCCCGACATCCTGGTCGTGCTGGAGCAGGCGCGCCGGGCCCGGTCGCTGCCCGGCGTGGTCGGCCTGCTGCGCGACGGGCCGGCCGTCGGCGTCTACGTGATCTGCATCGACACCGAGGAGCGGGTGCTCCCCGAGGAGTGCGGGGCGATCGCGGTCACCGAGTTCGGCGCGCGCAACATGTCGAAGGTGCGGACCGGGGGCGGCGCGCCGCTCACCGGGGTCCGCACCGACGCGCCCGACGAGGCCTGGTTCGAGCCGTTCGGCCGGGCGCTCGCCCCGCTGCGCGGCGTGGGCGACAGCGACGAGAGCGCGCTGCCCGGCAGCGTCCGGCTGCTGGACCTGCTCGGCATCGAGCCGCCGACCGCGGGCGCGCTGACCGCCGGCTGGGCGCTGGGCGGGCGCAGCACGCTCGCGACGCTGGGCGCCGGCTACGACGGGCCGTTCGCGATCGACCTGGTCCGGGACGGGCCGCACGCACTGATCGCCGGCACCACCGGGTCCGGCAAGTCCGAGCTGCTGCAGACCCTGGTGGCCACGCTCGCGGTGGTGAACCGGCCGGACGAGATGACCTTCGTGCTGGTCGACTACAAGGGCGGCAGCGCGTTCGCCGAGTGCGCCGACCTGCCGCACACCGTCGGCCTGGTCACCGACCTGGACACCCACCTGGTCGAGCGGGCGCTGGTGTCGCTCGGCGCCGAGCTGCGCCGCCGGGAGACCCTGCTGGCCTCGGCGTCGGCCAAGGACATCGTCGACTACCTGGACAAACGGTCCCGGGGTGGGAACGTGCTGCCGGCCCTGCCGCGGCTGCTGCTGGTGGTCGACGAGTTCGCCTCGATGGTCCGCGAGCTGCCCGACTTCATCACCGGTCTGGTCAACATCGCCCAGCGGGGCCGGTCGCTCGGCATCCACATGGTGCTCGCGACGCAGCGGCCGGGTGGCGCGGTGACCCCGGACATCCGGGCCAACACCAACCTGCGGATCGCGCTGCGCACCACGGACACCTCGGAGAGCCGGGACATCATCGACGCGCCCGACTCCGGCGAGATCTCCTCGGCGAACCCGGGCCGCGCGTTCGCCCGCCTCGGCCCGTCGGTGCTGTTGCCGTTCCAGTCGGCGCGGGTCGGCGGCCGTCGGCCCGCCGGGCAAAGTCAAGATCAAGAGAACACCCCGATTGCCGTACGGGCCGCCGCCGTCACCTGGAAGGACCTGGGCGGCCCGCTCCCCGCCGCCGCCTCGTCCCGCGGTGGTGGCCAGTCCGCCTCGCAGGCCGTCACCGACCTGGCCGTCCTGGTCACCACGATCGCCGACGCGGCCCGCGAAGCCGGCATCCCGCGCCAGCCCAGCCCGTGGCTGCCGCCGCTGCCCGGCCTGCTGACCTGGACCCGTCCGGCGGCGCCCGAGCCGGCCGAAACCCGGGCGGCCGCGCTGCCCAAGGTCGAGTACGGCGTCGTCGACCTCCCGGCCCAGCAGAGCCGGATCCCGCTGACCTTCGACGTCGACCGGGCCGGCCACCTGCACGTGATCGGCTCCCCGCGCAGCGGCCGCTCGCAGCTGCTGCGCACGCTGGCCGCCGCCCTGGCCACCGCGCACGGCGCCGACGACCTGCACCTCTACGGCCTGGACTGCGGCAACGGCGCGCTGAACGTGCTGGCCGCCCTGCCGCACACCGGCGCGATCGTGGACCGCAACCAGGTGGAGCGCCTGGGCCGGCTACTCGACCGGCTGGGCGCCGAACTGACCGCCCGCCAGTCGGCGCTCGGCGCGCGCGGCGCCGCCGACCTCACCGAGCTGCGCCGCTCGCAGGCGCCGGGGGAGCGGCTGCCGCACATCGTGCTGATGGTCGACCGGTTCGAGGTGTTCGACCGGGAGTTCGTCAACTACGACAACGGCAGCTACCTGGAGCGGATGGTCCGGCTGCTGCGCGACGGCGCGGGCGTCGGCATCCACGTGGTGCTGGCCGGCGACAAGGTGCTGGGCAGCGGACGGTACTCCGGCACCACCGAGGACAAGCTGGTGCTGCGGCTCAACGACCGGCAGGACTACTCCACCGTCGGGGTGCCGACCAAGTCGGCGCCGGTGGACCCGGAGCCCGGCCGGGCGATGCGCACGTCGGACCTCAGCGAGGCGCAGATCGCGGTGCTCGACGAGGACCTGTCCGGGGCGGCGCAGGCGCAGGTGCTGTCCGCCCTGGGCGAGGAGCTGACCAAGCGGGAGGCGGCCGTGCCGGCCACGCGGCGGGCGCGGCGGTTGGACGTGCTGCCGGACACCATCTCGTACGCCGAAGCCTGGAATTTGCATCTCGAACGCAGCCCGATGCGGCCTCTCGTGGCGATCGGCGGCGACACCCTGACGTCGCTGGGACCGGATCTGACCGAGGTGCCCAGCTTCGTGATCGCCGGGCCGCCGCGCACCGGCCGGAGCACCGCCCTGCTCACCGTCGCCGAGTCGCTGTTGGCCTCGGGCGCCGGCCTGGTCGTGCTGGCACCCCGGCGCTCGCCGCTGCGGGCGCTCGACGGGCGGCCCGGCGTGGCCGCGGTCTTCACCGATCCGGACGTCGGGATCGGCGAGTTCCGCGCGGTGCTCGGCAACATTCCGGAGCCCAGCGCGGTGATCCTGATCGACGACGCCGAGCTGCTGATGGGCTCGGAGATCGACCCCGACCTGGCGGCCTTCGCGCGGGGCGCGCAGGGCAACGGGTGGGGCCTGGTCGCGGCCGGCAACGCCGAGTCGCTCGCACTGTCCCTGGCCGGATGGATGGGGCAGGTCAAACGGAACCGAACCGGCATGTTGCTGTCGCCGCAGGGGTTGAGCGACGGCGAGATCATCGGCGTGAAGCTGTCCCGGGGGAACGTGGGACAGGCGCCGCAGCCGGGCCGTGGCCTGCTGCATCTGGGGGACGGCAGCCTGCTCAGCGTGCAGGTGCCGATCGGCTAGGGATCCCGGAGGGACGGCCGTGGGGACGGCCGTCCCTCCACTCTGCTTCTCGACTCCGCTATTCGATGAAGCGGAACGTGCTGGTGATCGCGTCGAACAGGTCGTAGACCTCGTTCTTCAGCGGCAGGTTCGGGCTGGCCAGGGTGACCACCAGGAAGTCCTCGGCGCGGCCCGGCACCGGCATCATCGTGTGCATGGTCAGCAGCTTCACGTCGATGTCCCCGGTCAACCGGGTGGTCTCGGTGCCGGTGACCCGGGCGACCTGGCCGACGTGCGGGAGCCGGACCGACGAGATGATCCGGTCGCGGGGCGCGGTGCCGGTCGCGGACGAGACGCCGGCCTGGGCGGACAGCACCGGCAGGGTCAGTTCCTGACCGGGGGGCGTGGTGACGGCGAAGACCATGCCGTACGCCATGAACAGGCCCTCGTCGTACACCGTCGCGGTCCCCGCGGCCAGCAGCGCCCCCTGTCGCCGGGCCGCCCGGCTGATCTCGCGGGCCTGCCGGAACATGTCGTTGATCCGCATCCGCTCGCGCGGGTCCCCGGTCGTCGCCAGGGCCTGCGCCCGGACCTTCGCCAGCTCCTCGCCGCTGAGGTCGACCTGGTCCCAGAGGTCCGGGACGTCCAGCAGGAACCGCCGCGCGGTCGTCGTCGTCATCGCGTTCACCCTTGTCCTTGGTCGAGGCTCTTGACGGCGTCCTGGTCGGTCTTCTCGAACGAGTCGAGGATGCTGCCGATCGCGTCACGCACGCCGACGATCTGCCGTTTCAGCTGGAACCGGCCGTCGTTCCACCGGTCCTCGAAGTGCTGGGCCGAGTGCCGCAGCCGCTCCCGTCCGAACGCCGCGTCGAAGTCGAACGTGTGGTTCCCGATGTCGATGAAGTCGTGGACGAAGGTGAGCATGTCCTGGGCCTCCTTCAACTCGTTGCCGGGAATGTTGACGTCCTCGGCCATGGGCGTTCCTTCCGTTCCGGGTACGTCACACACGAGACGGCCCGCGGCGATGGTTCAAGCGGGGTGAACCATCGGGGTGGCCGGTCTCGTGTGTGCGGTATGGCTTCGACCCCCATCCGCCGCGGCGCCGCGGTCCTGCTCTGCGCCGCCGCCCTGTTGTCCGGCTGCGGCAAGACGATCACCATCACCGACTCCGACTCGAAGCAGCAGCCCGCGGCGACGACCGCGGCCACCTCGGCGCCGGCCGCCTCCTCGGCCCCCGCGCCGGCCGGCGGCGGGAACGGCCAGCTGGAGGTGGTCGACTCGACCGCGGCGCAGAACGGCAAGACCGGCAACGGCGGCACCGTGATCGGCGTGGCGATCCAGGAGAGCCCGCCGGTGTGGGTGCAGCTCGCCGCGGTGACCTCGCCCCCGCTGAACAAGCCGCACCTGATCAACATCAACCAGGCGGCGCTGTACCGCTTCGACAAGGACACCGCCAAGCCGTCCAAGTCGAACTGCAACGACGACTGCGCGGCGAAGTGGCCGCCGGTGACGATCCAGGAGGGTGGCGCGGTCTACCTGGCCGGCGTCGACCCGAAGCAGGTCGGCGCGATCCGCCGGGAGGACGGGACGGTGCAGATCACCGTGGGCGGGTGGCCGGCGTACCGGTTCGCCAAGGACAAGCTGCCCGGCGACCTGAACGGGCAGGGCGTGGGCGGCACGTGGTTCGCGCTCGGCCCGGACGGCAAGCAGGTCGTCGCCGCGAAGTAAGGCGTTTGCGCAGGTGGCCGGGCTGCTGCCCGGCCATCTGCGTTTCCGGCGAAAAAACTTCGGCCCGGGTGTCACCTGGAACCGGGCGGTTCGCGCGTCTATCCCTGCGTCAGACACTGAACGTCACGGGGGAGCAAAGAGATGCGTGCCATCAAGACCGGCCTGGTCGTCGTCGCCGGAGTCCTGCTGACGTCCGGCTGCCACGGGGGCAGCCAGTCGTCCGAGACGTCCGCGGCGTCCGCGCCGGCCGAGGTCGTGGTGGCGAGCACCCCCTCGGCCACGGTCAGCCCCGCGGCCCCGCCGGTCGCCGGGGTCACCACGCTGGACGGGACCGCCTTCTACCAGAACGGCCAGGCGCTCTACTCGGTGAAGGGCACGAAGCCGGCCCGCAAGGTGACCGGCGCCGACCTCTTCCAGCAGACCGTCTCGCCGGACGGCAAGCACATCGCCCACGTCAGCCAGGACGGGATGGTCTTCACCGGGCTGGACGGCACGAGCGGCCGGCGCACGGTCAAGGTGGCGGTCTCGTACCACGGGGACACCACGCAGCCCACGTACTTCTGGACCGCGGACAGCAAAAGCGTGCTCATCGAGCGGGTCGACAAGAGAAAAGCCGGCGGGCAGGCCGAGAAGACCACCGCGGGCACCCTCCGGATCTCCGACGGCACGTTCACCGCCCTCCCCAAATCGGTCCAGGGCGGTCTGAACTACCGGATGAGCGGGGACGGCAAGAAGCTCGTCTACCAGAAGGGCTGCTCGATCTCGACCGCGAACGTGGACGGCAGCGAGGTGCGGCAGGTTCCCGCGATCGGCCTGCAGAGCAGCGCGGCCAACCCGAGCCGGATCGAGGTCTGCTACCTCGGCCCGGTGAACTACGACGGCACCCGGGCCACCGGGGTGGTGTTCCGGATGACCGACGCCAACAACCCGGGCGGCGAGGTGCCCGACAAGCTTCTCGACCTGACCACCGGCAAGGTTCTGCCGATCGACGTCGCCGACGAGGTGGACGCCGTGCAGTTCCTGCGTGGTGACGCACTGCTCGTTCGGGCCCGCCCGAAGGGCGACGGTCCGTACACGCTGACGCTGTTCGCGGCCGACGGCAAGAAGATCACCAGCCGGACCGAGCCGGCCATTCCGGACCCGAACGGCGTCATCAACTTCGCCGGCTACGCGGAGTGACTGACCATGTGGGACAGCGCGGAGGAGACTCAAAGGTTTAAGATCACCGATCTCAGAACCACAAGATCGGAACTGCCCGGATGGAAGACACGGAGGCGGACTTCGCGGAGTTCGTCCGGTCCCGCACGCACTCGCTGTTGCGGTCCGCGTTCCTGCTCACCGGTGACCAGTACCTCGCCGAGGACCTGGTCCAGGAAGCTCTCGCCCGCACCCACCGGTCCTGGGGCCGGTTGGAACGGGCCGGGAACGCCGAAGCGTACGCTCGCAAGGTCATGTACCACGCTCAGGTCTCCTTCTGGCGACGCGGCAAGGTCGCCGAGGTCATGCCGGGCGAGCTCCCGGACCGGTCGGACGCGCACGGCGGCGACCAGGCCGACGCCAGCGCTCAGCGGATCGTCCTGCGCAACGCCCTGCTGCAGCTCAGCGCGAAGCAGCGGGCGGTGATCGTGTTGCGATTCTTCGAGGACCACACCGAGGCCGAGTCGGCCGAGCTGCTCGGCGTCTCGGTCAACACGGTCAAGACGCAGTGCGCGCGGGGCCTGACCAAACTGCGCACGCTGCTGCCGGACATGCGATCCCTGGAGGCGCCGGCATGAACGACGACCTGCGGAACTCGCTCACCGGCATCGCCGACGACGTCCGCTACGTCGACCTGCACCAACGGGCGCTGGGCCGGTCCCGCCAGATCCGGCGGAACCGGGTCACCGCGGCGACCGCGTCGGCGCTGGCCGTCCTCGGGCTGGCCGGCTTCGGCGCGGTGACGCTGGGCGGGGAACGCCCCGACAAGGCGCCGCCGGTGGCGGCCTCGGTGCCGGTCTCGCCCTCGACCGCCGTCTCGATCGACCGGAGCTCCACGCCGAGCGGCCCGGCCACGGTCACCATGGCGGCGCCGCGGTCCACGTCGCTGACCGACCTGACCGGGCACGTGTTCTACCGCTCGCCGCAGAACGGCTCGGTCGTCCGGATCACCGGCGCCGGCGACCGGAGCACGGTGCTGAGCAAGGCCAACCAGGCGGTCGCGGTCGCACCGGACGGCGAGAAGATCGCCTACATCGCGAACGACCGGGTCTACCTGTCCGGTTCCGATCAGCCCGCGGTGGCCGCCAAGGTGGATCTCCACCAGCAGCTCCCGGCCTGGTCGCCGGATGGCGCCCAGCTGTTCGTCGCGGCGCCCGACCCGGGTGTCCTGACCGTCGCGACCGGCAAGTTCGGCCCGATCCCGGGCGGTCTGACGGGGACCCAGTTCCACTGGTCCGGCGACGGCGGCGCACTGGTCCACCTCACCGACCAGGGCCGGCTGCGGGTCGCCGACCGGACGGTCCCGGTGTGGGGCGAGGATGCCGCCCGCAATCCCGAGGGCCTGCGCGGCATCCCGGCCTCGGTGGACCTGAACGGCCGGCGGGTCACGATGACGCTCAGCGGCGCACTGGCCCTCGACGACGGTCGGCCGCTGCAGTCCGACACGGTGGTCGACACGGTCACCGGGGAGCTCCAGCCGATCCCGGTGGCGGGCGACGTCCAGGCGGCGGTCTTCGACACCGCGGGGAACCTGCTGGTCCGGGCGAAGGACGGCGACCGGCTGGTGCTCTCGGTCTTCGCCGCGGACGGGACGCTGCTGGTGCAGGCGCCCGAGCCGGGCTCGGTCAAGGACCTGGAAATGCTCGCCTACACCAAATGAGGGTGCCCGGCAGTGGTGCTGCCGGGCACTTCCGAGGGCACTTTCAGCTGCCCTTCCGGGCATTTTCCAAAAGCCATTCCGATTTGGTACGGACGCAGCCGAACCCCCGGTGACGCGGAGGTGACATCTCGGAATTCCGGCATTGACGGCAACCGCCGCCCCGCCGTGATTCCTAAGCTGTTTCCGGGCATTCCCGCCGACCGTATCGGAGTGATGGTGAGGCAGCAGACGCAGAGCCGGCAGACGTCCGAACGGCCCCCCGGCGCGCGGCCCCGGACCCGCGACGAGGGCGGGGTCGCCACGCTGCAGCGGACCGCCGGGAACGAGGCCGTCGGGCACCTGCTCGCACAGCGGACCGGCGGCAACCAGAACGACCAGGGCAACCCGGGCGGCGCGGCGCTGGTGCAGGGCGTGGGGCAGGTGTTCCACCAGGGCGCGGCCCTGGCCCAGCAGAACCCGGGGCTGGCCGCGGCCGCGGCGGCGTACGTGCCGCCGGCGCCGGACCCGCGGAACGCCCTCGGGCTGGCCGCGATCGCCGAGTCGCTGGCGCCGTTCTTCGCCGAGCAGGAGGCCGAGGCGCAACGCCGGGTCCAGGCTCAACAGCAGGCTGACCAGCAGGCCGGGGCCGAGCCGGAGGTGGCCGCCGAGCCGGCCGCGGCGAGCAAACCGTACTTCGACGGGGACTGGTCCAAGGGGCTCGGCAACGCCGGGGCCGGCCTCGGCCTGATCCTGCAGATCGCCGGGACGTACTCCGGGAACAAGGCGATGACGTACGCCGGCGCCGGCCTCTCCGGGCTGTCCGGTCTCGGCGACGCCGCCTCCGAGGGCAAGAAGATGTGGGCGGACGGGAAGATGAACCTCCCCAAGCTGGCCGGCGGGGTGCTCGGCGCGGCCGCGGCCGGGACGCTCGGCTACGCGGCGTCGGCGGTCCCGGCCGGGGTGAGCGCGGCGACCTACGTGAGCGGGGCGCGCACGGCCGGGCTGACCATCGCGGTCGCCGGGGTGCTCACCAAGGCGCTCGGCGAGGCGAAGAAATGGGAGGACTGCTGGCCGTTCAAGAAGGCCCCGGCCCAGGATCTGGAGATGGGGCCGATGGGCGGCGTGGGCGTCGCTTACTGACGCCGCAAAACGAACGAGACCCGCTTTCCTCCGTACGGGAAAGCGGGTCTCGATCTTTGTCTTTCAGTTTGTGGTCCTGGTCTTCTGCATCAGGCCGTTGAGGTAGAGCGACTCGCGGCACTGGGTGGCCGCGGTCGCGTTGGCCGGCGTGCCGGGGGCGCGGCAGGTCACCAGCATGCTGACCCGGGCGCCGGCCGGAACCCGGATCGGGGTCACCGAGTGGTAGTCCTGGTTGCGGAAGTTCTCCAGCGCGTAGGTCACCACCGGCACCCCGTTCGCGGTCACCCGCAGCGTGCCCTCGTCGCCCTGCACGTTGTCCACCAGGAAGTCGGTGAGCAGGAACGTCTGCTTGGCCGGCACGGTGTAACTGCGCTCGGCCGAGCCGGACTTGTTGGTCTTGAAGGTGATCGCCGCGGAGAACTGCTCGCCCGCTCCGTTGCCGGCCGTCCCGGTCCCGGTGCCACCCTGGGCGCCCTGGTTCCCGGCGCCGGCCGTGGCGGTGGCGGCCGGCGTCGGCGTCGGGTCGGGCGGGGTGGTGGCGAACTCGGCCTCCTGGGCGGCCCGCTGCTGCGCGGTGTTCTGGTCCACCGCCTCCTTCGCGGCCGACTCGACCGCCGGCCGGACCAGCCCGAACCAGAGGCCGAGCAGGGCCAGGAGCAGCGCGAGCAGCAGCGCGAGGAGCTTGAGCAGGCCGGGCGAGATGACCGGCTTCTGGACGAAGACGCCCTCCATCGCGAGGACCCGGCCGCCGGCCGGCTGCACCTCGGCGGTGAACGGGAACTCGCGTGGCGCCCCCCACCAGAGCCAGCGGCGCGCCTTCACGGTCAGCCGGGTCTCCGCCCGGGTGCCGTTGCCGGCGATCACCGACTCCGGCCGCAGCGCGAAGGTGACCTGGTCGGTCCCGTCCGCGGCGGCGAAGGTCAGCTCCTCGGCGACGTTGCCGTGGTTGTCGGTGTCGATGCGGTAGCGGCCCTGCCGGCGGCCGGCCTGCGAGCCGGGCTGCAGCTGGGCGCTGACCTCCTGGAACGGCTCGACGGTGAGCAGGCCCTCCTGCACCACGGTCGAGTCCGGGTGCTCGGACGGCACGACGCGCACGCCGAACGGCCGCTCGCCGGCCGGGACCCGCGGCGACCGTGGGGGAGCGAAGGTGACCGTCACGGTCTCGCTGCCCGCCGGGTAGAGAGTGATCTCGGCCGGCTCGACGACGGCCCACTCCGCGGTCTCGCCGAGGACCTCGAGCCGGTAGGCCTCCACGGTGTCGCCCGAGTTTCGTACGGTCACCGGGACCGTCACGGTGGAGCCGGGGGTGACCGAGACGGCCGCACTCCCCAGAATCGCGGATGCACGCATATCGCCGAGCGTAAAGATCGATGAGCGACAGACCAGGACCGTGCGGGAACCGCCACGGGCAGACCTGCTGCCCGTCCGGTCGGTGTGCTTCGCGTCTCACCGTCCGTTAAGTGCCTGCTAAGTGCTTGCTAAGCGGCGCGGACCAGAATGCCCTGTCCGACGACGGGAGGAAGAGCATGCAGCGGGTGCCGGTGTTTGTCCAGGCCACGGATCCGATCACGTTGCTGGGCATGAACAGCCATCTCGCCGGGCGGCCGGAGATCCGGGTGGTCGGCGAGGCGGAACGGGCGTCCGCGGCGGTCATCGTGGTCGTCGCCGACACCGTCACCGAGGAAACCTTCGCCACGCTGCGTGAGCTCCGCCGCGGGACCAGCCGCCTGGTGCTGGTCGCCGCCAACCTGGACGACCAGCAGCTGACCCGGGCCGTCGAGTGCGGCGTCGTCGGGGTCGCCCGGCGCACCGAGGTGCCGACCGGCCGGCTCGTCCAGGTGCTGCTCGCCGCGGCCAAGGGCGAGGGCAGCGTGCCCGGCGACCTGCTGGGCCGGCTGCTCGAGCAGATGGGCCGCCTGCAGCGCGAGGTGCTGCACCCGCGCGGCCTCACCCTGCGCGGCCTGACCACCCGCGAGGTCGACGTGCTGCGCCTGGTCGCGGAGGGCCTGGAGACCCGGGAGATCGCCTCGAAGCTGTCCTATTCGGAGCGGACCGTGAAGAACGTGCTGCATGAGCTGACCACCCGGCTCCAACTGCGGAACCGGGCGCACGCGGTGGCGTACGCCCTGCGGCACGACCTGATCTGAGGGCAGCTTCTCTGCCCTCGGTGTTGCCCGGTCGCCCGGTGCGGGCGCCGCTCCCTCTTGCCCAGGATGTCATCGTGCGAAAGTCTCGGGCGTTGACGGCCCTTGCCCTGGCCGCGCTCGTCGCGGTACCCGGCGTCTGGGCGGTGGTCGCCGGCGCCGCGCCCGGTGATCCGCCCCTGACCGCCGATGACCTGCGAGTGGCCTACGTGGGCACCGCCCACCGGTCGATCGGCGTGGTCGCCGGCGCCACCACCAGCGACCCACTGTTCTCGACGAGCGTCCAGCACTTCGACGACGAGGCCTCGGCCCGCGGCGCCACGGTGACCTTCGTGAGCCGCCGGACGTCCCGCCTCGCCCAGGTGTGGGCCCGGGTCGGCACCGGTGACCCGGTCCAGCTGACCAGCGACACCGCCCAGGTGGCGAGCCACCCGGTGGTCTCGCCGGACGGGACCCGGGTGGCCTACGCGATGACCCGGGAGGGCCCGGGCAGCGCCCGTGACCTGTGGGTGGTCGGCGTCTCCGGCGGCACCCCGCAGCGGGTCACCGACGGGAGCGGTGACAACTACTGGCCGTCCTGGTCGCCGGACGGCACCGAGCTGGCCTTCGAGGGCCGGATCGGCTCGGACGTCCCGCAGGTCTGGTGCATCGCGGTGGCCGGCGGCGTGGTCCGGTTCGTGACCGCGCTCCCCGGCGGCGCCGGCGAGCCGTCCTGGAACCCGGTCGCCGCCCGCGGCCTGATCGCCTGGACCGCCGCCCCGGCCAGCGCGAACGACCGCAAGGTGCACATCAGCGCGCTGGACGGCACCGGCGACCGGCTGATGCTCAACGCCGCCTGGGAGAGCCGCGAGCCGGCCTGGGCGCCGGACGGTCTGACCGTCGCGTTCATCAGCCGCAGCACCCAGCCGTCCGGCACGCTCGGCGACGCCGACCTGCTCTACAGCGGCCAGCCGCGCGACGACGGCTGCCCCTGCATCGCCGAGCTGAAGTCCGGTGAGGACCGCTCGATCGACACGCCCAGCTGGTACAACCCGGACGGCACCACCGAGCGCCTGCTGGTCACCCGGACCACCGCGCCGGACCGGTACACCGCCGACCTCTCCGACGTCCGACCGGACGCCGTCGACCCGCGCGACCTCGGCGTGACCGTGCTCCGCGAGGACCCGGGCGCGAGCCAGAACCCCGACCTGCTGTGGAACCCGGCGAACGGGGACCCGTGGACGTCCCGGCCGTCGTACTCGCCGGACGGGCAGCGGATCCTGGTCAGCCGGTTCGAGACCGAGGGCGGCAACCGGGTCGCCCGGCTCTGGGTGGTCTGGGCCGACGGCAGCCACGGCAAGCGGCTGGACCTGCCGGAACGGACCGCCACCGGCTCCGAGACCGAGGCGGTCTGGTCGCCGGACGGGACGCGGATCGCGTACGTGCTGCGCACCCCGGGCACGCCCGCGCGGATCGTGGTGGTCAAGGCCGAGACCGGCGCGCCGGTCACCACCATTCCGTCCAACGGCGACGCGGTCGGCGACACCCAGCCGGCCTGGTCGCCGGACAGCGGCACGCTCGTCTTCGACCGCGGGCAGACCGAGGGCGCCGCCGCGAACAGCCACCTCTGGCTGGTCGCCGCGGACGGCTCGGGCACCCAGACCGACCTGACCGTGGCCTCGGGCGGAGCCGGCCGGGCCGACTACGGCGCCGGCTTCTCGCCGGACGGCAACCAGATCGCGTTCGGCCGCGCGCCGGACGGGATGCTCGTCACCGACCTGGCCGGCGGCAACTGCCGGGTGCTGGTGCCGGTGAACAACGCCTGTGACGGCGCGCTGACCGCGCCGGACACCGGGCCGCACCACCCGCGCGAGGTGGACTGGTCGCCGGACGGGCAGACGCTGGCCCACGCGGCGCGCCGGTTCGCCGCCGCGACCGAGCCCGACTACGTCAAGACGTACGACCTGGCCAGTGGCGTCCGCGACGGCCTGACCTGGGAGATCCCCGGCCGGCAGCGCTGGCCCGCCTGGCAGAGCGCCAGCGACGTCAGCACCGCGGTGGTCGACGAGCCGAAGGAGTTCACCACCGGCGAGACCACCACCCTGTCGCTGTCGGTGACCGACCAGGGCCCGGTGACCGCGCACGGCGTGCACGTCGACTTCACCGTGCCCACCGGCTTCCAGATCACCGCCCTGGCGGCGGACAGCGGCACGTGCGACGTGGCCGGCCTGACCTGCGTGCTCGGCACCCCGGGCCTCGGCGTGCCGGTCGGCGTCCGGGTCACCGTCACCGCGACCACCGCCGGCACCGCGAACCTGAGCTGGACGGCCGGCGGCTGGTTCGCCGACGCCGCCCCGGTGAACAACACCGCCCAGGTCGGGCTGGAAGCGTCCGCGCCGCCGGTCCCGTCGCCGAGCGAGTCGTCGGTGCTGCCCCCGCCGCCGGCCCCGCCGCTGCTGGTGGTCAGCGTGGTGATCACGCCGACGCCGACCTGGGTCGGCCACCGCACCACGGTCGTCTACACGGTGCGCAACGTCGGCGGCAGCACCGCCACCGGCGTGACCGTCCGGCCGCAGCTGCCCACCGGCATCCCGGTCGTCACCCGGCCCGCGGCCTGCGACGTGACCGTCTGCCAGGTCGGTGACCTGCCGCCGGGCGCCGCCGGCCAGTTCACCTTCGTGCTGGTTCCACCCAAGAAGATCACCACGACGGTACGGGGCACGATCACCGCCGACACCCTGGTCACGCAGGACGTCGCGACCCCGCTGCGGGTCCTGCAGCCGCGGATCGTCGCCAACCCGGAGCTCGGCCCGCCCGGCTTCGTCACGATCGTCCGGGGCTTCGACTTCCCGCCGGGCGTCCCGGTCCGGCTCGCCTGGGACACCGGCGTGACGGTGGCGGCGAACCCGGCCGTGCCGGACGCCAAGGGCCGCTTCGACTCGCAGTTGCTGGTGCTCTGGAAGGACCCGCTCGGCCCGCGCCAGGTGCTCGCCACCGGCTCCGGGTTCGCCCGGGTGACCACCGACTTCCAGGTCGTCCAGCCGGCACAGCAGCCGCCGGGGCTGGTGCTCCGCAAGTGATCGACGAGGTGGACGCGGCGCTGCTGTCGCTGCTCAACGAGGACACGCTGCCGGGCATGGACATCCAGGTGGCGTTCGAGGCGCCGACCAAGGAGTGGACCGCGCGGCGGACCGCCCCGACGGTGAACCTGTTCCTCTACGACATCCAGGAGGACGTGACGCTGCGGCAGCAGGGCTCGGCCGCCGAGTACGACGACGGCGGCGCGGTGGTGGCCGAGCATGACGCGCCGCGGTGGTTCTCGCTGTCGTACCTGGTCACCGCGTGGACCAGCCGCCCGCAGGACGAGCACCGGATCCTGTCGGTGCTGCTCGCCGGGCTGGTCCGGCACGACGCGGTCCCGCCCGAGCGGCTCACCGGCACGCTGGCCCGGATGGCCCTGCCGGTGTCGCTGACGATCGCGGTGCCGCCGATGCGGGACCGCGGCCTCGCGGACATCTGGACCGCGCTCGGCGGCAACCTGAAACCGTCGCTGGACCTGGTCGTGCTCGCCCCGCTGGCCGGCAGCCGGGTGCGCGCCGCGGCGGCGGTCACCGACGGGCTGCGGCTGCGGACCCGGGACGCGGACACCGGCACGAACGAGTCCCGGCGGCTCAACCAGCCCGAGCTGGCCGCAGCCGACGGGGTGCGCCGGATGGGCGTACCCCGGGATCGTGATCTTCCCGGCGAACGCCGGCGCCGCGGCTCCGGCCCGATCGGCGCACGGTGACCGGCGCGGAGTACCTGGGTGCCCGGCTCGCGCTGATCGAGCAGCGGATCCATCGGGCCGTCGCGCTCCGGCAGGAGACCGACCCGGAGCCCGGCGACCCGCTGCGCGGCCTGCACCTCTCCGCGGCCGCCGCCCGGCGGCTGCTGGCGGACCCGAGCGCCGGGCCACTGCCCGACCTGGTCGACCGGGACGCGCTGGCCGCCGCCGAGGACGCCAGTGACCCGGCCGGGCCGCTGCGCCGCCTGATCGACGAGTTCGGCCTGCTCCCGCTGGACTCGGAGATCCTGCTGGTGGCGATGCTGCCGGATCTCGACCGGCGGTACGAGAAGCTCTACGGCTACCTGAACGACGACGTCACCCGGCCCCGGGCCACCATCGGCCTGGCCATCGAGCTGTCCGGGGTGCCGCCGGTGCTGGGCGCCGCCCGCGCCCGGCTGACCGCCGGCAACCCGCTGGTCGACGGCGGCCTGCTGCTCGTCGAGGACCCCGACCGCCCGTTCCTGACCCGCACCCTGCGGGTCCCGGACCGGGTGCTCGGGCATCTGCTCGGCGACGACCGGCCCGACCCGCGCCTGGCCCGGCTGCTGCACCCGGTGCCCGAGCCGGGCTGGAAGCCGGCCGGCACGACCGGGCTGGCCGCCGCGATCGGCGCCGGGCACCGGCTGGCCTACGTGCACGACCCGGCCGCCGGCGCGGCCGAGGACCTGGCCGTCGCGGCGCTGGCCGCGGCCGGTCGCACCGCCCTCCGGTTGGACCTGGACGTGCTGGCCACCGACCCGGCGCCGGCCGAGGCGATCACCAGCGCGGTCCGCGAGGCGCGGCTGGCCGGGGCCGGACTGGTCGCCGGGCCGGTCGACTCGGCCCGGGTCGGTGCGCTGCGGGGACTGTTGGACGCCGCGGCGCCGGTGGTCCTGACCGGGCGGTCGCGGTGGGATCCACTCTGGGCCGAGCAGGCCCCGGTGCTGGTGGCCGCGCCGGCGGTGGGCGCCGAGCGGCTGGCTCTCTGGCAGGCCTCGCTCGGCGCGGCGGTGGCGGACGGGGTGGACGTGGGGCGGGAGTTGGCGCCGTACACGCTGAATGCGCCGCAGGCGCGCCGGGCCGCGACCGTCGCCACCCACCTCGCCCTGCTGGCCGGCGCGGAGCGGGTCGGCGCCGATCACATCCGGGCCGGGGTCCGCAGTCAGAACGCGGCCGGCCTGGAACTGCTGGCCCGCCGCGTCGAACCGGCCGTCACCTGGGCCGACCTGGTGGTGCCGGACGACGTCGGGGGGCAACTGCATGACCTGGCCGGCCGGGTCCGGCACCGGGACCGGGTGCTGGGCGACTGGCGGCTGCGCCCGGGCGGCGGCCGGGGACGCGGCGTGGCCGCGCTCTTCGCCGGCGACTCCGGCACCGGCAAGACGATGTCCGCCGAGGTGGTCGCCGCCGACCTGGGCCTCGACCTGTACGTCGTCGACCTCTCCACGGTGGTCGACAAGTACGTCGGCCAGACCGAGAAGAACCTGGAGCGCATCTTCACCGAGGCGGCCGGGGTCAACGGGGTGCTGCTCTTCGACGAGGCGGACGCGATCTTCGGCAAGCGCTCCGAGGTCAGCGACGCGCACGACCGCTACGCGAACATGGAGAGCGCCTACCTGCTGCAGCGGATGGAGTCGTTCGACGGCGTGGCGATCCTGACCACGAACCTGCGGGCGAACCTGGACGAGGCGTTCATCCGGCGGCTCGACGTGATCGTCGACTTCCCGGTGCCGGACCAGGCGCTGCGGGGTGCGCTGTGGGACCACTGCCTGGGCGCCGACCTGCCCCGCGCGGACGACCTCGACCTGGAGCTCTGCGCCCGGGTCTACGAGCTGTCCGGCGGCGCGATCCGGGCCTGCGCGGTCACCGCCGGCTACCTCGCCGCGGCGGCCGGCGGCCCGGTGACGATGGCCCAGCTGGTGGCTGCGGCCGAGCGCGAATACCGCAAACTGGGCCGGTTGCTGCCTACATCCCGGTGATCTCGATCCACGGGCTCATCAGCGTGGCGCTGCCGGGGTCCAGGCCCTCCTGCCGTTCCCGGGCCCGCATCTGACCCTGGGCCTCGGCCTCGTTCTGCGTGCCGAGGTTCCAGAACTCGGCCGTCCCGCTCCGGTCGGCCAGGGCCCAGAACTGGTAGTGGGTGAGGGTCAGGTAGACGCGCTTGTTCACGTAGTCGAGCACGATCTTGGTGAAGTGCTCGCTGTTCGTGCCGGCGCCGGTGTACTCGGCCAGGCCGCGCGGACCGGTCGCGGCGTTCTGCACCGACGAGCCGGCGCCGCTCTGCGAACGCTCGTCGTAGTGGTCGTGCAGGTCGGTGGCGAGCGGCTCGGTGGTGGTGACCGCGGTGCGCACCGCGGCCGGTGTGCCGGGGGCGATCCCGGTGCCGCCGAGCCGGCCCGAGTCGTCCTGATGCCAGCTGCGCAGCGTGCCCGGCGCGTGCGGGCTCTTCTCCTGGGCGGCCAGCTCGGTGTCGGTGCGCTCGTCGACGAGGGTCCCGCTCTCCAGCTGGAACCGCACGTCGAACAGCAGGTTGAGCATCGGCCGGGGCAGCATCGACTTGGCCGACGACCAGGCCAGCTGCCCGATCGGGCGCTGCGCGGCGACCCGCGGGACACCGGTGGCCGCGGCCGGGAAATCGGTGCCCAGCGCCGGGCCGATCGTTTCCCACATCTTCTCGCTGTCGGGCCACGTCGTCTTCATGGCCTTCTTGTTCCGGGAGTTGTGCTCGTACCCGCCGGTCGGTTCCACGCTGTAGCGGGTCTCGTGGTTCGCGCGCCCGGTCAGGATCCGGTTGACGTCCTCGACGGCGCCGGTCAGGAAGTCGGCCTGGGCGCCGACCACGGCGCCGGGCTGCATCGCCTGCATGGCCTGGCCCAGCTGACGCAGACTCAGCGTCGCCGTCTCCATCGCGGTGATGTCGGCCGGCACCTCCGCGTAGCCGGTCGCCATCTGCAGGTCGTCGACGAACGCCATCACCAGGTAGTCCCGCAGCTGTTCCCGGGTCAGCGCGGCCACCCCGGCCGCGCCGTGCGCCGCGGCGTAGCCGTCCGGCGTGACCTTGACGACCCGCTGCCGCTTCGCCGTCCACCGCGCCCGGTCCACGTCGGTCACCCGCTGGAGGACCAGACCGGTCGCCGCGTTGCCGATGGTGCGCTGCAGGAGATGCGCCCGGGCCACATCCGGGGCAAGATGTGTCCGATTCGGACCGACGTCGCGCCGGACGGCCGGCTCCACCGAGCGCCGTGGCTCCTGCCTGCTCTGCATCCGGCCAGTCAACACGGTCGCGCGGCCCGGCCCCGGCAAGCGCTCGGGCATCCTTTCTGCCCTCCGTGACGCCCTCGCGGACCTTGGCGCGACCTGATCACCCGGCGAGGCTGGCAGGGTCCACCATCACGGGTTTGAAGGGGTTCCGCATGCCGACGTACCTGTCTCCCGGCGTCTACGTGGAGGAGGCGCCGAGCGGTTCGCGCCCCATCGAGGGTGTCGGCACCGCCGTGACGGCGTTCGTGGGGTTCGCTGAGAAGGGCCCGTTCCACGCGCCGACACTGGTCACCAACTGGAGCCAGTACGTCCAGGTCTTCGGTGGCATGGTCGAGGGCACCTACCTGGCGAACTCGGTGTACGGCTACTTCGCGAACGGTGGCGGTGTCGCGTACATCGTCCGGGTCGGCGCCCCGGCCACCGGCGCCCCGGCGAGCAACGGCCAGAAGGCTCTGCCCAACGGCGCCCCGGCCCAGGTCGGCACGTTCCGGGCGGCCGCGCTGCCCGGCGGCGGTGAGGTCACCGTCGAGATCGCCGACCCCGAGGGCGAGGGCGCCGGCGGCGACGACCAGTTCCGGCTGATCGTGCTGCAGAACGGCCAGCAGGCCGAGGTGTTCCAGGGCTCGTTCCGCCGCCGCGGCGACAACAACGTGGTCACCCAGGTCCGCGAGCACTCCAAGCTGATCGTGCTGGAGGAGGCGGCCGCGGCGAACTCGCTGGCCCGCCCCGCGAACCAGACCGTCACGCTGCCGGCCCCCGCGCCGGGCGCGTCCGTGGTCCCGTCCGGTGTCTCGGTCGACGAGTTCGCCGGTGACGTCGACACCCGGTCCGGCCTGGGCGGTCTCGAGGCGATCGACGAGGTCACCATGGTGGTCGCGCCCGACCTGATGGCGGCGTACCAGCAGGGCTCGTTGAGCCTCGAAGAGGTCAAGGCCGCGCAGCTCGCGCTGATCTCGCACTGCGAGCAGATGGGTGACCGGCTGGCCATCCTGGACACTCCGCCGGACCTCAGCGCCCAGCAGGTGCGCGTCTGGCGGCAGGAGACCGCGGGCTACGACTCGAAGTTCGCCGCGCTCTACTACCCGTGGGTCAAGGTCTTCGACCCGGCCGGCGGCCGCAACGTGATGATGCCGCCCAGCGGTCACGTCGCCGGTCTCTGGTCGCGCAGCGACAACGAGCGCGGCGTGCACAAGGCGCCCGCCAACGAGGTGCTGCGCGGCGTCGTCGAGCTGCAGAACAACATCACCAAGGGCGAGCAGGACCTGCTCAACCCGATCGGCGTGAACTGCATCCGGGCGTTCCCGGGTCGCGGCGTGCGCGTCTGGGGCGCCCGCACCCTCTCCTCCGACCCGGCCTGGCGCTACATCAACGTGCGCCGCCTCTTCAACTACATCGAGGAGTCGATCCTCCTCGGCACCCAGTGGATCGTCTTCGAGCCGAACGACCAGCGGCTCTGGGGCACCATCCGGCGCAACATCACCGCGTTCCTGACCGAGGAGTGGCGCCGCGGCGCGCTGTTCGGAGCCACCGCGGCCGAGTCGTTCTACGTCAAGTGCGACACCGAGACGAACCCGCCCGAGGTCATCGACCGGGGTCAGGTCGTGTGCGAGATCGGCATCTGCCCGGTCAAGCCGGCCGAGTTCGTGATCTTCCGGCTCTCGCAGTTCTCCGACAGCACCAGCCTGGTCAACGAGTAGTAAAGGTAGGCAGCGAACATGGCCGGTGGCGACACCCTTATCGTCCACAGCTTCTCGGTGGAGCTCGGTGGCATCCAGGTGGAGTACGTGCAGGAGGTCAGCGGGCTGACCTTCGAGCTCGACGCGATCGAGGTCCAGCAGGTGACCCCGACCGGCGAGCTGGTCATCCGCAAGATCCCGGGCGCGCGCAAGGGCGGCGAGTGCACCATCACCCGCGGCCTCGACAAGAGCAGCGCGTTCACCGACTGGATCAAGAAGACGTTCCTGAACGGCGCGATCGACGACGCCCGTAAGCACATCAGCATCATCATCAACGACTCGCAGCGCAACGAGGGCCGGCGCTTCGAGCTGACCAACGCGTGGGTCAACAAGTGGGAGGGCCCGAGCCTCAAGGCCGGCGACTCGACCGCCGCCACCGAGAAGGTCACCGTGGTCTACGAGGACATCAGCACGTCATGAGGCGTCGCAACGCGTCCGATGTCGACGTACTTCCCCCGGCGGAGCTGCCGGTCGAGGCTCCGGCCCGGCTGCAGACCGACTTCACCTTCCAACTGCCGCGGGGGTACGTCGACGAGGACGGCCAGGTGCATCGGGACGGCTCGATGCGCCTGGCGACCGCGCGGGATGAACTCGCGCCGCTGATCGACGTCCGGGTGAAGCAGAACCCGGCGTACCTCTCGGTGGTCCTGCTCAGCCTGGTGGTGACCCGGATCGGCACGATCACCACGGTCCGCACCGAGACGATCGAGCGGCTGTTCGCCTCGGACCTGGCGTTCCTGCAGGACCTCTACCGGCGGATCAACGCGGAGGGCCACACCCTCGCCGAGGTCACCTGCCCGAACTGCGACACGTCCTTCGACGTCGACCTGGCCGGCAGCCGCCTGGGGGAATCGTGACGTACGGGACCGACCGGCTCCACGAGGAGGTCGCGTACGTCGCCTACCACTTCCACTGGCCGCGCGCGGAGATCCTCGACCTCACCCACGCCGACCGCTTGCAGTACGTGTCGGAGATCGCGCGCATCAACACCAGGATGAACGAGGTTCGGTAACACCATGGCGGTATGGGACAGGCTGCGGCGGCGCGGGCCGCAAGCCGTGCCCGCCGGGCGCCCGCACGCATCGGAGCCGGCGCCGGCGGCCGCCGATCCGGGCTGGGCTTCGCTGCCCCCGTTGCGCCCGGTCATCGGCGGCGGTGTCGATCTGCTGAGCGACGGGGGCCGCTTCGTCGCATCACTGACCACAAGCCAAAACCCCTCCTTCGGTACGACCATTGCCCCGCGCCGTGACCCCACGGCGCCCGCGGGTGTGGCCCGGGACCTGCTCCGCCCCGCCGGCACCCCGCGAATCCGTCCCGCCGCCGCGCCGTTGGTCCACCTGACCGAAAACGCGTCCGACGGAGCCCCGACCCTGTCGAGCCCCGAGCCCCCGGCCACCCGGTCCACAGCGCCACCCACCAGTTCGTCGCCGCAGGCTCGGTCCACAGCGCCGACTCGCAGTTCGCCGCAGTCCGCCCGTTCCACGGCGTCGACCGGCGGCTCGCCGCAGTTGGCCCGGTCCGCCGGGTCGACTGGTGACTCGTCGCAGACCGCTTGGCCCGCCGCGCAGGCCGGTGACTCGTCGCCGTCGGCTCGGTCCACGGCGTCTCCCGGTGGCTCGTCGCAGGCCGCTCGGGGTGCGGCGCCGGTCGGGGGATCGTCGCGGTCGGTGGTGCCGGCTCGTTCGCCGGCGCGGAACCGTTCGCTGGTGTCCGGGCGTCCCGTCGAGCCGGCCCGGCGCCTGCCCGTTCGTCCCCGTCCGCCGCGGGTCGCGTCGCCCGCTCTGCCGGTGGCCCGCCAGGCCACCTCCGGCGGCGAGACCACCGCCGGCCGCCAGGCCGGCTCCGCCGGCGAGACTGCTTCCGGCCGTCGGCTCGCTTCCGGCGGCGAAGCAACTTCCGACCGTCAGGCCATTTCCGACCGTCAGGCCGCTCCCGACCGTCAGGCCGCTTCTGACCGTCAAGCTGTTTCTGATCGTCAGGCCGCTTCTGATCGTCAGGCTGTTTCGGGCAGCGAAGCCACCTTCGACCGTCAGGCCACCTCCGGCCGCGAGGCCGCGTCCAGCAACCTGGCCGCGGACCCGGCCGGGGCACGACCCGCCGCCGGGAACACGCCACCGGTGCAGCGTGCCGTCGAGAAGCCCGCGTCACCGCCTCGGCGGTCCGCGGAAACTCCGGTGCGAAGGGCCCGCCCCCTCGGCCTCGGCGAACCGATGGACGGCGCCCCGGCCTCCGCCCGCTTCGGCCCGGCGCCCGAGCCGACGCCGCCGCGTTCCCGGCCACCCGTGGACCCGAGCCGCCCGCTCGGCGCACCCGTTCGCCCGCAGTCACCCCGATCCAGCACGCCCCCGCCGCTGGTGGCCCAGCGCACGCCGGAGCCCAGCCCCATTCCCCACTCATCGGCCGGCAGCTCAGACCCGGCGGCGCGTTCCGGTGGCGCGGCCGGTGGCTCGGCGGTGGCAGGCGGTTCTGCGGCGTCCGGTGGTCTGTCTGCCGGTGAGCGGGTCGTGTCTCCGCCGGTGGTCACCGCTCGCCCGGTGCAACGTGAATCGCTGCCCGGCTCGGATGGCGCTGCCTCATCGGCCGAGCGGCGCCGACCCGAGCCTGCTGGCCCGTCGTTCGCGGCGGGGATGCCGGTCAGTCCCGTGACCACCCAGCCCGTGACCGCCCAGCCCGTGATCGCCCAGCCCGTGATCGGCCAGCTGGCGCCGGGGCAGTCGGCCAGTCCCGCAGCTGGCCAGATGACCGTTCGTGATCAGGCTGTTCGGGGGCCGGCTCCGGATTCCGGGACCTCCCGTCGGGCCGGGTTAGGTGCGCCGCTCTCCTCACCGCCGTCGTCGATGTCGCCCGCGCCTCCTGTTGCCCGCAGCGCCGCAGGTGACAACCGGTCGGCCGCAACGCCGGTGCAGCGAATAGCGTCGGCCGCAACGCCGGTGCAGCGAGTGGCGATGCCCACCCCGCCTGCTTCGACCATGCCGGTTAGTCCCGGTGCCCGAACCAACCCCGCGATCTCGGCAAGCCCAGCCACGTCAGACGCCCCGGCCGGCTCAGCGGTCCCGGCCACGTCAGCGGTCCCGGCCATCGTGAACAACCCGTCGGTCCTGGCCCGCTCGGCTGACCCAGGGGCAGCGGCCTCTGGTGCCGGGCGAGCGGCCGGAACATCCACTTCGGACGTCGGCGGAGCTGGTGGTCCTGCTCAGCGGCCCGTGGTGCCGAGGCGTTCGTCGCAGGGCAACGCGATGCCAGGGAATGCGCTGTCGGCCGGTGCGGTGCAGCCTCGGACGATGCCGGGTGGGGCGGTGCAGCCTCGGACGATGCCGGGTGGGGCGGTGCTGGCTCGTGCGGTGTGGGCGGGAACGGCGCCCGACGGCGGGGTGTCGGGTGGGGCGAGTCCTTCCGGGGTGCCGCAGGTTTCGGCGCGGGCGGTTGACGCCGGTATCGGGACCGGGATCGGGAGTGGGGGAGTGCGGCTGGTTCAGCGCGCCGCTCACCCGGCTGGGCCGGGACTTCACGTGCCCGGGAACGCGGAGACTTTTGGCGCGGGTGGCGGGGCTCAGGTCGTACCAAAGCGGGGTTTTGGGGTTGTCCCGAGATGGAAGCGTGAGCCGGAAGCGCAGCCGGGCCACCGCGGACCCGCGCAGCGGCAAGCCGCGACGGCGAGCGCGTCCGCGCCTGCTGAGCGTCCGTTTGTGATCACGGCTGAGACGGCCCGGCCGAGCGCGTCGACGCCGGTGGTTCAGCGGGCTCCGGCTCCGCAGCCGGCGCCCAAGGCGGCACCCGCGGCGGCCCGGCCGGCGCAGCGTTCGTCCGCGGCGGCGGCATCGTCGAAGGCCAAGCCCGCGACGCCGGCAGCGGCGCCCGCGCCGGACCTGGACGCCCTGTTCAAGCGCCTGGAACCGCGGCACGTCGACGCGATCCTGAGCCGTTTCGACGATCGGCAGCTGACCAAGCTGGTCCGGCTGCTGAGGCGGGAGCAACTCGACGAGCTTGCGCATCGCCTGACGGATCCGGTTCAGCGACTGCTGCGGGCCGAGATGCGGACCAGCCGGGAACGTTCCGCGCGGCTGCGGGACGGCTGGCGATGACGGCACCGGCCGTGAACAGCGCAGCAACGCGGATGCGGCCAGGTGCGCGGGCGGAAGGGCCGGGCGCACGGGCAGCAAAGGCGGACCCGCGCGTGGCGGCGACCGATGCGCGTCCAGCAAGGACGGGCTCGCCTGCAGCAAGGGCGGGCGCGCGGGCGGCGGGAGCGGGCGCGCGGGTGGCAAAGGCGGGAGCGGGCGCGCGGGTGGCAAAGGCGGGCGCGCGGGCGGCGACGCGAACGCGGATGAACGCGGCGGTGGCGACGGGAATGAACGCGCCGCTGGCGACGGGGATGGGTGCGGCGGTGGCGACGGGGATGGGTGCGCGGATGGCGCGGGGGAGAGCGGTGACGAGATGAGTGGCGATCCGGGTACCAGCGTCCACTTCCGGCTGCGCATCGACAGCATCGACCTCGGCGAGTGGAACACCTGTGACGGCCTGGGCATCCAGGTCGAGATGGAGCAGCACCAGGAGGGCGGCAACAACGACTTCGTCTGGCAGCTGCCGTCGCGCCTGGTCTACACGAACGTGACGCTGACCCGGCCGCTCACCGCCGACACCGCCAAGGTTTTCAAGTATCTGTCGAAGCTGCCGCAGCGGGTGCGCCGTGGCACCGCGGAGATCGCCGCGCTGAAGCCGGACCGGTCGCTGCTGGTCCAGTGGGGGCTGGCGGACGTGGTGCTGGTGAGCTGGTCCGGGCCGGGCTTCGACCCGAGCCGGTCCGAGGTGGCGTCGGAGAGCATCGAGCTGGCCTATCACGGCTTCACCGAGGTGGGCTGATCATGGCCAGGACCGGGAAGGTGGCCGCCGGCCTCCAGCTCTACCAGCCGCCGCCGGCCGGCGGGGACCAGCCGGGCGGGCCGCTCGGCGGGCCGATCAAGTTCATGTTCAACCCGAACGAGCTGGCGCTCTCCAAGTCGGCGAACTGGATTCCGCACGTGGCGCGGGCGGCCGAGGACGTCGGCGTGGCCGAGTTCAGCGGCTCCGGCCCCCGTACCCTCAATCTCTCGGTTTTCCTGGATGCCACCGACACCCACGACCGGTCCGTGCAGGAACGCGTGGAGAAGCTGCTGACCTGCTGCGTTCCGACGAAGGCGAGCATCGCGGCGAAGGCGCCGTCGCCGCCGTGGGTGAAGTTCACCTGGGGGCAGTTCCAGACCGTCTCGTTCTATTCCTACGTCAGCCAGATCGACGCGAACTACAAGCTCTTCGACCCCGACGGTACGCCGTTGCGCGCCACCTGCACGTTGACGCTGACCGAGATCAGCGGCTCGACCCCGGGCCAGAACCCGACGTCCGGCACGCTCACCGCGCAGCGGGTGCACCGCCTGGTCGCCGGGGACACGCTGGAGATGCTGGCGTACCGGGAGTACGGCGACCCGACGATCTGGCGGGTGATCGCCGAGGCGAACGACATCGACGACCCGGTGCGGCTGCGCCCCGGCCGGCAGCTGCTGCTCCCGGCCGTGGAGGGCTGACGGGTGGGGGTCGGCACCGATCACGTCAACAATCTGCAGCTGGGCCTGCCCGGTCAGCTGCCGCGCAAGTGGGAGCGGCGGCTGGTCTCCGCGTCCGTCGAGGACAGCAGCAACCTGGCCGCGGTGGCCGAGTTGCGGTTCCGGGACGAGCACGGGGTCTTCTACTCGGAGAACGGCATCGCGATCGGGACGAAGGTGACGCTGCGGGTGCGGCGCGGCCGGACCGCCTCGGTCCTGCTCTTCAAGGGTGAGGTGGTCACCCTGGAGTCCCAGCACGACGGGCACGGCACGTTCTCGGTGATCCGCGCGCTGGACCTGTCGCACCGGCTGATGCGCGGGCAGCGGGTGCGCAGTTTCGTCAAGCAGACCCCGTCGGTGATCGCGAAGCGGCTGGCCGGCGCCGCGGGCCTGCCGATCGGCAAGATCGACTCGTTCACCCGGTCGTACGAGATGATCACCCAGCCGAACGTCAGCGACTGGGAGTTCCTCAAGATGCTGGCGGTCGACAACGAGGCCGAGGTCGCGGTGATCGACGGCAAGTTCTACTTCCGGACCAGCGAGCGGGCGTCGACCGCGCCGGGGACCGGGCTGACCGCCGAGCAGAGTCCGAAAGTGATCGAGGCCGGCAACAACGTGCTGGCGGTGCGCTCCACGGTCACCTCGGTCGGCCAGGTGCCGAACGTGACGGTCCGTGGCTGGGATCCCGCCCGCAAGCGGTCGATCAAGACGGAACTGCAGGTCACCGACAGCACCGAGCTGGACATCAAGACCACGCCGCGGAAGGCGATCCAGCCGTTCGGCAGTGGCGGCGCCGGGCTCAACGTGACCGACGTGCCATACGAGACCGAGGCCGAGACCCGCGTGGTGGCCCGGGCCGTGGCGGCCGACGTGACCGCCGCGCTCGCCGAGGTCGAGGTGGGCGTGCGCGGCCGGCCCGAGCTGCGCGCCGGCGTGCCGATGACGCTCAAGAAGATCGGCCCGGAGTTCGACGGCAAGTACACGATCACGGCGAGCCGGCACGTCTTCGCGCCCGGCTCGGTCTACGAGACCTGGGTGACCGTCAGCGGCCGGCAGGACCGGTCGGTGTTCGGCCTGGCCGGGGGCGCCGGTGCGCCTGCCCGGCCGGTCCGGGTGCCGGGCCTGGCGATCGGCATCGTCACCGACACCAAGGCCGACGCCCGCCGCCGGAACCAGGGCCTGGTGCGCCTGCGCTTCCCCTGGCTCACCGACGACACCGAATACCAGACCGATTGGGTACGGACGGTGCAGCTCGGCGGCGTGGCCGGCGGCGGTGTGGTCAGCCCGGACATCAACGACGAGGTGCTGGTCGGGTTCGAGCAGGGGCTGCTGGACCGGCCGTACGTCATCGGTGGTCTCTACAACGGCAAGGACAGTCCCTCGCCGCACCAGTCGGACCTGATCGACGGCACCACCGGCAAGGTCAACCGGCGCTCGTTCGCGAGCCGGGCCGGCGACCGGATGGAGCTGCTCGACTCGCGGCTCAACCCGCAGGGCATCCGGCTGGCCACCGCCAAGGACAAGCTCGTCGTCTTCCTGGACCGCGGCAACAAGAAGATCGTGGTGCACGCCGACGGCAAGATCGAGATCGATGCGACCGGCTCGATCGAGGTCCGCGGCAACGGCATCACCCTCGACGCCGGCCGTGGTGACCTGACCCTCAAGGGCCGTCGCGTCGAGGTGGCCGGCGCCCTGGAGGCGGACATCCACGCGCCCATCGTGAAGCTGAACTGAGGAGCCGCGCATGCCGCATCTTCCCGCCGCCCGGATCGGCGACCCGATCAGCGACCTGGCCGCCCCGATGGTGCCCGGCCCGCCCACCGGCGTCCTCGGCATGCCGGGCACACCCCCGCTGATGGGCGTGCCGACCGTGCTGATCGGCGGCAAGCCGGCCGCCGTGGTCGGCACCGTCGGCGTCTGCACCCCGCACTACCAGCTGCTGGTGACCAACGTCGTCCGCCCGGCCACCCCGCCCCGGGTCGGCGGCCAGGTGCTGATCGGCGGCTTTCCCGCGGCCCGGCAGTTCGACCAGGTCGTGTGCAACGCCCGGATCGTCGCCGGCGCCCCGAACGTCCTGATCGGAGGCTGAGGTGGCCGAGCAGTTCATCGGCAACGGCTGGGCGTTCCCGCTGCGGGTCGACTCGACCGGCGGGATCGCCCTGGTCAGCCGGGAGCGGGAGATCGCCGAGGCGATCCGGCTGATCCTGGCCACCGCGCCCGGCGAGCGCCCGATGCGGCCCGAGTTCGGCTGCGGCGTGCACGACTACGTGTTCGCGCCGGCCGACGAGAACACCGCCGGGCGGATCGCCTTCGAGGTGCGCCGCGCGCTGGACCGCTGGGAGCCGCGGATCGACGTCGCCGACGTGGTGGTCGGCTTCGACGACGAGGACGCCGGCGTGCTCTACATCGACGTGCGCTACACGATCCGCGGCACCAACGACCCGCGCAACCTGGTCTTCCCGTTCTACGTCATCCCGTCGCACGACGACCCGGCCGAAGAGAGCGCCGCCTGATGCCGCTGCCCGCACCGAACCTGGACGACCGGCGCTTCCAGCAGCTCGTCGACGAGGCCAAACGATTCATCCAGCAGCGCGCCCCGGAGTGGAGCGACCACAACGTCTCCGACCCGGGCGTGACGCTGATCGAGGCGTTCGCGCACATGGTCGACCAGCTGCTCTACCGGCTCAACCGGGTGCCGGACAAGAACTACCTGGCCTTCCTCGACCTGATCGGGGTGCGGCTGTTCCCGCCGGCCGCGGCCCGGGGCGGCGTCACGTTCTGGCTCTCCGGCCCGCAGGAGCAGCTCGTCGTGATCCCGGCCGGCGCCGAGGTGGCCACCGAGCGCACCGCCACCGAGGACGCGGTCGTCTTCACCACCGTGGCCGACCTGGCGATCGTGCCCAGCCGGCTCACCCGGCTGCGCCGGCACCCGGCCGCCGGCCCGCCGGTCGACCTGCTCGACGGGGTCGTCGACGGCCGGGACATGCCGGTCTTCCAGACGACGCCCGCGGTCGGCGACAGCCTGCTCGTCGGGCTCTCCGCGGCCGTGCCGTCCTGCGCGGTGCTGCTCGAACTGGACAGCCGGGTCGAGGGCGTCGGCGTCGACCCGCGGCAGCCGCCGCTGGTCTGGGAGGCGTGGACCGGCGAGACCTGGACCACGTGCGACGTCGAGCGGGACGACACCGGCGGGCTGAACCGGCCCGGCGACGTGATCCTGCACGTGCCGGCCGGGCACGCGGCGTCGGTGCAGGCCGGGCAGTCCGCTGCGTGGCTGCGGTGCCGGCTCGTGGAGCCGGCGCCGGGGCAGCCGTTCTACGCCCAGCCGCCGACCGTGCGCGCGGTCACCGCGTCCACCATCGGCGGGACGGTGCCGGCGATGCACGCCGAAGCCGTGCTCGACGAGATGGCCGGGGACTCCGAGGGCGTGCCCGGGCAGCGGTTCGCCGTCGCCCGGCCGCCGATCGTCGCGGACGGCGAGCCGATCGTGGTCGAGACCTCGGACGGCGACGCCTGGGTCGCCTGGAGCGAGGTGGACAGCTTCGCCGGGTCGGAGCCGTTCGACCGGCACGTGACCATCGACCGGACCAGCGGGGAGATCGGCTTCGGACCGGCGGTCCGGCAGGCGGACGGCACGCTGCGGCAGTTCGGCGCGGTGCCGACGGTCGGCGCACGGGTGCGGATCCGGAAATACCGCACGGGAGGCGGCCGGTCCGGCAATGTGGCGCGGCGGGCCTTGTCGGTGCTTCGGACCTCGATTCCGTACGTCAGTGTGGTGGAGAACCGTGGGCCGGCGTTGGGCGGCGTCGACGGGGAGACCGTGGGCGAGGCTCGACTGCGCGGGCCGGTGCAGTTGCGGGCGCAGGACCGGGCGGTGACCGCGGCCGACTACGAGCTGCTCGCCCGGCAGGCCGCGCCGGCCGCGGCCCGGGTCCGGTGCCTGCCCGCCGGGGACGGCAGCGACGCCGGCGGGGTGCGGCTGCTCGTCGTGCCGGCCGCGGTGCCGGACGAGACCGGGCGGCTCCCGTTCGAGGACCTGGTGCCCGACGACACCATGCTGGCCACCATCGCCGCGGACCTGGAGGCGCGCCGGCCGATCGGGGCGCGACTGGTCGTGGAACCGCCGTTCTACCAGGGGGTCACCGTGGTGGCGCGGTTGCGGCCGCGGGCGGATGCGTCCGCCGTGCGTCTTCGGGCGCAGGCCGAGGAGGCGCTCTACCGCTATCTCGACCCGGTGCACGGCGGGCCGGACGGGCAGGGGTGGCCGTTCGGACGGCCGGTGCACTCCGGCGAGGTGTTCGGGGTGCTGCAGCGGCTGCCCGGGGTCGAGGTGGTGGAGGAGGTCCGGATGTTCCCGGCCGATCCGCTGACCGGGCGCCGCGGGGACGAGATCACCCGGATCGAGCTGGACCGGCATGCGCTGGTCTTCTCCCACCAGCACCAGATCCGGGTGGAGGAGCGATGACCGTTTTTTCCGCGCGGCCTTTGCCTTCCGCGCGGCCTTTGCCCTCTGTGCGGGCTCGCTATTTTGGGGAGGCGCGATGAGCGGGCAGCGGGCGGCGATTCCCGGGCTGCGGTCGCCGGATCCGGTGGGGCGGCGGCTGCCGGCCGTCTACGCGGGCGACGACCTGGCGCAGCGGCTGACCGGCGGCTTCGACCAGGTGCTCGCGCCGGTCCACGCGACGCTGGACAGCCTGTGGGCCTACCTGACGCCGGCGCTGGCCCCGGACGACTTCGTCGACTGGCTCGGCGGCTGGGTCGGCGCGACCGCCGGCCCGGACCGGCCCGCCGACCAGCGGCGGACCACGGTGATCAACGCGGTGGCGACGCACCGGCTGCGGGGGACCGCGGCCGGGCTGCGGGCCGAGATCCGCGACCTGTTCGGGGTCGAGGCCGAGGTCGTCGAGAGCGGCGGCACGTCGTGGTCGCCGACGCCCGGTTCGGCCCTGCCCGGCGCGGCGGAGCCGGATCTGCTGGTGCGGGTCCGGGTGGCGGCGCCGTCCGAGGTGTTCGAGGCCCGGCTGCGGGAATTCGTCGAGGCCAATCGGCCGGCCCACGTGCCGTGCCGGATCGAGGTGCTGCCGGCATGACGTTGTGTGACAACTGCGGTTCCCCGGTGACGCCGGGTGACGCCTTCTGCGGCGTGTGCGGCGCCTTCCTCGACTGGTCCGCCACCCCCGCTCCGACCGCACCTGCCCCGGCCGCACCCGCTACACCGGCCCCGGGCTTGCCCGCTGCTTCCACCTCGTCCGTCTCATCCAGCGCGGAACCGCACGCTGCCTCGCCGAGCCCCGCCGCTGCCGCTGCCGTCCCGTCGGCCGCTGAGCCTCTCGCGGCAAGTCGTCAGGCAGAGGACAAAGTGGACGCCGAGGTAGGCGCGGCGGCCGCAAAGGAAGCCGACGAACCGGCTGCGGAAGCGATCGCGGAAGAGCCGAAGCCCGCCGTGACGCCGGAGCCTGCGGAGACGCCGGCGCCGGTGGAGATGCCGGAGCCTGCGGAGACGCCGGCGCCGGTGGAGACGCCGGCTGTGCGGAATCGGGCGGCGGCGCTGGTCGTGCCCGTGGCCGAGGCAACGGCCCCACCGCGGGTGGTGGCGGTGCCCATCGCCGTACCCGAAAATCGCGGAAGCGCCGATCAACCCGGCGCCGTCCAGCCGGGCCGACCCGTCGCCCCTCGTCCGATTCTTCGCGAATTTTCCGACGTTCCGGACACCTCGGGCGAGGTGAAATGCCCCCATTGCGACACCCTGAACCCGGCCGGCCGCGCGTTCTGCCGGCACTGCGGCCAGCCCCTCCGCACCGAGGAGGTCGCCGAGAAGGCCCGCCGCCGGTTCCGTTTCACCTGGCCGAAGGGGCGCGGCCGACTCCGGCGACTGCTGGCCGTCCTGGCGATCCTGGCCCTGCTCGCGGCCCTGGTCTGGGCCGGGATGCGCTACGGCCCGCGCGCGGTCGACGCGGTCCGGGATCGGCTGGCCAAGCCCGAGCCGGTCACCCCGGCCGAGGTGACCGCGTCCAGCTCCACCCGGGGGCACGCGGCCGCGCTGGTCATCGACGGGCTGAGCAACCGGTTCTGGGAGCCGGGCCACGAGAAGCATCCGTGGGTCGAGCTGAGTTTCGGCCGGCCGATCCGGGTGCTGAACGTGATCGTGACCGGGGGCGTCTCCGCCGAGCAGCAGGTCTACGCGCGCCAGGGCCGCCCGGCCGACGTCCGGCTGGAGCTGTGGACCCCGGACGGCACCCGTACCGAGAAGGACCTGCACCTGGTCGATCACGCCGGGCCGCAGACGTTCGAGATGGCGGTCGGCGACGTGACCCGGATGCGGCTGACCGTGTCGTCCGGCTACGGCCTGACCTCGGGCAAGGTGCCGTCGATCGGCGAGATCGAGGTGTTCAGGCGACCCTGAGCGGGGGGTGCGCCGGGACCCCGAGGGTGTCCAGCACCCGGGCGTACTCCCGGCGGGTCCGCTCGGCCGCGGCCCGGTCGCCGACCCGGAGCTGGGCCGCGATCAGCAACCGCCACCCGGCGTCGTGGTGGTCGTCGAGGTCCAGCGCGCGCCGGGCCGCCCGGGCCGCGGCCACCGGCCGCCCGGTCTCGAGTTCCAGCTCGGCGAGCAGCGCGGCGGCGTCCGCGGCCTGGGCCCGGTACCGCGCGCGCTCCGGCACCACCCAGTCGGCCGGCCCGTCCTCGGGCAGCAGGTCCCCGGTGTAGCACTGCAGCGCCGCCTGGAGCGCCGCCCGGTCCCCGGCCCGGCGCCCCACCCGGTACGCCTCCGCGAACAGCGTCACGTCCAGGTTGGACTCGGTGACCAGGCGATAGGTCGGCCCGTCCCGGACGATGTACCGCGATGCCCCGCGTGCCACTCCGGGTTCGAGGAACGTCCGCAGCGTCGACACCGCCACGTGCAGGCTGTTCACCGCGGTGCTGGTGGCCATCTCCGGCCAGAGCGCGTCGATGATCTGTTCCCGGTGGACCGGCCCGGCCGCCGCGGCCAGGTATCGCAGGAGGGTGCGGCTGCGTGGCCGGACGGCGCCGAGGTCGAGGTCGCGTCCGTCGTCCTCGACCCGGAAGCCGCCGAAGCAGAACCAGCGCAGCGTCATGGTGTCCCCTCTCGGTGACCTCGGCGGGTGTTGACCGTCCGGGCAAAGCGGGCCAACCTGGTGGACCGACAGTCTGTCCGATCGGGCTGAGTATCACGGACTCGCGGGTAACAACGGCAGGCGTCAGTTCGGGGACATTGCGGTGTGAGTGATCTTGTGACGGTTGCCCGTTCTGGCCGCATCTGCGCCGCGGCCTGGGAGGATTGATGACTGATAACAAACCGTCGTATTCCGGCACGGATGCACAGGATGGCCGGTTCCTGTCGCTCGAATCACAAAAACCGGGCCGTGCCGCAGATCTCACTATTGAACACTGGCCGATTTCGGACCCGAATCGGCTGGTGAATGCGGCGGTCGTGTTACGAAACGGTGCAATTGCCGACCCGCTGGCGCTGATCGCGGCCGGCGCGCGGGCGGTGCTCGCCGACGAGTCCGAACTGGACGCCGCCGGGCCCGCGGTGGCCGCCGGCGGCTCCTATCTCTCGCCCGCCGTGATGGCCCGGATCCGGCCTGGTGACGCCGCCGAGCCGGTCCGGCTGGCCCCGCGGCAGATCGCCGCGCTGCGCTGCATCGTCGCCGGCCTCACCCACCGTGCGGCGGCGAAGGAACTGGGTGTCACCGAGCAGACGTTCAACACGTACGCCAAACGCCTGCGCCGCAAGCTCGGCGTGAGCAACAAGGCCGAGCTGACGCGACGCGCGGCCGAGTTGGGCCTGATCCCGATGTGAGCGATGTGAGCGATGTGAGCGATGTGAGATCGGAGTTGCCGGTCCACTTGCCTCGTCCCGGCCGGCGCCGATGCGATTGGCTCGGCGCATGGAAGTCGTCGCGGTGGTGTCCGATCCGCCGGCCCGGCGCGCGCTGTGCCGGCTGGCCGGACACCTCGGCGAGGTCCGGCTGGTCGCCTCACCGGCGGAGATCGCGGAGATCGCGGAGATGGCCGACCGACCGGACGTGGTGCTGACCGCCGGCCAGCCGGCCGCGGTGATGCGCGTGCTCAGCGGCCGGCATCCGGTGGTCGCGGTGGTGCAGGACGCCGCGACGGTCTCGGCCCGGGTGGCGCTGCGGGCCGGGGTGCGCTCGGTGGTGGGCTTCTCGGCCGGCGCCGACGAGGTGCGGATCGCGGTCGGGGTGGCCCGCGCGGGCGGCGGCTATCTGAGCCGTGAGCTGTCCGGCCGGCTGCGCGTGGAGTCGGCCGCCGGGGCGTCGCTGGGGCGCCGGGAGAGCGAGACCCTGGCGCTGATCGCGCACGGGTTCACCCACGCGCAGGCCGCGCGGCGGCTCGGGGTGTCCGAGGCGACCGTCAACTCGTACGTCAGCCGGATCCGCAGCAAGCTGGACGCCGGCAACAAAGCCGACCTGACCAGGATCTTCCTAGCGGGTACGAGCATCCTGCCGGCGTAGTTCCCGGCGCAGCCGCCCCACCTCGGCGAGCCGGTCGTGCCGCCCCTCCGCGACCAGGAACAGATCCGCGGCCCGGTCCAGATGGGCCTCGGCGCCCCGCCGGTCGTCCCGGCCCAGCGCGATCGCGGCCATCGCCAGGTACGCCTCGCCGGAGTGCCCCACGTCGTCCCCGGCCTCGAAGTCGTCGACCGCCGCGGCCAGCGTCGCCAGCGCCCGGTCCGCCTCACCCCGGTCGGCCAGCACCATCCCGAGCTGGGTCCGCAGGTAACCGCGGATCGCCACCCCGGGCAGGTGCTCGGCGGCCCCGGTGCGCCACCGGTCCAGCGCCGCCTCCAGCACGTTCCGCGCGGCGTCCAGGTCGCCCCGGGCCCGCAGCACCTCGGCCTGCGCCCGGGCCACCACGACCCCGGCCAGCCGCTCGCCGGTGGCCGCGAAGATGTGCTCGGCCTCGGCGAGGTGGGCCGTGGCGCTCGCGATGTCGCCGCGCGCGGCGAGGACCGCGCCGAGATAGCGCAGCGCCCATCCGACGGCGGCCGGGTCGCCGGCCGCCCGGCCGAGCCGCAGCGCGTCGCGGTGGTGCTGCTCGGCGTCCTCCGGGCGGCCCAGGGTCACCCGCAGCGCCCAGCCCAGATTGTTCTCCTGCGCCGCCTCGGCCCGCCGGTCGCCGAGCGCCCGGGCGGCGTCCACCGCCAGCTGGAAGACCTCCGGCCAGGGCAGAGCTCCGTGCCGGCGCTCGGAGTACCAGTACAGGTCGCCGGCCGCGGTCAGCACCGCGGCAGGCCGGCCGGCGGCGGCGGTGTGCCGGACCGCCCACCAGAGCGCGATGTGCTCCCGGTCCAGCCAGGCCAGCGCGTCCCGCGGCCCGGCGAAGCCGGCGCCGGCCGGCCCCGGGTTCTCCGGGTCCAGCCAGGATCCGGCGTCCGAGCAGCGCCGGAGCAGGTGCGCGGCGAGCCGGTCCCGGGCCGCGAGCCGGACGGCCGGGTCGTCCTCGGCGGCGGCCCGGTCCCGGGCGAACAGCGCCAGCAGGTCGTGTTGGGTGTACCCGCCGCTGGTCCGGGCCGGCTCGACCAGCCCGGCGTCGGCGAGCGTGTCCAGGATCCGTTCGGCGGCCGGCTCCCCGATGTCGGCGAGCGCGGCCACCACCTCGGGGGAGTAGGCCGGCAGCGGCGCCACCGACATCCGCCGCAGCGCCCGCCGGGCCGGCTCGTCCAGCAGCCGGTACGACAACTCGAACGCGCTGCGCACCCCGACGTCCCCGACGTGCAGCCGATCGAGCCGGTGCCGTTCGTCGCGGAGCTGGTCGGCCAGCGACCGGACCGTCCACTCCGGCCGGATGACCAGCCGGTTCGCCGCGACCCGCAAGGCCAGTGGCAGCCCGCCGCAGAGCCGGCCCAGGTCGGCCGCGGCGAACGGCTCCCCGTCGATCCGCCGCGCCCCGACCGCCCCGCTGAGCAGCTGCCGCGACTCGGCGTCGGTGAGCACGTCCAGGGTGATCCGCTCGGCGGCGGACAGCCCGCCCAGCCGGCTGCGGCTGGAGACCAGGGTGAGCCAGCGCGCCCCGGCCGGCAGCAGCGGCCGGACCTGCGCCTCGTCCCGGGCGTTGTCGAGGACGAGCAGCCCGCGCCCCCGGTTGGTGACCGTCCGGTACGCCGCGAGCCGTCGCGCCGTGGTCTCCGGCAACGGCCCGTACCGCAGTGCGGTCAGCAGCTGTCCGAGCGCGTCGGCGGTGCCGGCCGGCTCGTCGTCCATGCCGCGCAGCGCGACGTAGAGCACGCCGGCCGGGAAGCGTGCCGCCATCTCGTGCCCGGCCTGCACGATCAGGCTGGTCTTGCCGACCCCGGGCGGCCCGGCGACCACGACCGTGCGCACGCCGTCCGCGTCGGCGAGCTCCTCGATCCGGCGGAACTGCGTCCGGCGGCCGACGAAGTCGGGCAGGGCCGCGGGCAGCGAGACCGGGCCGGTCACGGCCGGGCGGGCGGCGTCGAGGAGCCGGGCCCGGTCGGCCGGGCCGAGCCCGAGGCAGCCGGCGATCAGCTCCAGGGTGGGGCGCCGTGGCCGGGTGACCTTGCCGAGCTCCAGGTTGCGGACGGTGCGGACGGCCACTCCGGCGAGCTCGGCGAGCTCCTCCTGGGTGTGGCCCGCCGCGACCCGGTGGCGCCGCAGAACCGCGGCCAGTCCATCGACAGTCGTCACCCTGGAATGATCGCAGTCAGGCTCCGGTCACTGTGCTCGGGCCACCCGATGCGATCCGCCGGGCGTTCGCCTCGGCCTCGCGCTCGCCGGCGCCGCCCGGGTCGGTCACGTCGACCCCGCCGACCGTCGAGCCGGCCGCGGTGATCGGTTTGACCACGTGGGTGAGCTCGTGGATCCGGGTCTCCGTGGACTGACTGCCGGCTCCGTACACGATGGAGTCGCCGATCGTGAACGCCTTCGCCTCGACGGCGGCCGCGGCCCGTTCGGCGGCCGGCCCGCGGAATTCCCGCACGCCGGAAAGGTCGGAATTGAAGGTCGACTCCATCTCCCGCTGGAAGGGCGTCTCCAGCGGCTGACCGCTGCCCCGCAGGGCCGTCTCGACCAGCCGGTCCGCGGTGTCCGAGCCGCCGTGGCCGCAGCCGTCGCCACATCCGGCGTCGTGGCTGCGCGCGGCCAGCAGCTCACCGACCGCGCGGTTGCCGACCATCCGCTGCAGGGCGGGCAGGTCCAGGGCGCCCGCCGCCGGTCGCCCGGTGGGTGCGGCCTTCGGCCCGGACTCGGAACGCCTCTCGGCCGGTTGCCGGTTGCTGCCCACGCGCGCACCATCCCCTCACGCCACGGTCGTCCGGCCCGACGGTAGCCCGGATCGTTCCCGGTCGTCCCGGTTCCGGCCCGGACGGGCAGGCAAACGTGCCCTCAGGGTCGCCGCAGATCGGCCGCGACGCGCCGCTGCACGTGCCGGATCAGCGCGGCCAGGTCGGCGCAGTAGACCGAGGGGTTGCGAAACCCATCGGGGGAGCGGTAGCGGTGCGCGTAGTGCCCGCCGCCGCAGACCTGATGCAGCGGGCAGGCCCGGCACCCGTCGCACAGCGCCTCGGCGCCGATCTGCCGGGCGGCCACGCCGGGATGCTCCAGCACCGCGTCGAAGTCGTGGTCGAAAACGGTCCGCCCGGTGGCGCACGCCCCGGGGTACGCCGACTTCAGCGAGTCGACCAGCTCGATCGCGCCGTCGGTCTCCACCACGATCACCGCGACCGGGCTGAGGCCGACCTGCTCGGACCGGCCGGCGCCGCCCAGCAGCAGCGTCATCACGTCCTCGAAGAGGCGGATCGAGGTCTCCTGGCGGGGCGCGTCGTACCAGCGGTCGAAGATCGTGATCAGCCAGGGCGCGTACGCCACGGCCGGCGGGCCGTCCCAGTTCGCGTGCGGGAGCAGCAGGTCGATCGCCGGCGGCCGGTACCGCAGCAGGGCCTCGTAGCAGGCGATCGGATCGGTCGCCGGGTCGATCACGCAGAGCAGCCCGGCGAACAGCTCGGCCGGCAGCAGCCGCAGCGCCCGGTCCACGCCGGCCGCGCTGCCCCGCCCGTCGCTCCGGTGTCGCCGCAGGTCATTGGCGGCCGCCGGGCCGTCCAGGCTGACCCCCACCCGCACGCCGTGCCGGCGGAACACCGCGACGGCCGCCTCGTCGAGCAGCGTCCCGTTCGTCTGGATCAGCACGTCGAGCCGCCGCCCGGCCGGGAACGCCGCCCGGAAGTCGCCGATCAGCTCGTCCAGCCGCGCCGCCCCGGCCAGCAGCGGCTCGCCGCCGTGCAGCACGAGACGCATCCCGGCCAGGTCGTGCGCGTCGGCGTGGGCGGCCGTCCGCTCGGCGGCGAGCCGCCAGGTGCGCTGATCCATCACGGTCGGCCGATCGCGCCAGGACTGGTCGGCCATGGTGTAGACGTAGCAGTAGTCGCACGCCAGGTTGCACCGCTGGTGCACCTTCAGCACCACGTCCCGGAACGGCGTCGGCCGCCATCCGCCGCGCTTGAGGGCACCCACGTCCAGTGCCGGATCCGGCCACCCGCCACTCATCCGGATCCTCTCCCTGTTCGCCGCCCGTTGCATGCTAAGAGCCTTGAGACCCAAAACCCATTTCCGGTACGGCGGAAGCCCCGCCCCAGGCGCACGGCGCCGCGGGCGGGGCAGCGGCTCAGACGGTGGAGTGCGCGCTGCGGCGGGCGGCGCTGGTGACCGCGGCCTGCCGGGCCGCGGCGGACGTCGCGGCCACCCCCGCACCCCAGCGTTCCGCCCGGCCGATCCGGCAGCGGACGTACGTGATCACCCCGTCCCGCCAGGGATGCGTGACCTCCTCGACCACCCGGACCCCGTCCAGGTCCACCGAGAAGCCGGGCGTGACCAGGTATTCGTCCCGGAACAGCGCCCACAGCCCGGCCGCGCTCAGCTCCCCGCCGGCGGCCTGGCCCTCGCTCGCCGCCTGGGCCAGCGCGCCCACCTCGGCCCGCAGCCCGGCCGGCAGGTCCAGCCCGTGCCCGGTCCGCAGCAGGTACGCCACCCCACCCTTCCCGGACTGGCTGTTCACCCGGATCACCGCCTGGTACGACCGGCCCACGTCGACCGGGTCCACCGGCAGGTACGGCACCTCCCACGGCGCCTGTGACGGCTCGACGCCCAGCTCGGCGGCGCGCTTGGCGTGGAAGATCAGCCCCTTGTCGATGGCGTCCTGATGGGTGCCGGAGAACGCCGTGTACACCAGGTCCCCGGCGTACGGGTGCCGCTCCGGCACCGGCAGCCGGTTGTAGTACTCGACCGTCCGGCGGACCTCGTCGATGTCGGAGAAGTCCAGCTTCGGGTCGATGCCCTGGGCGTACAGGTTCATCGCCAGCGTGACCAGGTCGACGTTGCCGGTGCGCTCGCCGTTGCCGAACAGGCAGCCCTCGACCCGCTGCGCGCCGGCCAGCACGGCCAGCTCCGCGCAGGCCACGCCGGTGCCGCGATCGTTGTGCGGATGCACCGACAGGATCACGTCGTCGCGCCGGTCCAGGTGCCGGCTCATCCACTCGATCTGGTCGGCGTAGACGTTCGGCGTGGCGATCTCGACCGTGGCCGGCAGGTTGTGGATGACCGGCCGGTCCGGCGTCGCGTCCCACCGTTCGGTGACCGCGTTGCAGACCTCCAGCACGTAGTCCGGCTCGGTCAGGTTGAAGACCTCCGGACTGAACTCGAACCGGGTGTAGGTGCTCCTCAGCCGATCAGTCGCGGACAGGATCACGCCCGCCGCGTCCAGGATCCGGGCCGTCAGCTCGCTCCGCGACGCCCGTAACACCACGTCCCGCCAGGTCGGCGCGGTCGCGGTGTACATGTGCACGACGGCCTTCGGCAAACCATCAACTGCTTCGACGGTACGGCGGATCAGATCGTCCCGTGCCGCGGTGAACACCACCACGGTCACGTCGTCCGGGACCAGGTCGTCCCGTTCGGCCAGCAGCCGGACGAAGTCGAAGTCCAGCCCGCTCGCCGACGGGTAGCCGACCTCGATCTCCTTGAAGCCCATCGCGACCATCATCCGGAACGCCCGCAGTTTGCGCTCGGCGTCCATCGGCTCCGCCAGCGCCTGGTTGCCGTCGCGCAGGTCGACCGGCACCCACAGCGGGGCGGCGGTCTGCCGCCGGGTCGGCCAGGTCCGGTCGGTGATCGGTACGCCGACCCGCTCGTGCGCGGGGCGGTAACGGTGGAACGGCATCGGGCTGGGCTGCTGGGGATTCCAATTGATCATGACGGTGACTCCGCATTTCGCCGGGAAAGAAGAATCGACCGGCAAAGCACGAACAGCCCCCACGGCGGGGAGCCGGTCGTCGGATCAGGCCCCGCCGTGGCGGCTGAGGAGCAGCGCCACGAATCGCGTCACGGCCGGGACGATACCCGACGCGGCCCGGCCGTCGAGGGGCTGCTTGGATAGTGGGAATGTCCAGGACTTTGCGGATCAGCAGCCGGAACGCGACCTTCCAGCAGTGGCAGGCGCTGCTCACCAACCGCACCAAGCGGCACCGCGCCGGCGAGTTCGTGGTCCAGGGCGTCCGCCCGATCACCCTGGCCCTGGAGCACGACTGGCCGGTCCGCGCGGTCCTGCTCGACGACTCCCGCCGGCTGTCCCAGTGGAGTCACGACATCCTGGACCGGACGTCCGGCGTGTCGCGGTTCGCCCTCGACGCCGACCTGATGCGTGAGCTGGGCGGCAAGGACGAGGAGTCGCCCGAGCTGCTCGCCGTGGTGGAGATGCCGGCCGACGATCTGGACCGGCTGCCGGTCGGGCCGAAGATGCTGACCCTGGTCTTCGACCGGCCGACCAGCCCGGCCAACGTCGGCGCGCTGATCCGCTCGGCGGACGCGTTCGGCGCGTCCGGCCTGATCATCACCGGGCACGCCGCCGACCCGTACGACCCGAAGGCCGTCCGGGCCAGCACCGGCTCGCTGTTCGCGGTCCCGGTGGTCCAGGTGGCGAGCCACCGCGAGGTGGTCGACGACGTGATCGCGCTGCGCCGCGACAACATCCCGGTGGAGATTCTCGGCAGCGACGAGAGCGGCGACGTGGAGCTGGCCGACCACGACCTGACCGGGCCGAAGATGATCGTCATCGGCAACGAGGCCCGCGGCCTGAGCGGCGCCTGGCGGGAAGCCTGCGACCACATCCTGCGCATCCCGATGACCGGCGCCGCCAGCTCCCTGAACGCCGCCGCGGCCGGCACCGTCGTCCTCTACGAGGCGGCCCGCCAGCGCCGTGCCTAGCCGGCCGGGGTGCGGGCGCCGAGCAGCTCCTCGAAGCGCTCCAGCAGGAACGTGGCCTTGAGCTGCGAGGTCTGCTCCGCGCCGAGCAGGCCGCCCCACTCCGGGGCCCAGGTCACGCCGCCGGCCGGGCCCAGGGTCAGCGCGATGCCGTCCGGGAACGGCTGATAGGCGGTGAGCGCGGCCCCTTCGATCAGCGCCCGGATGTTGGCCGCCACCAGCTCGCCGTGCGCGCCGGCCGCCCGGGCCATCTTCATCTCCGGCACCGCGGTCAGGTCGCCGACCGCGAACACCCGCTCGTGCCCGGTGACCCGCAGGTGCTCGTCGACCGCGAGCCGCCCGTCCGGCTGTCGCGCGGCGACCAGCGCGTCGCCGAGATATCCGCTGCTCACCTCGCCGCCGTAGCACGGGAACCACAGGTCGGCGGCGAGCACGTCGCCGTCCGCGGTGGTGACCGTGAACGGGCGCACGACACCGGGCGGAACGTCCGGCGCCGCGGTCAGCTTCGTGCCGAGCAGCACGTTCACCCCGAGCGCGGCCAGTTGCGCGGCCACCTCGGTGCCGAACTCCGCGGGGAACCGGCCGCCGGCCACCGCGGGCGACGGGTCGACCAGCGTCACCGACGTCGAGGGCAGGGCCACCGCGATCTCGCCGGCGAACTCGAGGCCGATCGCCCCCGCGCCGAGCAGCAGCACCTGGCCGGCCCGCCCGAGCGCGTCCCGCACGTCACCCAGCCGGTCCAGGGCGGCGGCCCGGGTGGCGACGTCCATCCTGGACGGGAAGGGGCTGGTCGTGCCGGTGGCCAGCACCACGTAGTCGGCGTCCAGGTGGGCGCCGCTGCCCAGGTCCACCCGGCCCGGCTCGACGCGGGTCACCTGGTCGCGCACGATCCGGCCCCGGGACAGCAGACCGTCGTACGGAATGAAGATCTTCTCGGCCCAGACCGGATCGACCGCGGCGCGCAGCGCGGCGACGTTGTGCACGAACGTCTCGCGGGGTTCGACCAGCGTCACGTCGGCGACGTCGTCCAGGCCACGGGCCGCCGCGATGCCGCCGTAACCGCCGCCCACCACCACTACCTTCGGAGTTGTCATGCCTCGACTTTGTGCTGGTCAAAGCGGTTCGGGGAGACCGGGACGAGGGTGGTAGCGGCAGGGCCACCCAACCGGCCCGGGTGCGGGTTACCGTCGATCGGTGAGCGAGAACGAGCTGGGCAACTTCCTGCGCGCTCGCCGGGACGAGGTGACCCCGGCCGAGGTCGGGCTGCCGCCGGGGAACCGGCGCCGCGCCCCCGGCCTGCGCCGCGCCGAGGTGGCGATGCTCGCCGGGGTCAGCGTGGAATATCTGATCCGGCTCGAGCAGGGCCGGGACAGGCACCCGTCGCCGCAGGTCATCGCGGCGCTGGCCGGTCCGCTGCGGCTGACCGTGAGCGAGCGCTCGCACCTCTACCGGTTGACCAAGGTGGCGAGCGGGTTCAGTTGTGGGGCGAACCTGCGTGATCCGGTCCGGGAGGTCCGGCCCGGCCTGCGCGCCGTGCTCGACCAGTTGGAGCCGGCCGCGGCGGTGCTGCTCAACCAGGTCGGCGACGTGCTGGCGCACACCGCGGGCTTCCGCCGGCTGGCCGGCCCGATCGGGCTGCTGGACGGCGCCGAGCCGAACCTGAACCGGTACGTGTTCACCGACCCCCGCGCGCGGCAGGCCTACCCGGACTGGGCGCACGTCGCCGACGAGCAGGTCGCCGCGCTGAAGGACGGGCCGCCCCGGCCGGATTTCGCCGCCGAGCTGACCGTGCTGGCCGGGGCGGACTTCACCGAGCGGGTGGCCCGGGTGCCGGGCCTGCCCCGGGCGCACGGGCTGGTGCGCCTGGAGCATCCGGCGGCCGGAGCGCTGCGGCTGACCTACGAGATCCTGCAGCTGCCGGGGGACGAGGGGATGCGGCTGCTGATCCAGCTCCCGGCCGACGACGCCACCGCCGACGCGCTGCGCGGGATCGCCCCGCTGCGCCTGGTCGCCGGCTAGAAGGAGCTGGCGGCCGGCTGCTCCGGGGAGGTGGTCCGGTCCGCGGCGATCCGGGCGATCGCCCGCAACGTCGACGTGCCGCTGAGGAAGTAGCCGTCGTGGCCGCTGACATCCGCGGCCGGCAGTGGCAGCGCCCCGAACGCCGGGTCCACCGGCAGCCGCCCGTGACCGAGACCGAACACCCGGACCGACGGCAGCCGCCGGGTCCAGTCGTCCGGCGCACTGCCGGCCCAGATCCGCGCGCTCCCGCCGAGCTCGGCCCGGGCGGTCACGCCCAGCCCCGGGCTGCCGAGCGCCACGATGTCGGTGACCTGCGCCGGAAGGTGCGCCGCGGCCCGCCCGGCGACGATCGAGCCGTAGCTGTGCCCGACCACCGTGATCTGCCGGTCCGGCCGGTCGGCGACCAGTCCGGCCACGAAGCGCTCCAGGGCGAGCGCGCCACTGGCCGCCCGATCCTCGCGGAGCGCGGCCCGGCGTACCCCCTCGGGTGGGTCGTAGCCCAGCCAGGCAACCACCGCGACCTTCTCGCCGGTCTGCTGGAACAGCTGCCGGGCCTGCCACGCCGGCGCGCGCCGCTCGATCCCGCCGAGACCGGTGTCGAAATCGGCAAGCGTGTTGTCCACGCCCGGGATCAGGACGGCCACCCGGTCGGCGGTGGCCAGGTCGCCGAGCACCTCGACGATCCGCCCGTCCCCGCGCCGGTCCAGGGCCAGGATCTGCCGGCCGGCGAAGGCCGGGTCCCGGTTCGCGGCGTAGCGCAGTGCCAGGGGAGCGCCGTCCAGATTGCCGACGACCGACGGGTACTCGCCGGCCAGCGCGGCCGCCGGGCCGGCCGGAAGCGTCGCGAAGAACGCCGCGACCTGGGCCGGCGTGGCCGTCGCCGGGTCCGGCAGGTGCCGCGCGTCGGCCCGCCAGGCCGCCACCCCGGGCAGCTGCCCGGGGACCGCCTCGGTCGGCCCGAACAGCCAGGCCGCGGCGACCGACAGCGCCAGCAACGGGACAATCCACAAGCGACTCACGACGTTCTCCCCGCCTCGATCCGGCACCGGTTTTCCGGTGTGTGGCGAAGCTAGGAGGACGGTGTGGTGGTGAACGTCAATCCGTGGCGGGAACTCGGTCGTAGCCCTGCGGTACTACGACCGTCACCCTGCGGTAGGGTAAGCAAAGATCCGGGTCTATGCTTCCTCGCGTGAAACAAAGCAAGAGCTGCGTGAAACAGAGCTGCGGATGAAGCCGGGCGACGAAGCAAGAGTCACCGTGCGCGACCTCGCGGCCCACACCGGCCTCTCCATCGCCACCGTCTCCCGGGTCCTCAACGACCGGGCGAACGTCGCGCCCGCCACCCGCGACCGGGTGCTGCGCGCGATGAGCGAGCTGGGCGAGCGGGCCCCGCGCCGCCGGGCCGGCCGGGTCCAGGGCGCCGGCGTCTTCGTCCGCTGCCCGTACGTGCTGACCGACTACTTCGGGCTGATCGTCTCCGCGGTCGCCGAGGCGCTCGAGCCGCACGGCCTGCACGTGATCCTGAACGCCGGCACCGCCGCCCAGCAGACCCGGGTGCTGCCCACCCTGCCGGAGCGGCGCGACGTGGCCGGCGCGGTGCTGATCCTGCCGCCGGAGCCGGGCGCCGACCTGATCCGGCTGCGCGACCGCGGCTTCCCGTTCGTGCTGGTGGACCCGCGGATCTCGCCGCCCAAGGACGTGGCCGCGGTCTCCGCCGCGCACTTCGCCGGGGCCCGCGCGCTGACCGCGCACCTGATCGAGCTGGGCCATCGCCGGATCGGTATCATCGGCGGCCCGCGCGACTGGCTGGCCAGCGACAACCGCTTCCACGGCTATCTCGCGCCGCTGGCCGACGCGGGCGTGCTGGCGTCCCCGGAGCTGACCCGCTTCGTCGCCGAGCCGACCACCGAGCTGGGCCACCGGGCCGCCGCCGACCTGCTGGACCTGCCGGAGCGGCCGACCGCGCTGCTGGCCTTCAACGACAAGATGGCGGTCGGCGCGCTGCGGGCCGCCGCCGAGCGGGGCCTGCGGGTGCCGCACGACCTGTCGGTGGCCGGTTTCGACGACATAGACCTCGGGTCGGCCTGTGACCCGCAGCTGACCACGGTCCGGCAGCCGCTCGGCGAGATGGGCCGGATGGCGGTGCACCTGCTGCTGCGGATGCTGGGCGGGCATCGGCTGGACGCGTTGCACATCGAGCTCGGCACGGAGCTCGTGGTGCGGGACTCGACCGCGAAGGCGCCGTATTGACGTGTTTCACGGTTCCGGAACCGAAACGACGCATCCGGAACCCCTAACTCATTGACTGGCGTATTTGGCAAAGGTTTCCTTCCTGTTACGCCATCCCCTTCCCCCGTGAGGGAGAGCCAGTCATGAGATCCCCGAAAGCCAAGGCTGTCATCGCCGCGTCTGTGCTGGCCGGGAGCGTGCTTTTCGCTCCGGTCTCAGCCATCGCGGCGGGTGAGGCCGTCCAGGTCTACCTGACCACCACCTCGGACAGCGGCGGCCGGAATGTGACACGTGGGCTGCAGCAGCAGGCCAACGTCGCGTTCGGGCCGGCCGGCGGCAGTGCCGGCACCACGATCAACGTCAACGAGGGCACCACCTACCAGACGTTCGAGGGCGGCGGCGCGTCGATCACCGACACCACCGCCTATCTGCTGCGCGGTGGCGCGGTCAGCGCGGCCACCCGGGACGCGACGATGGCGAAGCTGTTCTCCCCGACGAGCGGCATCGGGCTCTCCTTCGTACGCAATCCGATCGGTGCTTCTGATCTTTCCCGGCCCGGCAATGTCTCGCTGGACGACACCTGTTGCGACCTGAACGACTTCGGCGGCAACGGCTATGACACCAACGTCCGCCTGCTCACCCAGCAGGCCAAACAGCTCAACCCGGCGCTGCGGGTGATGGGCGTGCCGTGGAGCGCGCCGGGCTGGATGAAGGACAACGGCCGGATGGACCAGATGGGCTGGTTGAAGGCGCAGTACTACCCGATGTACGCCCAGTACCTGGTCAAGTACGTGCAGAGCTACCAGGCGATCGGTGTGCCGGTCGACTACCTGTCGGTGCAGAACGAGCCGAACTGCTGCCAGGCCGGCAACCCGACCGCGATGAACTACCCCGGGATGAGCTGGAACCCGTCCGGGCTGGTCGAGCTGACCAAGAACAATCTGTACCCGGCGCTGCACGCGGCGAACTTGAACACCAAGGTGCTGGTGCACGACTGGAACTACGGCGACTACGCCAGTTTCGGCTCGGGCATCCTCAACGACGCCGGGATCCGGAGCGACTCCGCGTTCGGCGGGATCGCCTGGCACGGCTACGCGGGCACGCCCTCGACCGGCACCGACGTGCACAACACGTACCCGACGGTGAAGCAGTTCGAGACCGAGCACTCCGGCGGCGACTGGATCGGCAATCAGCAGAACGAGGACATGAACAACATCATCGACTACACCCGGAACTGGGGTAGCTCGGTGGTCAAGTGGAGCCTCGGCGTCAACCAGTTCAAGGGTCCGAACAACGGTGGCTGCAGCACCTGCACCGGCTTCATCACCGTGCAGGAGGGCGGCTCGCGGGCCGGCCAGGTCGACTACACCATCGAGTACTACACGATGGGGCACCTGACCAAGTTCGTGAAGCCGGGCGCGGTCCGGATCGACACCAACGCGACAAGCGCGGTGCCGAACGTGGCCTGGAAGAACCCGGACGGGTCGAAGGCGCTGCTCGCGCACAACGGCGGCACGTCCAGCCAGTCGGTCCGGGTGAACTGGGGCGGCCAGTCGTTCACCTACACGCTGCCGGCCCGCACCACGGCGACGTTCACCTGGTCCGGCACGACGTCCACCCCGCCGCCGGCGAGCGGGGGCACGATCACCGGGCTCGGCGGCAAGTGCGTCGACGTGGCCGGCGCCTCGACGACCAATGGCACCGCGGTGCAGCTCTACACCTGCAACGGCTCGACCGCGCAGCAGTGGACCCGGAACTCGGACGGCACGCTGAGCTCGCTCGGCAAGTGCCTGGACATCGTCGGGCCGAGCAACGCCGACGGGACGCTTACCCACCTGTGGGACTGCCACACCGGGACGTCGCAGAAGTGGACGTATGACAGCGCCACCCAGCACCTGGTGAACACCTATTCCGGGAAATGTCTGGATGTAAAGGACAACACCTCGGCGGACGGGGCCCGGCTGCAGATCTGGACCTGCACCACCGGCGCCAACCAGAAGTGGGTGCTGAACTGATGCTGCTCAAGATGGCGATGGTGGCGGCGGTGGCGATCGTGCCGGCCCACCTTCCCCACGCGAAGGCGCCCGTGGTGACCGGGACATACTCGGCGGGCGCCGCCCAGTGGAGCTCACTTCCTGCGACTTATCTCGATAAATCCGACAAATCGGCGGTGGCCACGGTCGTGATCGACCCCAGCCGGACCGAGCAGCACTACGCCGGCATCGGCTTCTCGATCGACGAGACCAGCGTCTCCAACCTGTGGAAACTCACCCCGGCCGAGCGGGAGCGGGCGATCCGCCTGCTCGCCGACCCGAAGACCGGCGCCGGTCTGGACCGGTTCCGCCTGACCATCGGCAGCCCCGACCTGATCGAGCACCTGCCGTTCTGGTCCTACGACGACGGGTCCGGCGAGGACTGGAACCTCCAGCGCTTCTCCATCCAGCGCGACCTCGACCTGCACATCGTCGACACGATCAAGCTGATCCAGAAGTACAACCCGCGGGCCACCTTCTTCGCCTCCGCGTGGAGCGCCCCGGCCTGGATGAAGACGAACAACAAGTTCCTCGGTGAGGTCGCCCTCAAGCCGGGCAGCACGACCGATTACTACCAGTACGGCAAGCTGCGCGACGACTGCATCGACGTGTTCGCCCGGTACTACGTCAAGTACCTGCAGGCGTACGCCCGGCACGGCATCAAGGTCGACGCGATCACGCTGCTCAACGAGCCGGGCATGGACGTCGTCTACCCGGCCATGGACATCAGCGTCGAGCAGCAGCAGAGACTCGCCGTCGCGATCAAGCGGGAGTTCCGCAGGGCCGGGCTGCGCACCGACCTCTACGTGCACGACTTCAACTTCTGGGACTGGCGCGACCCGAACAGCACCGCGACCAAGAACTACTACCGGATCCTGAACGACCCGAAGGCCGCGGCGGCCGCCGACGCGATCGCGTTCCACCCGTACTGGGGTGACCCGACGGTGATGCGCGACGCCTACCAGCAGACCGGCAAGCCGGTGCACATGACCGAGACCAGCGATCTCTCGCCGGCCACCGTGCTCTCCTACTTCCGGCTCGACGCCAGCAGCTACGTCCTCTGGGCGCAGACCACCGACCAGGACGGCGGCACGCTGCACTGGACCGGCGAGCGGAACAACGACGTCGACTGGGACGAGGTCGCGCGGACCAGCAAGTGGCCCGATCGACTCGTCAAGGTCAACACCAACACCAAAACTTATTCGGTACGGAGTGAGCTCTACCCGCTCGGACAATTCGCGAAGTATCTGACCCCGGACCACGTCCGCGTCGAGTCGAGCACCACCGATCACGGCGTGAGCAGCGTGGTGTTCCGGGACGGCGACGACTACGTGGCGGTGCTCGGCAACGGCAACGCCACGGCGACCAGCACCCGGGTGATCATCGGGGAGCGCTCGTTCGTGACGTCGGTGCCGGCTCAGGCGTACGCCACCTATCGCTGGACCGACCGCACGCCGGACCCGCGGCACAATCGTGCCCCGCGCCTGGATCGCGTCCCGGAGGTGACCGCCGACCAGTACGGCACCACCCGGATCCAGCTCCACGCGACCGATCCTGATCACGACCGGCTGTCCTACTACGCCACCGAGCTGCCGGCCGGCGCCGGCCTCGACGCGACCACCGGAGTGATCACCCTGAACCCGGTCGTGGCCGGGACGCAGGACCTGACGGTCGCGGTCACCGACGGCAAGGCGCACGCCGAGACGACCGTGCACGTGACCGTCCGGCCGCACGGCGCGCCGGTCGGCGCGATCGTCGAGGCCGAGGGCTACACCGCGCAACACGGCTGGACCGAGGGCGGCGGGAACTTCGTCGAGAGCAACGCCGCGGCCAGCGGCGGGAAGAACATCGGCTGGACCGCGCCGGGCAACTGGCTCGCCTACCGCTTCGACGTCCCGGCCGGCGCCCACCGCCTGGAGCTGCGCGTCGCCAACGGCAGCGGGGCGGTCGCCACCGGCGCGATCTCGATCCGGAACGCCGCCGGGGACGTGCTCGGCACCGTCTCGGTACCGGACACCGGCGGTTGGGGCACCTACCAATCGGTGGAAGTGCCGGTCTCGCTGGCCGATGGTGATCAGGCGGTCACGGTCTACTGTGAAACCGGTGGGTTCAATCTGGACTACCTCCGGTTGATCGAGTAGGGCCGGTCAATCGCCGACCTGCCGAAGGCGGGCCAAAAGCTCGCCCTCGGCAGCGTCGGAGACCGGGTCGCTCCAGAAATCCAGCGGTACGGCGCGCAGGTTGCGCCCCAGCGGATCCAGCAGATGGCCGCCGAGCTTCATCACCCACAGCGCCACCGAGCGGTCGATGATCGTCAACTCCGGGACCTGCGCGCCCAGTCGCGCCTCGAACGCCGCGATCTCCTGCACCGCGCGCAACCAGACCACGAGCAGCAGGTTGGCCGGCCCGGACAGGGTCGCGCAGAAGCGGGTCTCGCGCATGCCGCTGATCCGGCCGACCACCCGCCCGGTGTCGCCGGGCGGCAGCGTGCCCCACAGCGACACCGAGATCGGATAGCCGGAGACGTAGCGGGCGACCTCGGCCCGGTAGACGATCGACCGGTCCGCGTCCAGCCGGTCCAGGCGGCGGCGGACCGTGGTCGGGCTCAGGCCGAGCCGCTCCGCGATCCGCACCGCCGGCTGCCGCGGGTCGTCGTTGAGCACCCGCATCACGTCCAGGTCCGCGCCGGTCAGCTTCCGGCTGGTCTCGTGCGCGGGCCGGCCCGCGGTGAGCGCCTGCCGGGCCCGATCGGTCAGCCGGTCGAGCCGCCAGCGGCTGCCCTCGAGGTGCACGGTCACCGCGATCTGGGTGCGTGACGCGGCCACCCCGGGCAGCATCCCGAGCCGGAAGCTGAGATAGCGGGCGAGCTGCGCGTGATCCTCGAACGCCGCCTGGATCAGCAGGTCCCGGGCCCCGGTGACGTGCTCCAGGGTGACGATGTTGACGTCCCCGGCCAGGCCCGCCGCCACCTCCGGCAGCCGGCCCGCGACGCAGTCGACCTCGATCACCGCGAGGACCACGCTCGGGATCGCCAGTTGCGCCGGCAGGCAGCTGATCCACGCGTGCCCGGATCGGTAGAGCCGGTTCCAGCGCCGGGCGACCGTCGAGCCGTCCAGGCCCAGCGCCGCGCCGATCCGCTGCCAGTCGGCCCGCGGCGCCAGCTGCAACGCGGTGATCATCTGGTAGTCGAGCTCGTCGAGGGTGACCGTTTCCGGCGCGTCAGCGGGCTGCATCGGCGGATCTCTGCAATCCCGGGCCGAGGGCGATCATTTTGCCGACCATACCCGCCATGTTCACCGCACCCGACGCCCAGCCGTTCGCCGACCGCCTGATCAGCCTGCGGCACGCGCTGCACCGCGAGCCCGAGCTCGGGCTGGACCTGCCGCTGAGCCAGGCCAAGGTCCTCGCCGCGCTGGCCGGCCTGCCGCTGGAGATCACCACCGGGACCGCGCTGACCTCGGTGACCGCGGTGCTGCGCGGCGGACGCCCCGGACCGGCCGTGCTGCTGCGCGGCGACATGGACGCCCTGCCGGTGCGGGAGGAGAGCGGCGTCGACTTCGCCTCGGCGATCCCCGGCGTGATGCACGCCTGCGGGCACGACGTGCACACCAGCGCGCTGGTCGGTGCCGCGCACCTGCTCGCGTCCCGGCGCGCGGAGCTGGCCGGGGACGTGGTCTTCATGTTCCAGCCCGGCGAGGAGGGGCAGCGCGGCGCCAAGGTGATGATCGACGAGGGCGTGCTGGACGCGGCCGGCTCCCGGGTGATCGCCGCCTACGCGATCCACGTCGCCGCGACGATGCTGCCGCTCGGCGTGGTCGCGACCCGGCCCGGCACCATGCTGGCCGCCTCCGACTCGGTCACCGTGACCGTTTTCGGCAAGGGCGGGCACGGCTCGTCGCCGCACCTCGCGATCGACCCGGTGCCGGCCCTCTGCGAGATGGTCACCGCCCTGCAGACCATGGTCACCCGGACCGCGGACGCGTTCGACCCGGCGGTGCTGACGGTCGGGTCGATCCACGCCGGCTCGGCGTTCAACGTGATCCCGTCGACCGGGACGTTCGAGGCGACCGTCCGCACCTTCTCGCCCGCCACCCATCAAAAGATCCAGGCGGGGGTACGGCGGGTGGTGCGGGGCATCGCCGACGCGCACGGGGTGCGCGTGGAGATCGACTACCAGGCGAACTACCCGGTGACCGTGAACGACGCCGGGGAGGCCGGGTTCGCGCTGGACACCCTGCGGGGGCTGCTCGGGCCGCAGCGGGTCTTCCAGGCGCCGCAGCCGGTGGCCGGGGCCGAGGACTTCTCGTTCGTGCTCGAGCAGGTGCCGGGGGCGTATCTGATGGTCGGCGCCGTCCCGCCCGGCGTCGACCCGTCGACCGCGCCGATGAACCATGCCCCGCAGGCGATCTTCGACGACCGCAGCGTCCTGGAAGCGGCCGCCGTGCTCGCCACCCTCGCCGCGGCCCGCCTCGCCGCCGCCGACGTGCCTGCTGCCGTTCCCGCCGCCCTTGCCGCGCCCGCAGCCGGTGCGGGCGCTTCTTCTGCGGGCGGGGCCGAGTGACCGCCGTCGCCGAGAAGGCACCGAAGGTCGGCGCGGTCGTCGGGCTGCTCGTGCTCTTCGAGCTGACCAGCGGTTTCATCCAGGGCAGCATCGCGCCGCTGCTGCCCGACCTGGGCAGCGAGATGGGCATCTCGGACGCCCACCTGAACTGGGTGATCTCGGTGCAGCTGCTGGCCTCCGCGGTCTGCGTACCGGCCTTCGGGCGGCTCGGCGACCTGCACGGGCACCGGCGGATGCTGCGGATCGCGCTGCTCTGCGTCGCGGCCGGCAGCCTGCTCGTCGCGCTCGCCCCGAACCTCGGGGTGCTGCTCGCCGGACGGTTGCTGCTCGGGCCGCTGGCCGCGCTGCTGCCGCTGGAGATCGCGCTGGTGCGGGACCGGCTGCCGGTCACCCTGGCCCGCCGGGCGATCGCCCGGCTGGTCGGCGCGTTGACCCTCGGCGCGCTGCTCGGTGGGGTGCTGACCGCCGGGCTGCACCAGGTGATCGGGGACGCCCGGCTGACGCTGCTCGTCCCGGCCGGGCTCGCGATGCTCTGTGTGCCGGTGAGTTTCCTGGCCGTGCCGGAGAGCGCCCGTCTCGCCACCGGCCGGCTGGACCTGGCCGGGATCGCCGTGCTCAGCGTCTCGATGGTCGCCCTGCTGGCCGGGATCTCGCTGCTCAACGCGATCCTGGTGATCGTCGGCCTGCTCGGCTTCACCGGCTGGGTGGTGTTGGAGCTGCGGGTCGCCGAACCCCTGGTCGACCTGCGGGCGCTGGCCGGGCGGCACGTCGCGCCGTTCTTCGGGGCGTCGTTCGTCTTCGGCATCGTCTACTTCGGAAGCCAGTCGCCGGACTCGACGTTCCTGGCCGCCACGCGCGCCGAGGCCGGCTACGGATTCGGCTTCACCGCGCTGCAGATCTCGCTGGTCGCGCTGCCGGCCGCGGCCTTCGCGGTGCTCGGGTCGGCGGGTACCGCGCTGATCGCCGGGCGACTGGGATACCGGACGACCCTGGTCGTGGCGTTCGCGGTGATCGCGGCCGGGTTCCTGGCGACGGCGTCGTTCCACGACCAGGTCTGGCAGCTGCTGGCGATCAAGGTGCCGATCGGACTGGCCGCCGGGGTCGCCCTGGGTGCTATGCCCACCGTGATCGCGGAGACCGCCGACCCGTCCCGGACCGGCATCACCACCGCCCTCTACAACAACGTCAAGACCCTGGGCGGCGCCGTCGCCGGCGGCGTGGTCGCGGCGATCCTCGGCGCGGTGGTGCTGCCGGGCGGTTCGACGCCCCGCGAGTCGGCCTACGTGACGGTCTGGCTGATCTGCGCCGTCCTCTGCGCGGTCGCGGCCCTGGCCGCCCGCTTCGCCCGCCGAACCGAGTGACCAGCCGGGGCCGCGACCCGCGCCGTGTCCCAGGCCCGGCCGCGCTCGCGGTTCTCCGGCTGGCGCTCATGGTTGTTTTTCGGGTTGGGAAGAGCCGTGAGTGCCGGCCGGGGCGCGAGGCGCGGCTGGGCCTCGGCCCGGCAGGTGGCTTGCGTGGTCCTTCTGAACCGCAACCACCCTCGGACGTCGCCCTGGAGGGTCTCGCGTTCTGGGCGCCCCGCGCCCTTGCGAGGCCCGGAAGGGTCCCCGCGGGAGCGACGATCAGTTATTGGCCGCAGCCGAGGCAATAAAAGATCTTGAAGATTTGAGCCGGCCGATTCCGATCACCCTGCGCCGGCTCACCCACCGGCCGGCGCCGCTCATCCCGCGGCGCCGGCGCTGGTCTCAGTGGGCGACCGGGCAGCCGCCGGTGAGCTTGCCGAGGAACGCGTTCGGGTCGTAGTAGTGCTCGACCTCGAGGAGCTTCAGGTCGTCGTCGACCTTGGCGACGCTCATCCCGAACATCTCGATGGTCTTGTTGTTCGGCTGGTGGCCGTGGTACTCGCCGTCGAACGCGCCCCAGTGCCGCCACTTGAACGTGACCACCGGCGGCGGGCTCAGGACGTCGAGCACCTCCCAGTAGAAGCCGTTCGGGAACGCGCCGTGGAAGACGTCGTGCTGGCCGTCGAACGACTCCGGCTTGTAGAACACGCTCTCGCCGATCAGCACGTTGTAGCTGCCCTGGTCGGCGATGTCCTGCGCGGAGGCCCAGCCGCCGCCGTTGATGTTGGTGCGGAAGTGCTCGGTCACCATCGAGACCCAGGTCGCGGGGTCCTTCTTGTGGGACACCTCCATCTCGAAGACCTGGACGATCGACTCGACGATGGCCTCGAGCGAACCCGGCGCGTGGTTCGTGGTGCGCTGCCCGGGCATCACGACGTGCGACAGGTGGTAGTCAGGGGTGCCGTGGCGGAACTCGGACGGATCGGCGGCCTCGATAACGGCGTCCCGGCCCTGCAGCCACAACGGTGTATCGGACAAGGTGTGGTCCTTCCAAAGGAGGGCAGGGGGCCTCCGTAAAGTTGCTTTTTGGTTACCCCCCGTAGTCCAAAAGCGATGATCACGATATCCATCGTGGACCGATCGCAAAAGGCCCTATTGGTTACGACCTATTTTCCGAACGTCACAGGTATTAACGAACGACAAAGTCGAGCGCCTGTTCCAGGTCTGCCACCAGGTCGTCCGGGTGTTCGATGCCGATGGCAATTCGGATGGTTCCGGGGGTTAGGTGCGATTCCTGCAGTTGTTCCGGAGTCAATTGCCGGTGCGTGGTGCTGGCCGGATGCAGGATCAGCGACTGTGTGCTGCCCAGCGACGCGGCCGCCTTGATCACCCGCAGCCGGCTCATCAGCAGCACCCCCGCCTCGTGCCCGCCGGCCAGGTCGAAGCAGAACGCTCCGGGGAAGCCGGTGACGTGCTTCGCGCCGGCGAGCCGCGGCACGGCGACCCGGCTGACCGCGGGGTGGGCCGCCAGCCGGTCGGCGACCCGGGCGACGTTCGCGGCGTGCCGCTCCATCCGCAGCCCCAGGGTGTGCAGGCCGCGAATGATCAGCCAGGCCGCGAACGGGTCGGCGGTCGCCCCGAACTCGACCGCGTGCGTCCACACCTCCTGGTAGCGGGCCTGGTCGGCGAAGACCGCGAGGCCGCCGGTGACGTCCGAGTGGCCGCCCAGGAACTTCGTCGCCGAGTGCACCACGACGTCCGCGCCGTGCTCGATCGGCCGGCAGAAGACCGGCGTCGCGAACGTGTTGTCGACGACCGTGACCACCCCGGCGGCCCGCGCGATCGGGGCCAGCGCGGGCAGGTCGCTGAGGTGCCCGGTCGGGTTGGCGATCGTCTCCAGGTAGAGCACCTTGGTCCGCGGGGTCAGCGCGGCGCGCAGCTCCTCCGGGTCGCTCCCGCTGATCCGGGTGACCTCGATGCCGAAGCGTTTCGCCAGGTCCTGCAGTTGCGCGTGGGTGCCGCCGTAGACGTCCCGCTGGGCGATCACGTGGTCGCCGGCGTCGAGCAGGCTGTGCAGCAGCAGGCTGATCGCGCCCATGCCGGACGACGTGGCGATCGCGGCGGCCCCGCCCTCCAGGTCGGCGACCGCGTTCTCCAGCGCGCGGACGGTCGGGTTGGTGAAGCGGGAGTAGGTGTACGCGCCGTCCGGGCGGTGCAGCCCGTCGGCGATCAGCTCCGGGTCGTCGAACGCGAACGACGACGTCTGGTAGATCGGCACCGACAGCGGGGTGCTGTTCGCCGGTGCCGGCGCCTCGATGTGGACCATGCGGGTGTCGGGATGCATGCCTTTGATGCTCGCGGACCGTGACCGGACGGGTACAGGGCCAATGCCGCTATATTGGTTCGCTGATGGATCCAATCGAGCTCGCGTCCCGGCTCGGCCGCTGGTCGGCCGGTCGTGGGCCGCTCTACCTGCTGCTCGCCGGGCGGCTCCGGGCGCTGATCGACGACGGTGAGCTGCCGCCCGGGACCGCGCTGCCGACCGACCGGGCGCTCGCCGCCGGGCTCTCCGCGGGGCGGACCACCGTCGTCGCCGCCTACGACCTGCTGCGGCAGGAGGGGCGGCTGGTCCGGCGGCAGGGGAGCGGCACCTGGGTGGCCGGGGCCAACGCCGGGCCGCCGGTCGCGACCGAGCCGACCGTCAACCCGGTCTTCCTGCACCTCCTCGACCCGCCGGACCACGTGGCGCAGTTCGCCTGCGCGGGGCCGACCGGGGCGCCGGCCGCGGTGATCACGGCCTATCAGCGGGCGCTCGGGCTGCTCGGCGGGCCGGACCTCGGCTATCACCCGGCCGGTCATCCGCGGTTGCGGGCGGCGCTGGCGGCGCGCTACACCGCCCGCGGGGTGCCGACCTCGACGGCCCAGATCCTGATCACCACGGGCGGGCAGCAGGGGCTCGCGTTGCTGGCCCGGGCACTTGTCGCGCCCGGCGCCGAGGTCCTGGTGCAGGCGCCGACCTACCCCGGCGCGCTGGAGATCTTTCGCGAATCGGCGGCGGCACTGCTTCCGATCAAAACCGGGATTGCGACGTACGGCGAGGAGCTCGCCCGCCACCACCCGGCGATGGCCTACCTGATCGCGTCGTGCCACAACCCGACCGGCCGTACGATGCCGCCCGCCGAGCGGCAGGAGATCGTGACGGCGGCCCTCCACGCCCGGGTCCCGCTGGTCGTCGACGAGGTCCTCGCCGACCTGACCTTCCCGGACCGCTCCGCCGCCCCGCCGGCGCCGATCGCGGCACTGGCGCCGGATGCGGACGAGCTGATCACCGTCGGGTCGCTCAGCAAACTGGTCTGGGGCGGCCTGCGGATCGGCTGGGTCCGGGCGCAACCGGCCCTGATCGGCCGGCTCGCCCGGCTCAAGGCGGTGATCGACCTGGGCAGCGGGGTGCTGGACCAGCTCGCCGCCGCGGAACTGGTCGCCGACCTCGACCCGCTGATCGCCGAGCGCTCCCGGGTGCTCGCCGCCCGGCACGACCACCTCTGCGCTGAGCTGCGGAAACAGCTGCCGGAGTGGCGGTTCGAGGCGGCCGGTGGCGGGCAGACGCTGTGGGTGCGGCTGCCGTACGGCGACGCGGCGTCGTACGCGCAGGCGGCGCTCCGGCAGGGGATCGCGGTGCTGCCCGGTGGCTCGCTCGACCCGTCCGGCGGGAGCACCGACCACCTGCGGATCCCGTTCGTCGCGGACTCGGCGGCGCTGACCGCGGGCGTCCGGGCGATGGCCGCGGCCTGGCACGGCTTCACCGGCCGGGCGGCAGGAAGTCCGCCACCCCTGCCGGCGATCGCCGTCTGACGCCTACTTCGCCGGGATCTTCAGGACCTCGGTGTGCTCGTCGGGCGGGGTGACCAGGGACGGCATGACCTCGGTCGCGTCGTCGTCCTTCGGGGCGGCGGGCTGCGCCGGGATCACCGTCGTCTGGTCGTCGTCCTTGGGGGCGGCCTGCGCCGGGATCACCGTCGTCTGGTCGTGGTCCGCGTCCTTCGCCGGAACCGTCGCGGCCGGTGCGCTCGGCTCGCCCTTGGCCGGGAGCGTCATGGCGACGGTCTGGTCGTCGGTGGCGGCTGGCTTCGGCGCGATTTTTCCGGCGTCGGGGGCAATAGTCGGATTAGCGGTAATGCCGGATTTATTAGAATTAGGCGCTGCGGGCTTGGCGGCGGCGAACACCGTGGTGGTGTCGTCGCCGGCGGCGGCCACCCGCGGTCCGCCGAGTGACGGCACCCCACCGGCCGGCAGGGCCACGGTCGCGTCCGCGGGCGCGGTCGAGACGGGGGAAGCCGGCGGCGTGCGCAGAACCTGGGTCCGGTCGGCGGCCTGCGCCGCAGGCGGCTGAGCGGTCCGGAACACGGTCGTCTCGGCGGACGCCATCGGCACCCCGGGCGCCTTGGCCGAGCCGCGGAACCGGCCGATCTCGCCGATGATCGGCAGCACCGGCGGCTCGTAGCGGGCCCACCGGCGGGCGCTCAGCGCGGTGCACAGCAGTGGCACGGCGAGCAGCGCGGCCAGTCCGTACCCCGGGCGGCTCAGGTCGAAGCCGTCCTTGACCACGTCCGGCGACCAGATGCCGGCGTAGGAGTCCGGCGCGCTCCACGCCCAGTACGTCACCCCGAGGAACACGGCTCCGGCGACCGTCGGCCCGAGCGGCGAGATCGGCGAGAACGCCATGATCGCGAAGAGGATCCCGGCGAAGATCAGCAGGAGCAGGCCGCTCAGCGACTCGGCGGTGAAGAAGTCCCGCCCGCGACTGGTGAGGTCGTGGGTGAAGCCGACGCCGGCCAGGACCCAGACGGCGGGGGCGAGCACGAGGGCGTAGAGGATCGACCGGAGGTGGCGCATGACCCGGCAGGCTACCTCGCTCCGCCAATCGGCCGCCAAGCCGGTCGTATGGTGCCGATATGGATGATCAGCTCCCGGGGCGACCCACCGCACACGGCCGCGTCACGCTCAGCAAGATCATGACCGCGGTGGACGTGAACCTGTACGGCACGGTGCACGGCGGCGTGCTGATGAAGTTCGTCGACGACGTGGCGGGGGCGGCCGCGGCCCGGCACAGCGGGGGCACCGCGGTCACCGCCGCGATCGACGAGATCGTGTTCCTGGAGCCGGTCCGGGTGGGTGACCTGGTGCACGCGTACGCGCAGGTCAACTGGACCGGCAAGAGCTCGATGGAGGTCGGCGTGCGGCTGGAGGCCGAGCGCTGGGACGCGGTCGGCCCGACCATCCCGGTCGGTACCGCGTACCTGGTCTTCGTCGCCGTCGATGTGGCCGGCGCACCCCGTCAGGTCCCGCCTGTGTTGCCGGCCGACATGGACGACCACCGCCGGTTCAAGGAAGCATTGATCCGCCGTGACCACCGGCTGGCCCGGCGGGCGGCCATCCAGAGGGCGCGGGCTGAGTGAGGCGTCCAGCCTCGTGGGCCCGGGCTGAGTGAACGTTAAGGTGAGTGCATGACGGTGACGACGGGCACAGTCCTCTGGGAACCGCCGGCGGATGCCCGGCAGACCTCGCGGATCGGTGACTTCCTGGCCTGGCTGGCGCGCGAGCGCGGGCTGACCTTCGCGGACTATGCCGCCCTGTGGGAGTGGTCGGTCACCGACCTCTCCGGGTTCTGGGGCTCGGTCTGGGAGTACTTCGAGGTCGTCGCGCACGACCCGCCGACCGCGGTGCTGGCGGGCGACGCGATGCCGGGCGCGCAGTGGTTCCCCGGCGCGACCCTGAACTACGCGGAGAACGTGCTCCGGATGCCCGGCATCGGTGCCGACGAGCCGGTCGTGCTGGCCTATTCGCAGAGCCGTGAGCCGATCACCCTGACCGCGCGGGAGCTCCGCGAGCAGGTGCGACGAGTTCGGGCCGGCCTCAAGGCCCGGGGCGTGGGCCGGGGGGACCGGGTCGCGGCCTACGCGCCGAACATCCCTGAGACGTACGTGTTGATGCTGGCCACCGCGAGCCTCGGGGCGATCTTCTCGTCCTGTGCCCCGGAGTTCGGCTCGCGTTCGGTGATCGACCGGTGGAGTCAGATCGAGCCGAAGGTCCTGGTCGCGGTCGACGGCTACAAATATGGCGACAAATCGGTCAGCCGGGTTGCCGAGGTGGAAGCCATCGCCGCGGCGCTGCCGTCGCTCGAGCACGTCATCAACATCGGATATCTCGGTGAAGGTGGCGATTTCTCCGATCTGGACGGCCCGGACCAGCTCGCCTACGAGCCCGTCCCGTTCGACCACCCGCTCTACGTCCTCTACAGCTCCGGCACCACCGGCCTGCCCAAGCCGATCATCCACGGCCACGGCGGCATCCTGCTGGAACACCTCAAGATCCTCGCGCTGCACCACGACCTCGGCCCGTCCGACCGGTTCTTCTGGTTCACCACCACCGGCTGGATGATGTGGAACTACCTGGTCAGCGGCCCGGCCGTGGGCGCCGCGATCGTGATGTTCGACGGCAACCCGGGCTGGCCCTCGCTCGACACCCTCTGGGACCTGGTCGACACCGCCGGGATCACGTATTTCGGCACGTCCGCCCCGTTCCTGATGGCCTGCCGCAAGGCCGGCCTGACCCCGAACAAGACGCTCAAGGGCGTCGGCTCGACCGGCGCGCCGCTGCCCCCGGAGGGCTTCGCCTGGGTCTACGACGCGGTCGGCCGTGACCTGCAGCTGCTCTCGCTCTCCGGCGGCACCGACGTCTGCACCGGTTTCGTCGGCGGCTCGCCGCTGCTCCCGGTGCGCGCCGGCGTGATCTCCGGCCGCAGTCTGGGCGCCCGGGTCGAGGCCTACGACCCGGAAGGCAAGCCGGTCCTCGGCGAGCTGGGCGAGCTGGTGATCACCGCGCCGATGCCGAGCATGCCGGTCGGCTTCTGGAACGACCCGGACGGCCGGCGCTACCGGGAGGCGTACTTCGACGTCTTCCCGGGCGTCTGGCGGCACGGCGACTGGATCACCATCGCCGAGGACGGCAGCTGCGTGATCACCGGCCGCTCCGACGCCACCCTGAACCGGGGCGGCGTGCGGCTGGGGACCTCGGAGTTCTACTCGGTGGTGGAGAGCCTGCCCGAGGTCGCCGACTGCCTGGTGGTGCACCTGGACAAGGCCGACGACCCGAACGGCGAGCTGCTGCTGTTCGTCGTCCCGGCCGAGGGCTTCGAGGTCGACGACGCGCTGCGCGCGAAGATCGCCCGAGAGCTGCGCGGGTCACTCTCGCCCCGGCACATTCCGGACACCATCTATGCGGTACGGGCGTTGCCCCGCACCCTGTCCGCGAAGAAGCTCGAGGTGCCGGTCAAGCGGATCCTCACCGGCACCCCGATCGAGTCCGCCGCGGCGAAGGGCGCCCTGGCCAACCCGGAGTCGCTGAACGCGTTCGCCGAGCTGGCCCGGGCCCGGCTCACACCGCCAGGACGAGACTGACCTTCTCGGCGGTGGCCCGGGCGTCCAGCTTGCTCTCGTCCAGGTTCGCGCAGAGCACCGCCGACGCGCCCACCAGCAGCGGCGCGAGCAGCCAGTCGACCGGGTCCGGGTGGATCGTCACGTCGATCAGCACCCGGTCGCCGGCGCCGAAGCCGAGCTGGCCGGCCCGTTCCGCGGCGGCGTCCAGCACGTCCTGGTGGCTCAGCTCGACCGGCCCGGCGAACGCCCGGTCGGCCGGGTCGACCGGCGTGCCGCGGAAGTGGTCGCCGTAGTTGCGGACCTCGGTGACGAAGTCCGTGTACCCGGCCGGCAGCTCGCCCAGCGGCATGGCGAGCGGCAGCAGGCCGGTGACGAACCGGTCGGTGGTGGCCCAGGTGGCCGCCCGCTCGATCCGGTCCGGGCTGGTGAACAGCGCCTCCACCGGCTGCGGGTCACCGCCCAGGTCGGCCAGATCGACGGCGAGACCGGCCGCCGACACGCCGAGCAGGATCGCGGCGGTCTGCCAGTGCGGTGGCAGGAGCAGCGAGACGGCGTCGCCGTGACCGAGGCCGACGCCGTCGACCAGCAGGTTCGCCGTTTTCGACACCCAGTTGTCCAGGGTCGCGCCGGAAAGTTCGGCACGATCGCCGGTGGCATCGTCGTACCAGGTGAGCAGGGGTGCGGCCGGGTCTCGCCGGACCGCTTCAGCGAACGCCTGCGGAATGGTGGTGTTCATCGCCTCTAACCCTAGGTCGTCACTGTGGGTAACCGCGCCGGTGCATCCTTACGGCGTCGATTACGGCAACGTAAGGCAACCACCGGTGTCGCGGACACTTTCCCGAAGCGTTCCGGGCGTACGCTCGGGGTGGACGCCGGGTATTCACGGTGTCCGAGTTCCACCGCAGCATCGGTACGTCAGAGACGCCAAGGAGATGCCTCGTGACCCCCGGTCGCCCCCCGCGAGTGCTGGTCGACGCCACTAGTGTCCCCGCGGACAGAGGTGGTGTCGGCAGATATGTCGACGGATTGCTCGGAGCCCTCGCGCTGCTGGGCACGGATCGAGTGGACCTGGCCGTCGTCGCCCAGCGTTCGGATGCGGAGCGTTACCGCCGGATGCTTCCGGAGGCGGAGGTGCTGCCCGGCCCGTCCGCGATCGCGCACCGCCCGGCCCGCCTCGCCTGGGAGCAGACCGGCCTGCCCCTGCTCGTCCAGCAGGTCGGGGCGGACGTGCTGCACTCGCCGTTCTACACCTGCCCGCTGCGGTCGAGCGTCCCGGTCACGGTCACCGTGCACGACGCGACGTTCTTCACCGAGCCGGAGCACTACGACAACACCAAGCGAACTTTCTTCCGCAGCGCGATCAAGACGTCGCTGCGCCGCGCCGCCCGGGTGATCGTGCCCAGCAAGGCCACCCGCGACGAGCTGATCCGCCTGCTGGACGCCGACCCCACCAAGATCGACGTGGCGTACCACGGCGTCGACCAGGCCGCCTTCCACATGCCGACCGAGGAGGAGAAGGCCCGCGTCCGGGCCCGCCTCGGCCTCGGCGACTCGGGCTACGTCGCGTTCCTCGGCGCCAAGGAGCCGCGGAAGAACGTGCCGAACCTGATCCGCGGCTGGGCCCGCGCGGTCGCCGACTGGCCGCACCCGCCGGCCCTGGTGATCGCCGGCGGCCAGGGGCACGACGACGACATCGACCGGGCGGTCTCCGAGGTGCCCTCGCACCTGCGCCTGCTGCGCCCGGGCTACCTGCGCTACGCGGACCTGCCGGGCTTCCTCGGCGGCTCGCTGGTCGCCTGCTACCCGTCCTTCGGCGAGGGGTTCGGCCTGCCGATCCTGGAGGCGATGGCCTGCGGCACCCCGGTGCTCACCACGCCCCGGCTCTCCCTGCCCGAGGTGGGCGGCGACGCGGTCGCCTACACCACCGAGGCGCCGGAGCGGATCGCCGAGGACCTGGCCGACCTGCTGCACGACGAGCAGCGGCGGCAGACCCTGGCGAAGGCCGGCTTCGATCGGGCGAAAGAGTTCACCTGGGCGTCAAGCGCGGAGGTACATGTAACAACGTGGAATCGAGTCGCTTCCTGAGGTTCCACTAAACTCTGCGGCCATGAGCGACGAACAGAGTGGGCTGTACGGAGTGGTTCTGGCGGGTGGCACCGGAACCCGCCTGTGGCCGCTGTCCCGCGCCGGTCATCCCAAGTTCCTGCACCCGTTGACCGGCACCGATGCCTCCCTCCTGCAGGCCACGGTGGACCGGTTGGACACCCTCACCTCCCCCGATCGGGTCTTCGTGGTGACCGGTGTCGCGCACGCCGCCGCGGTCTCCCGGCAGCTGGCCGCGGTGCCCGACGAGAACGTGCTGGTCGAGCCGTCGCCGCGGGACTCCTGCGCGGCGATCGCGCTGGCCGCCGCGGTGATCGCGCGCCGCGACCCGGAGGCGATCATGGGCTCGTTCGCCTCCGATCACCTGATCGCCGACAAGGTCGAGTTCGCGAACGTCATCCGCAAGGCGATGGCGGGCGCGCGGACCGGCCTGCTGATGACGCTCGGCATCACGCCGACCCGCCCGGAGACCGGCTACGGCTACCTGCAGTGCGGCGGTGAGCTGCTGGAGGACGGCCCGGTGCTTCAGGTCGAGGAGTTCAAGGAGAAGCCGTCGTACGACATCGCCGAGTCGTACGTGAAGTCCGGCAACTACCTGTGGAACGCCGGCATGTTCGTCTGGCGCGCCGACGTGTTCCTGGCCGAGCTGGCCCGGCAGCAGCCGCAGCTGGCCGCCGGCGTCAGCCGGATCGCCCAGGCGTGGGGCACCGCCGAGCAGGAGGAGGTGCTCGGCGAGGTCTGGCCGACCCTGCCCCGCATCTCGGTGGACTACGCGGTGATGGAGGGCGCGGCCACCGTCGGCCGGGTCGCCACCGTCCCGGGTGACTTCGGGTGGAACGACGTCGGCGACTTCCACACCCTCGGCGAGGTGCTCACCGCCGACCCGTCCGGCAACGTGGTGGTCGGCAACGACACCGGCGGCGAGCGGCCCACCGTGCTGCTGCGCGACACCGAGAACCTGGTCGTCGTGCCCGGCTCGGGCCGCCTGGTGGCCGCGATGGGCGTCCGCGACCTGGTCATCGTCGACACCGCCGACGCGGTGCTGATCTGCCCGCGCGAGCGCGCGCAGGAGGTCAAGAGCCTGGTCGACCAGCTCAAGGAGCTCGGCCAGCACGGCTACATCTGAGGGTTCAGGGCCGCCGCGGCGGCCCTGAACCACCGTCACCAGGCGACGACGCCCTGGTTGCTCGGCTGCAGCGTGCCGATCTGCAGGGACTTCATGGTGATCCCGCTGCGCTCGGCGGCCGGGAAGCCCTCCAGCGTGGCGACCGGCCCGTCGGTGGACGCCTCCAGGTTGTACCGCATGGTGTTGCCCACGCCGCAGCTCCCGTCCGCCTTGTCGCAGGGGACCCACTTGATGCCGGCGAACGCCGAGGTGCCCGGCTTGACGGTGAACGCCTCGGCCGGCCCCGGCTGGTTGACCTTCTTCGTCGGCACCGCGACCACCTCGTCGGCAGCGTTGACCAGCGAGATCGCCACCCAGCCGTCGAGCGTGCAGGCGCTCTTGCCGTCGTTGGTCAGGACCACCATCGCCTTCTGCGCGGTCGCGGTCCCGTCCGGCTGCAGGGCGATCGCGGTCTTCAGGTCCGCGCTGCGACACGCGGCGGCCTTCGTGCCGGTCTGGGCGGCGCCGGTCGTCTTGGTCTTCGCGGTCGCCGGCGTGCCGCCGGTGGTGGCGGTCGGCGCCGCGGCCGAGGAAGCCGGGGCCGCCGAGGACGCCGAGACGGTCGCGGCCGGGGCGGCAGTCGTCGCGTCCCCGCCGGAACAGCCGGTCGCCAGGCCGATCACGAGCAGGGCCGGGACGGCCAACTTCAGAGCGTCGCGCATGTCGTCTCTCACCATGTTCCTCAGTCGCGGATCAACTGAGGACGATCATGTCGGCCGGGCCGGACCACGAACGGCCCGGTCCGCCCCGTCGGCATGAACCTGGGAGAAACCGCACACTCAGCGCAAGCGGGCCCGGGCCGGCTCGATCTGCTGGACCACGCCGGCCGCGAGCGGGCTGGGCAGCGCGTCGGTGGTGAACCAGGCCAGGTCGGACGACTCGTCGCTGATCTGCTCGACCGCACCGGTCGGCGCGCGCAGCAGAAAACGTACGTCGAAATGGGTGGAAGCCGTCGCCGGCGCGCCCTCCGCGGCCCCGCAGCGGACCTCGTGGATGTCGATGTCGATCGGCTCCGGGTCGAGGAGCAGGCCGGCGATGCCGGACTCCTCGGTCGCCTCGCGCAGCGCCGCGGCGGCCAGCGTCGCGTCGCCGGCCTCGCAGTGCCCGCCGAGCTGCATCCACAGGCCGAGCCGGCCGTGCAGGCAGAGCAGGATCCGCCCGGCGTCGTCGACGATCAGCGCGCTGGCGGTGACGTGCCCGGCCCGGTGCGCCCGGGTCATCGCGGCCGGGCCGTCGGCGAGCAGGCCGAGGGTGCGCTTGCGGTTCAGCTCGGCCGTCTCGGACGTGGCCGTCCAGTCGGTCAGCGTGTGGACGGCATCTTCGTACAGGCTCATGCCGGGTCTCCGAAGGTGATCGTCACGCCGCTGTCGTCGAACTCGATGCTGCTGGTCAGCCCGTCGGCGGCGAGCGCCGCCCGGAGCCGGTGGGCGTCCGCGCCCAGGCGGATCAGATCGGCGGGCGCGGGCCCGGCCGGGGTCAATCGAATGGTCGGGGTGACGGCTTGGATGCCGGTGCCGACCGTGACGATCTCGGCGAGCCGGTCGAGGGCCAGGCCGGCCCGGTCGGCGCCGGCCTCCCGGACCGCGACCTCGTCGCCGAGGTAGGCCGCGTCCTCCAGGCCCTGGGCGCGGGCCTCGGCGGTGCCCAGGCTGAACATGTCGCTCGCGCCGTCCCGGATCAGCACCGCGACGCCCGCGTCGGCCTCGCCGCGCCGGACCGGATAGCCGCGGACCACGGCCACCGGCACCTGGTCACACTTGCCCTTGACCAGCTCGGCCGCGCCGGACAGCTCGTCCACCACGGCCATCTGGGTGAGGCTGAGCTCGTTGCCGTAGGGATCGGTCTGCCCCCGATGGTCGAGGAGCGCGTCGATCCCGGCCGCCCCGAGGGCCACGTCGGTCAGCCCGTTGCGCCAGGCCCGGCCCATCGTGTCGGAGATGATCACCGCGACGTCCAGCCCGCGCACGGCCAGGTCGGCGCGCAGTTTCCGCGCGGATGCGTCCGGGTCGGCCGGCAGCAGGACCAGGTGGGTCTTGTCCACGTTCGACGCGTCGATGCCGGCCGCGGCCATCACGAAGCCGTGGTGGGTCTGCACGATCGTGGTCGGTCCGCGGCGGGCGACCACCCGGGCGGTCTCCGACTCCAGGGCGCGGACCCGGGCCTCCTCGCGTTCCGGGCCGTCGGCCGGCACCTCGACCAGCCGGCCCTCCGCCTTCGACACGATCTTGCTGGTCACCACCAGCACGTCGTCGTCGCGCAGCCAGGGCGCGGCCGTGGTGATCAGCTCGGCCAGGTCGTCGCCGGTGGTGACGTCGCCGATGCCCTCGACCGGAAGGATCTCCAGTCTCATCGGGCCAGCTCCAGCGCGTCGGCGACCATCCGGGTGGTCAGCGCCTCGTCCTTCATCCAGAGCGGCACCGCGCGGGTCCGCACGCCGGAGATCTCCACGCCGGCGTCGGACGTGTCGACCAGCCAGCCGTCGAGCAGCCCGCCGTCGCGGCGCGGCCCGTACATCCGGCCGACGCCGCCGGCGCTGACCTCGACCTCCAGCGTGGCCAGGCACTTGTCGGCCATCCCCCGGACGGGTGAACCACCGATGATCGGGGAGACCCCGACGACCGGCGCCGGGCCACTGATCAGCGCCTCCCGGATCTGCGGCACGGCCAGGATCGGCGCGATGCTGACGACCGGGTTGCTGGGGGCCAGCAGGATCACGTCGGCCCGGGCGAGCGCGTCGAGCACGCCGGCGGCCGGCTTGGCGTTCTCCGCGCCGCGGAAGACGAACCGGTGCGTCGGCACCTCGCCGCGGTAGCGCACCCACCACTCCTGGAAGTGGATCGCCTTGCGCTCGCCGTCGACGTCGACCACGACGTGCGTCTCGAGCCGGTCGTCGGTGGCCGGCAGCATCTCGATCCCGGGCTGCCAGCGCTCGCACAGCGCGGCGGTTACCTGGGAGAGCGGGAAACCGGCGTTGAGCATGCTGGTGCGCACCAGGTGGGTGGCGGTGTCCTTGTCGCCGAGGCCGAACCAGGACGGCTCGACGCCGTACTTCGCCAGCTCCTCCTTGACGACCCAGCTCTCCCCGACCCGGCCCCAGCCGCGTTCCGGGTCGGCCGCGCCGCCCAGCGTGTACATCACGCTGTCCAGATCCGGGCAGATCTGCAGCCCGTGCATCCGGACGTCGTCGCCGACGTTGACCACCGCCGTGACCTCGGCGCCGATGGCACGGGCGTGCGCACGCACGCCGACGAGGAACCGGGCGCCGCCGATACCCCCGGTAAGTACCGCGATCCGCATCAGCCCATCCTCTCCCACCCGCGTCGCCGGGCCGGTTGCCGGGTGGCGGTTTACTCTGGGCGAACCTCGATCACCGTACGTCCGGGAGTAACCGTGACCAGTCCACCGCAGCCCACACCGGCCGAAGGCAAGCCGATCGGCCAGTTCCTGACTCCCCTCCGCGACCTCGCCGCGTACGTTCTGGTCGGCGCTCCGGCGGTGTTCCTGCTCGCCGCTGTGATCAACCTGCTCGGCGACAACTTCGGCGCCCGTACGGCGGCCAGCTTCGGCGGCTTCATCAGCCTGGAGACGGTCGGCATGCCGCTGGCCGCGGTGCTGCTGGCGCTCGGCCTGAAGCCGGTCCACCCCAAGGCTCGGCTGATCACGCTGGCCGCGCTCGTCGAGTACGGCGTGATGGCCTTCTTCGGCGTGATCTTCGGCCTGCTGTTCGGCGTGATCAACATCGCGTCGTACGACGCGGCCGGCGCCTTCACCGCGCTGCTCGCCCGGGTCGCTTGGCTCGGCGTGTTCGGGCTGGCGGCGTACGTGGTGTTCCAGATCTGGCGGGGCGTCTACATGGTGCCGAAGCCGAAGATGCCGCCGGGCGTCTACGGGCAGCCGCAGGCGCCGTACGGGCAGCAGCCCTACGGCCAGCAGCCTCCGTACGGCCAGCAGTACGGTCAGCCGCCGTTCCCGCAGCAGCCGCAGCAGCCGCAGCCGGGGACGTACGGTCAGCCGCCGGCGTACCAGCCGGGCACCTACGGCCAGCCGCCGTCGTCGCCGCCGGCCCAGCCGGGCTGGAACAACCCGCCGGTCGCGGCCCCGCCGGTGGGCAGCACCCCGACGCCGGCCTCCGCGCCGCCCGCGTCCGCGCCGCCGGCCGGGTTCCCCGCGCCGTCCACGCCGTTCGGCGCGCCGGCCCCGGCCGCGCCGTTCGCCGATCCGACGCAGGTCGTGCCGCGTGCGGAGCCGGCTCCGATCGACCGGACGAGCAAGCTTCCGGACGACCGGCCGGGCTTCGGTCCCGCCGATTCGGACCCGCCCCGGCAGTAATTCCCTGTCCACAGGCTCGGCTTGGTGTTTCACGACACTTCGCGGGCCTGTGGACGGTGGCGGCGGTCGAAACGATTCCGGTCTAGGTTGTTTTCGTGGCAGAGGTCAACCAGGCACCGACCGAGGCGAGCATCCGACGTGCGCTGCGTCGGGCCGCTGACGGTAAAGCGATCGACGTCGACGAGGCGACCGCGCTGCTCGCCGCGACCGGCGACCAGTTCGAGGAGCTGCTGGCCATCGCCGGCGGCATCCGGGACGCCGGCCTGCGCGAGGCCGGGCGGCCGGGCGTGGTGACGTTCTCGAAAAAGGTCTTCATCCCGCTCACCCGGCTCTGCCAGGACCGATGTCACTACTGCACGTTCGCCACCGTGCCGCACCGGCTGCCGGCCGCGTTCCTGGAGCGCGACGAGGTGCTGGAGATCGCCCGGCAGGGCGCCGCGCAGGGCTGCAAGGAGGCCCTGTTCACGCTCGGCGACCGGCCCGAGGAGCGCTGGCCCGCGGCCCGGCAGTGGCTGGACGAGCGGGGCTACGACTCCACCCTCGACTACGTGCGGGCCTGCGCCATCGCGGTGCTGGAGGAGACCGGCCTGCTGCCGCACCTCAACCCGGGCGTGATGAGCTGGGCCGAGCTGCAGCGGCTCAAGCCGGTCGCGCCGAGCATGGGCATGATGCTGGAGACCACCGCCACCCGGCTGTGGTCCGAGCCCGGCGGGCCGCACTACGGCTCACCGGACAAGGAGCCCGCGGTCCGGCTCCGGGTGCTCGAGGACGCCGGCCGGGTCGGCGTGCCGTTCACCACCGGCATCCTGATCGGCATCGGGGAGACGCCGGCCGAGCGGGTCGACGCGCTGTTCGCGATGCGCCGGGTCGCCCGCGAGTTCGGGCACATCCAGGAGCTCATCATCCAGAATTTCCGCGCCAAGCCGGACACGGCGATGCGCGGGATGCCCGATGCCGAGCTGCGTGAGCTGGCCGCCACGGTCGCCGTCGGCCGGGTCATCGCCGGCCCACGGGCCCGCATCCAGGCCCCGCCGAACCTGATCGACGACGAGTTCGCGCTGCTCCTGCGCGCCGGGATCGACGACTGGGGCGGGGTGTCCCCGGTGACGCCCGACCACGTCAACCCCGAGCGCCCGTGGCCGCAGATCGCCCAGCTGGCCGAGCGGTCCGCGGCCGCCGGGTTCACCCTCCGCGAGCGCCTCACGATCTACCCGGAATATGTGCGGCGTGGCGACGAGGGCTGGCTCGATCCGCGTCTGGCCGCCCACGTGGCCGCGCTCGCCGGGCCGGACGGGCTGGCCCGCGAGGACGCCCCGGTGGTCGGCCGGCCCTGGCAGGAGCCGGAGGAGACGTTCGAGACCGGGCGTACCGACCTGCACGAGGCGATCGACACCGAGGGCCGCACCGGCGACCGCCGGTCCGACTTCGACTTCGTCTACGGCGACTGGGACGAGGTCGCCGCGCACGTCAAGAGCGCCCCGGCGAACGTGCCGACCGACGTGCTCGCCGGGCTCAAGCTCGCCTCCACCGATCCGGCCGCGCTGCTGCTGCCGGAGCACGAGGACAAGGCGATGGCGCTGTTCAACGCGGACGGCAGCGCCCTCGACGAGCTCGCCCGGATCGCCGACGACCTGCGCAAGCATGTCAACGGCGACGACATCACCTACGTGGTGAACCGCAACATCAACTTCTCCAACGTCTGCTACGTGGGCTGCCGGTTCTGCGCGTTCGCCCAGCGGGAGAAGGACGCTGACGCGTACCGGCTCTCCGTCGAGCAGGTCGCCGACCGGGCCGAGGAGGCGTGGCGGGACGGCGCGTCCGAGGTGTGCATGCAGGGCGGCATCGACCCGAAGATGCCGGTGACGGCGTACGCGGATCTGGTCCGCGCCGTCAAGCAGCGCGTCCCCGGCATGCACGTCCACGCGTATTCGCCGATGGAGATCGTCACGGCCGCGTCCAAGGCCGGGGTGTCGCTCAAGGAGTGGCTCACCGACCTGCGCGAGGCCGGCCTGGGCACCATCCCGGGCACCGCGGCCGAGATCCTCGACGACGACGTCCGCTGGGTGCTGACCAAGGGCAAGCTGCCCACCGCCACCTGGGTCGACGTGGTCACCACGGCCCACCAGGTCGGGATCCGCTCCAGCTCCACGATGATGTACGGGCACGTCGACCACCCGCGGCAGTGGCTCGGCCACTTCCGGGTGCTGGCCGGCATCCAGGACGTGACCGGCGGCCTCACCGAGTTCGTGGCGTTGCCGTTCATCCACACCAACGCCCCGATCTACCTGGCCGGCATCGCCCGCCCCGGCCCCACCTGGCGGGAGAACCGGGTCGTCCACGCGATGGCCCGGGTCCTCCTGCACGGCCGGGTCGACAACATCCAGTGCTCCTGGGTCAAACTCGGCGACGAGGGCACCCGGGTGATGCTCAACAGCGGCTGCAACGACCTGGGCGGCACGCTGATGGAGGAGACCATCTCCCGGATGGCCGGCTCGGAACACGGCTCCGCCCGCACGGTCGCCGAGCTCAAGGAACTGGCCGCGGCGGCGGGGCGCCCCGCGGTCGAACGCACCACGGTCTACGGCCGCCGCTGACGGCACCGGCAGCGGGCGGCCATCCACCGCCCGCTGCCGCCCGGCCCCGGCACCACCCGGCCGGCCCCGGCACCACCCGGCCGGCCCCGGCACCACCCGGCCGGCCCCGGCACCACCCGGCCGGCCCCGGCACCGCCCGGCCCCGGCCCGGCACCGCCCGGCCCCGGCACCACCCGACCCGCCGAGGCGCTGCCTGGCCCGCCACCGCGCTGCCCGCCACCGCGCTGCCCGCCACCGCGCTGCCCGGCGCGGCGCCACCCGGCGGAGCGCGGTGCTGCGGGGCCTGTCACCGCGCTGCGCGCTGTTTGGCGCGGCGTTACCCGGCGCGGCACGGCGTTGCCGGGCCTGCCATCGCGCTGCGCGCTGCTGGATCTGTCACGGCGCCACCCCAGCGGTGCTGCCCGGCCCGGCATCGCCTGCCCCAGCCAGCCACCGCGCCGTCTATCTGCCGCCCGGCGGCCCGACCCATCGCCGGCCCGTCGCCGAGCCGCCTGCCTCTGGCCCCGCTGCCCGCTGCCCGACATCTGACGTCCGGCTTGCTCGCTGCACCCTGACCGCACATCGAGCGAGGTGCGAGGCCGCGTTGGGCGGGGACCTCCGGGGAGGGGCCGGCGTGGCACGCAACAGCTGACGGACGGGTTGGCGGTGGGGTCGGCGTGGCACGCAACAGCTGACGGACGGGTTGGCGGTGGGGCCGACGTGGCGTGCGATGGCTGATGGCGGGTTGGCCGTGGAGCCGACGTGGCGTGCGACGGCTGATGGATGGGTTGGGAGGTTGGGGCGGGGCGGCGTGGCGCGCGATGGCTGGCGGGTGGGGCGGTGGCTGGGGGAGGGGCGGGTGTCGCTCCCCGGAGTGACGACCGGGTTTGCTCTTTGGTGGTACCTGATGGGGTGGGATACGCCACGGGTGTGGTGGGTTTCGATTTCCCGCCACCCGGGCATCCGGCGCCGCGATCCGGGTTCGCGGATCGTTTGGACGGTCTCAACGGGCCTGTCGCGGGCGGACTGTCGCTCGTGGCGGCTCGGGACCCGGAGCGGCGTTACTCGCGGGTAAAAGGCGTCTCGGGCGGAGGTGTTCCGGCTGGTGAGGGCGTGAGCTGGGGCGGAGCCGGGCCCGGTTGCGTGACCCCCCTTCTGCTCCGGTAACAAAACGGGTTAAATTGGACGCGGAGGCCAGCGTTCGCGTTACCTTCCGGTGGCTCCGGGAGATAGGGCAGGAACGGGACCTCGACGCGCCCTGGCGCCGAAGGGAAACGGGCCCATTTATCAGGTTCGGCTTGACGACGCACGTCTTACACGCGTGTAATTTTGGTGGGGTTGTGGGGACGATGTGCGACTTTTGCGTCGAACCCACAGAAACACGCCGCGTGCGTGGGGGGTCAGCGTCGGCACTGTTGCCGGCGCAGAAATTTGGAGGCACGCCGATGGAAGCGCAGGTTGAAGGGGTAGACCTGCTCGGGGACGCGCCCGAGTGGCAGGAACGGGCGCTGTGTTCGCAGACCGATCCGGAAGCCTTTTTCCCGGAGAAGGGCGGCTCGACGCGCGAGGCCAAGCGCATCTGCGGCCGTTGCGAGGTCAAGTCCGAATGTCTGGAGTACGCGCTGGGTCACGACGAGCGTTTCGGGATCTGGGGTGGACTGTCCGAACGTGAGCGTCGCAAGTTGAAGCGGCGCGTCGCCTGACCGCGGCCGGAGTGGCACTCCGTGCAGCAGGTCCGGCAGCCCGCGCGAGGGGGCACGGCAGTCCGGACGGAAGGCGCGGCACAGCAGGACCGGTACCGAAAGCAGGACCAGCACCAACCGCAAGATCAAATAATTGCTGAGCAGGACGCGTGCCGGAGCTGAAACCGCGGGGAACGCCAAGGGCAGGAAGCACGTAAGCGCGATTTGCGGGAATGCGCGGCAACCCCGTGCGGGAACGCAGGGAATGCGCAACGGCTCGCTGCCCGGCGTGCGGATGACGCGAGCGGTCTGTCCGGCGCGCGACGAATGCGCGGAGACGGCGTGAGTGGCCAACTTGATCACGCAATGGGGCGTGCGGATGGCGCGCGACTCGCGCAAGAAGCGGGGTCGGCCGCGCAAAAGGCCGACCAAATGGCGCACGATTCACTCAGGCCGCGCCAGCCGACCGCGCGGCGATCAGAGCCGGCGACCGCGACGACCAAAAGATCGCGACTACCAAAGGATCGCGACGATCAGCAAGATCGCAGCGATCAGAAAGATCGACCGCAGCGATCAGAGAGATTCAGAAAGTCGCGCCGGCTCAGCCGAACACGCGACGGAGCGCGCCACGAAGCGCCACCCCGCCGAAGGGCGTCAGGCCAGCTCGTCCGGGTCGACGCCGAGCAGATTGGCGACCTGCTCGATGATCACGTCGTGGACGAGGTCGGCGAGGTCCTCGCGGTCCATCGCCCGGAATTCCAGCGGGCGGCGGTACAGCACGATCCGTGGCGGCAGCTCGTGCCGCCCCGGACGGCCGGGCAGGAGCCGGGCCAGGGGCACCTCGCCGTCCTCGAGCACGTCCGAGTCGTAGACGTTCAGCTCGGGCGGCACGTCCTCGACCGCGAACTCGACACCGGCGAGCTCTTTCGCATAGCGCCGTTCCAGACTTTCGACGGTGTCCAACACCAGATCATCGAAAATCTCCGCTTTGGTACGGGCGAGCGGCACGGTCGCCGGCACCAGTCGGCCACGGAGGCCGCGGCCGTGCCGGTCACGCCGCGCCGGATGACCCGGGCCGGTGGTGCGCGCCGCCTTGGGGTCGGTGCGTCGGCGTTCGGGGCTGGTGGTCACCCGCTGAGCGTATCCCCACCCGGGCGACATCCGTGGTCAGCCCGTTCCGCACCGTGTGTCCGAGGCGTTAATTCGTCCCATCGAGGCGGCGTGTCGGCCGACCATGGCCGAATCGTGATGCATCGCGGGTCGGCGTGTCGCGGGGTATCGGTCCCCACGAGGCCCGGCGGGGCGATAAGTTGCCGCCGTGAGGTCACCACGGCGCTGCTCCCGGAACGGCTGTCCCCGACAGGCGGTCGCCACCCTGACCTATGTCTACAGCGATTCGACCGCTGTCGTCGGTCCGCTGGCGGCCTTCGCCGAGCCGCATACGTACGACCTCTGCGAGCCGCACGCCCGCAGCCTGACCGCCCCGCGCGGCTGGGAGCTGGTGCGGCACGACGGTGACTTCGCCCCGCCGCCGCCGACCACGGACGACCTGGTCGCCCTGGCCGACGCCGTCCGTGAGGCGGCCCGCCCGGTGCCCCCGCGCCCGGATCCGCACCAGGAGCAGCAGCAGCCCGGCCACCAGACCGGCCGCCGCGGCCACCTCCGGGTCATCCCGCCGTCCCACTGACCGACCCGGCGGCCGGCGAAAGCGGCGGCCAGGGAAGGCGGCGGCCAGAGATGGCGGCGGAGGTAGGAAACCGGCCCGGCTGAGAAAGCCGGACCGGTGGCAGCGAAGCGATCAGGGCAGCGCGACCAGCTTGAACCGGCTCTTCAGCCACGGCAGCAGCACCCGGTACGCCTTGATCGTGTCCGGCTGCGCATAGTCGTGGGACAGCACGATCGCCCCGGCCCTGGTCCGGCTCTTCACCGCGTTGATCACCCGGGACGTGTGCGACCCGTCCGACTCCTCGCGCCCGTGCTCCCAGTCCCGCGGATCGACCTTCCAGTAGATCGAGGTCATCCCCAGTTCCTTGGCGATCGTCACGATCCCCGGCGTGAAGTTCCCGCCCGGCGCACGGAAATACTTGATCTTCGCCCCGGGCGCGGCGGCCCGGATCGCGGCGTTGGTGCGCCGCAGGTCGGCGCGGATCTGCGCGGCGGTCTTCTTGCCCAGCTTCAGGTCGTGGTCCCAGGTGTGGTTGCACAGGGTGTGCCCACCGGCCACGATCTTGCGGACCATCTCCGGGTGCCGCTTCACGTTCTCACCGACCAGGCAGAACGTGGCTTTCACCTTCTGCTTGGCCAGCATCCGGAGCAGCGCCGGCGTGTTGGCCGGGTCGGGACCGTCGTCGAAGGTGAGCGCGACGGTCTTGTTGCCGGTGGTGAGCTTGCTGCCGGCCGGCCCGGTGTGCGCGGTGGTCTTCGGCTTGCGCTTGGGGACGGTGGCCTTCTCCGTACGCGAAGAAGGTTTGGTCTTGGTGGGTTTGGGGGATTCTGGAAGTTTGGTGGGGACCGTGCTGGGCACGATCGCCGCCGGAGCCGCCGCCGGATTGTGGGACGACTCGGCGGCAGCCGCCTGGCCCAGCAGACCGGCCAGGATCAGCGACATGCTGATCAGGAGGGCCCTCCTGGTGTGGGACAGCCGCATCGATTTACCTCCCCGGATGCTCGGCGACTGACGACGATGCCTCGTGCACGGGCGGTCCGACAAGTCCCGTAAGCATCTTTCGCACGGATTTTCGAACGTGGCACCTTTCGTCGTCGTATCCTGACGCACCCGCGCCACCCCGTACGCATGGCCGTAAATGCGCCGAATTGATGGCAATGCGCGTGAGGCAGACTTTTACTATGAGTGTCGACCCGAAATCGCCCAGCGACCCCGTCGCTCACCCGGCAGTGGACATCGAGCTCCACCCGATGCGTGACGAAGATCTCACTCTGATGCGCCGTTTCGCGGTCGAGCCCGGGCTGGTCGGGCTGGACTGGGGCGGCTTCCGGGACGCCGGCGCGGTGGCCCGGCGCTTCGCCGAGGACGGTTACCTGTCCGAGCGACAGAGCATCCTGATCGTGGCGGCGGACGGCGTCACCGCGGGCATGGTCAGCCACGGGCAGAAGGTCGTCGCGGGGCACGGGACGTTCCAGGAGATCGGCATCGCGCTGCTCCCGGAGTTCCGCGGGCGCGGCATCGGCTGGCGGGCGCAGGCGATGCTCTGCGACTACCTCTTCCAGCACTGGCCGATCGAGCGGATCCAGGCCGGCACCCACCCGGAGAACGTCGCTGAGCAGAAATCCCTGGTCAAGGCCGGCTTCCAGCTCGAAGGCATCCTCCGGGCGGTGGAGTTCCGGGCCGGCCGGTGGCGCGACGCGCACCTGTTCAGCCGCCTGAGATCAGACCCCGACCCCTTATTGGGTACGACGTGAGCAAACGCCCGTGACCCGGGGTCCCGAGCCGAGTCACGGGCGTGCTTCACGACGTACCGAAGCCGGAATTTGATCTGTCAATGGGCGAGCTCGGTGAGCTCCGCCGCGGTGAGCAGGCGTGATCGGATCAGGAAGCGGAACCCCTCCGGCGCCTCCAGCGAGAAGCCGGCCCCGCGTCCCGGGACGACGTCGACCGTCAGGTGGGTGTGCTTCCAGAGCTCGAACTGCGCGCCCGACATCCAGAACGTGATCGGCTCCGGCACCCCCTCGATCGCCAGAGACTCCAGGAGCACGTCGGACTGCCCGGTGCGGAACTCGCCCGCCAGGTAACACATCGGCGAGCTGCCGTCGCAGCAGCCGCCGGACTGGTGGAACATCAGTGGACCGTGCTGCTCCCGCAGCCGCCGCATGAGATCGGCGGCCGCGGGAGTCACCTCGACGCGGGTAGCCATGGCCTAGAAGAAGCCCATGGCCTTGGGGGAGTAGCTGACCAGCAGGTTCTTCGTCTGCTGGTAGTGGTCGAGCATCATCTTGTGGTTCTCCCGGCCGATCCCGGACTGCTTGTAACCGCCGAACGCGGCGTGCGCCGGGTACAGGTGGTAGCAGTTGGTCCAGACCCGGCCGGCCTTGATCGCGCGCCCGGCCCGGTAGGCCCGGTTCCCGTCCCGCGTCCACACGCCGGCGCCGAGGCCGTACAGCGTGTCGTTGGCGATCTTGATGGCGTCGTCGAAGTCGGCGAACGGCGTCACCGAGACCACCGGCCCGAAGATCTCCTCCTGGAAGATCCGCATCCCGTTGCGGCCCTCGAAGATCGTCGGCTGGACGTAGTACCCGCCGGAGAGGTCCCCGCCGAGCTCCGCGCGTGCCCCGCCGACCAGCACCTTCGCGCTCTCCTGACGACCGATGTCGAAGTACGACAGGATCTTCTCCAGCTGGTCGTTGGAGGCCTGCGCGCCGACCTGGGTGTCGGTGTCCAGCGGGTTGCCCTGCTTGAGGTTCTCCACCCGCTTGACGCCCGCGGCCAGGAAGTCGTTGTAGTGCCCCTGCTGGATCAGCGCGCGGCTCGGGCAGGTGCAGACCTCGCCCTGGTTGAGCGCGAACATCGAGAAGCCCTCGAGCGCCTTGTCCAGGAAGTCGTCGTCGGCGTGACTGACGTCGTCGAAGAAGATGTTCGGGCTCTTGCCGCCCAGCTCCAGGGTGACCGGGATCAGGTTCTCCGAGGCGTACTGCATGATCAGCCGCCCGGTGGTGGTCTCGCCGGTGAACGCGACCTTGGCCACCCGGTTCGAGCTCGCCAGCGGCTTGCCGGCCTCCACCCCGAAGCCGTTCACGATGTTCAGCACGCCGGCCGGCAGCAGGTCACCGATCAGCGAGATCAGGTAGTGGATCGAGGCCGGGGTCTGCTCGGCCGGCTTGAGCACCACGGCGTTGCCGGCCGCGAGCGCGGGCGCCAGCTTCCAGACCGCCATCAGGATCGGGAAGTTCCACGGGATGATCTGCGCGACCACGCCCAGCGGCTCGTGGAAGTGGTACGCGACGGTGTCCTCGTCGATCTCCCCGGCGGAGCCCTCCTGGGCCCGGATGCAGCCGGCGAAGTAACGGAAGTGGTCGATCGCCAGCGGGATGTCGGCGGCCAGGGTCTCCCGGACCGGCTTGCCGTTCTCCCAGGCCTCGGCGACGGCCAGCTTCTCCAGGTTCTGTTCCATCCGGTCGGCGATCTTGTTGAGGATGTCGGCGCGGGCGGCCGGCGAGGTGCGGCCCCAGGCGTCGGCCGCGCCGTGCGCCGCGTCGAGGGCCCGCTCGACGTCCTCGGCGGTGCCGCGGGCGATCTCGGTGAACGTCCGGCCGGTGACCGGGCTCGGGTTCTCGAAGTACTGGCCCTTGACCGGCGGGACGTACTCGCCACCGATGTAGTGGTCGTACCGGGTCTGGTAGCTGACGATCGCGCCGTCGGAACCGGGCGGGGTGTATATGGTCACGGTCTCGCCTCCTCGTTATGAGGCGGACGTTAGTTACGCCAACGTTGCACGGACGTTGCACGCGTATTCCCGGCCCAGCTCGGCGGCGCGGCGCGCGGCGATCAGGTCGGCCGGCGTGAGCAGCGCGTAGGCCTGCCACATCTCCAGGTCGTCGGCGCCCCACGGGCTGTTCAGCCAGGTCTGCAGCAGGCGGCGGTCGCCGGTGCCGAGGATCGCGGCGCGCAGCCGGTCGTCGATCATCCGCCGCAGACGGACGATGCCGGGCGCGTCGCTCGTCGGCAGCAGCGGACCGGAGTAGGCGGCGAGTGCTGATGCGACTTGTCCATGTTTAATGTGACTTGTAACCATCTCGAAGTCCGTTGTCGGCTGGGTGCGCAGGCGATAGGGGCGCGAGTCGAGCAGTTCCGGGCCGAGGATTCTGCGTAGCCGGGACAATTCGGCCCGGACTGTCACCGGGTTGACGTCGTCGCCGTAGAGGTCGAAGCCGAGCTGATCTCCGGTGCGCCCCTCGGGGTGCATGGTGAGCAGGACCAGCAGCTCGGAGTGGCGACGCTTGAGGCTTGTCCGGATATTTCCGGACGCGACGAGGGCCTCGTCCCGGCCGAGTGCCGCGACCGCCGGCCGGTCCCGGGGAGGTTCAAGACCGCGGAGGTACGTCTCGGCAGCCAATGCCGTGGCCCGGACGAGCGCCAGGCTGTGCGGGTTGGCGAGATGATCGCCCCCGGTGACGTCGATCGCGCCGAGCAGCCGCCCGGCCGGGTCGTGGATCGGCGCGGCGGTGCACGTCCAGCGCTGCACCGAGCGGCTGAAGTGCTCGGTCGCGAAGATCTGCAGCGCGTGGTCGACGGCGAGCGCGGTGCCGGGCGCGTTGGTGCCGGCGTGCGCCTCGTCCCAGCGGGCGCCGGGCACGAAGTTCATCGACGCCGCCCCGCGCAGCGTGCCGGCGTTGCCCTCGACCCAGAGCAGCCGCCCGTGCGCGTCGCAGACCGCCAGGATGTGGTCGCCGTCGTCGGCCAGCCCGCCGAGCAGGTCCCGGAACAGCGGCATGACCCGGGCCAGCGGGTGCGCCGACCGGTACGCCTCCAACTCGTCGTCGCACAGGTCGATCGGGGCGGTGCCGTCGGCCCCGATCCAGGCCGCGGACCGGGCCCAGGACTCGGCGACGACCGCGCGCATCCGATCGGGCCGTTCGTGGCCGGCCACGAACCTCTCATGGGCCCGGCCGACCTGCCGGATCCGTTCGGCGGGATCGTCACCAGGGGTCAGCGCGAGCCACGGATTCACGGGCGCACCTCCAAGTCCCACCCATCGTGACGCGCGTCACGAGAAGAGACAACACGATCTATCCTCACGGCCGTGCAGCCGTGGCCTCGTACCGAAGAAGAAGCTCTTGCCGTGCAGGACCTCCTCCGCGGCCGCGTGGTCGCGGAAGCGGGCCCGGCGTCGCCGGTGACCGTGGCCGGGCTGGACGTCGCCTACGACGACTCCGGGGACCGCCTCGGCGCGGCCGTGGTCGTGCTGAACACCGCCGACCTGTCGGTCCGGGACACCGCGGTGGTCCGGGGGCGGCCGGCCTTCCCCTACGTCCCGGGGCTGTTCGCGTTCCGCGAGGTGCCGGCGCTGCTCGAGGCGCTGGCGAAGCTGACCGTGCGGCCGGACGTGCTGATCTGCGACGGGCACGGGCTGGCCCACCCGCGACGGTTCGGCCTCGCCGCGCACCTCGGCGTGCTGACCGATCTTCCCTCGTTCGGGGTCGGCAAGACCAGGCTGGTGGGTGATTGGGAGCCGGTCGGCGAGGCGCGCGGGAGCCGGTCGGCGCTGATCGACGACGGCGAGACGGTCGGCGCGGTGCTGCGCACCCAGACCGGGGTGAAACCGGTCTTCGTGTCGGTCGGGCACCGGATCGACCTGGACCGGGCATGTGCGCTGACGTTGCGGCTGGCCCCGCGCTTCCGGCTGCCGGAGACCACCCGGGCCGCCGACCGGGTCTGTCGCGATCTTCTCAGTTAACGGCGCGGTCGCGGGGATAAAACCTTGCCGGTCCCGGGGCTCCGATAGCCTCAGCCGAAACGGGGCTTTTTTCGTTAGGAGTGAGCTGGTGCTCGATCTGTCCCAGATCATCAAGGCGTACGACGTCCGGGGAGTGGTTCCGGACCAGTTCAACGAGCCGGTGGCCCGGGCGATCGGCACCGCGTTCATCGAGATGCTGCGTGAGTCCGGCGACCAGCCCGACCAGATCGTGGTCGCGCACGACATGCGCGAGTCCGGGCCGGGTCTGGCCGCCGCGTTCGCCGAAGGGGTCAACGCGGCCGGCGCCGGCGTGATCAATATCGGACTGGGCTCGACGGACCAGCTCTACTACGCCTCCGGTTCGCTGAACCTGCCCGGCGCGATGTTCACCGCCAGCCACAACCCGGCGCAGTACAACGGGATCAAGCTGTGCCGGGCCGGCGCCCGCCCGGTCGGTCAGGACAGCGGGCTGGTGATCGTCCGGCAGCGGGCCCAGCAGCTGCTCCGCGACCTGAACGCGGAGGCCGACGGCCAGTCCCGGGTGGAGCGGCGGGACCTGCTCGGCGACTACGCCGCGCACCTGCGCTCGCTGGTGAACCTGAGCGGCATCCGCCCGCTCAAGGTGATCGTGGACGCCGGCAACGGGATGGGTGGCTACACCGTCCCGGCCGTGCTCGGCGACCAGGTCCTGCCGGCGCTGCCGCTGACCATCGTGCCGCTCTTCTTCGAGCTGGACGGCTCGTTCCCGAACCACGAGGCCAACCCGCTGGACCCGAAGAACCTGGTGGACCTGCAGAACGCGGTCCGGGAGCAGGGCGCCGACATCGGCATCGCGTTCGACGGTGACGCGGACCGCTGCTTCGTGATCGACGAGAAGGGCGACCCGGTCTCGCCGTCCGCGATCACCGCGCTGGTCGCCGTCCGGGAGCTGGCCAAGTTCCCGGGCAGCACGATCATCCACAACCTGATCACCTCGTCCGCGGTGCCGGAGATCATCCTGGAGAACGGCGGCAAGCCGGTCCGCAGCCGGGTCGGCCACTCGTTCATCAAGGCCGAGATGGCGCAGACCAACGCGGTCTTCGGCGGCGAGCACTCGGCGCACTACTACTTCCGGGACTTCTGGTTCGCCGACACCGGCATGCTCGCCGCGATGCACGTGCTGGCCGCGCTCGGCGGGCAGGAACTGCCGCTGTCCGAGTTCGCCGCGGAGTACGAGCGGTACGTCGCCTCGGGTGAGATCAATTCCACGGTGGCCGACGCCGCCGCCAAGAGCGCCGAGGTGAAGGCCGCGTTCCCGGACGCCCGGGTGGACGATCTGGACGGATTGACCTTCTCGTTCGCCGACGGCGCCTGGTTCAACCTGCGGGCGTCCAACACCGAGCCGCTCCTGCGGTTGAACGTGGAGGCGGCGGACGCCGCGCGGATGGCGTCCCTCAGGGACGACGTGCTCGCCATCGTTCGCGGATAGGATCGCCGGGGGAACACTCGCGCGGGTGCCCGCCCGCGTGAGATCCCCGGCTGCATCCGCTTCCAGAAGGAGTAGACACGGTGGCGCTCGATCCACAGCTGCTGGATATCCTGGCCTGCCCGGACACCCATCACGCGCCGCTCGACTACGACGCCGGCGGGCAGACGCTGACCTGCACGGAGTGCGGCCGGATCTTCGACGTCCGGGACGACATCCCGATCCTCCTCCTCGACGAGGCCCGCCTGCCCGAGCCGGGCGCGGGCGCGGAGGGGGAGAACTGATGGTCAGCCCGATGGACGGCCGCGCCGGGGTCAACGGCCACCGCGTCGCCGACGAGTCCCTGCTCAACGACGAGAAGTCGATGCTGGCCAACGACCCGGGCGGGATGCTCCGGGCCACCGCGTCGGCCGGCGCCCAGGTGCGGGAGTCCGCCGCCCTGGCGGCCGAGACCGACCTGAGCATGCTCGCCGACGAGGGCCGCCCGCGCGCCGTCGTGGTCGCCGGCATCGGCACCGCCGGTCTGACCGGCAACATCCTGTCCACCGTCGCCGGCCCGCGCTGTCCGGTCCCGATCATCGGGCACCGCAGCGCCGGCATCCCCGGCTGGGTCGGCGCGGCCGACGTGGTGATCGCGGTCTCCGCGTCCGGTCGCAGCCCCGAGGCGCTGGCCGCGGCCGAGGCGGCGGCCCGTCGCGGCGCCCGCCTGGTCGCCATCGGCAACCCGGACTCCGAGCTCGAGGCGATGGCCCAGCGCGCCCGGGCGCCGTTCATCGGCGTGCCGCGCCGGGCCCCGGCCCGCGCCACCCTGTGGGGCCTGGCCGTCCCGGTCCTGCTGGCCGGCCGCGCGCTCGGCCTGGTGCACGTCACCGAGGCGGACATCGCCGAGACCGCGACCCGGCTCGACGCGGACGCCGAGCGCTGCCGCCCGGGCGCCGACTCGTTCGTCAACCCGGCCAAGTCGCTCGCGCTCGGCCTGGCCGGCTCGGTCCCGGTCATCTGGGGCTCGTCCCCGCTGGCCACGGTCGCCGCACGGCGCTTCGCCGACACCCTCGCCGCGAACGCGCGGTACCCGGTGATGGCCGGCGCGCTGGGCGAGGCCGGCCGGGGCCGGGTGGGCCTGCTCGACGGCGTCTTCGGCGGCCTCGCCGAGGGCTCCCGGGACATCTTCGCCGACCCGGACGAGGTGGACGAGGCGGTCACCCGGATGCGCCTGGTGGTGCTCCGGGACGGCGGTCTCAACCCGGAGGACGACGCCGACGAGCCGGTCGCCGTCGAGGAGCGCCGGGCGGACGCCATCCAGACGCTCGCCGATCGACGTGGCGTACGCTGCGACGTGCTTACCGCCGAAGGCGGTTCGGCGCTGGAGCGGCTGGCCTCCCTCGTGGCAGTGCCCGACTTCGCGTCGTTGTACCTGGCCCTGGCGCATGGTCTCGACCCGATGGCCGTGCCCGCCATCAGCGAGATGAAGGAGCTGTCGAACCCGATGCCAGAGGGACTGCAGTGAGCGCCGAGGGCGGCACCAAGGCGATCATCGCGGCGCTGAGCGCCAACCTGGGAATTGCGGTCACCAAGTTCGGCGCCTGGTTTCTGACCGGGTCGTCGTCGATGCTGGCCGAGGCGATCCACTCGGTGGCCGACTCCGGCAACCAGCTGCTGCTGCTGGTCGGTGGCAAACAGGCGAAGAAGAAGGCCACCCCCGAACACCCCTTCGGGTACGGGCGTGAGCGCTACATCTACGCGTTCATCGTGTCGATCGTGCTGTTCAGCGTCGGTGGCCTGTTCGCCCTCTACGAGGCGTGGCACAAGATCCAGCACCCGGAGCCGATCACCGGGTGGAAGTGGGTGCCGATCGCCGTCCTGGTGGTCGCGATCGCCCTGGAGTCGTACTCGTTCTACACCGCGATCACCGAGTCCAACCACACCCGGGGCAAGACCTCCTGGGTGGACTTCGTGCGCCGGGCCAAGGCGCCGGAGCTGCCGGTGGTGCTCCTGGAGGACGCCGGCGCCCTGCTCGGCCTGGTGCTCGCGCTGTTCGGCGTGGGCCTGACCCTGATCACCGGCGACGGTGTCTGGGACGGCATCGGCACGGCGTCGATCGGGGTGCTGCTGGTCGCGATCGCCGGCATCCTGGCGGTGGAGACCAAGAGCCTGCTGATCGGCGAGGGTGCGAACCCGGAGACGGTCACCAAGATCGAGCAGGCCGTGCTGGCCGGCGACGGCATCGAGAAGATCATCCACATGAAGACGCTGCACCTCGGCCCCGAGGAGCTGCTCGTCGCCATGAAGATCGCGGTGCCGAAGTCGGAGACCGCCGACGAGGTCGCCCGGCACATCGACGAGACCGAGGAGCGGATCCGCGCGTCGGTCCCGATCGCCCGGGTGATCTACATCGAGCCGGACATCTTCCGCGCTCGGGAGTCCGCTGACAGTCCGGTAACCTCCGCGCCACCCGTCACCGCCTGACAACTGCTAATTTGCCGGGTATGACCGTGTACCCGCTGACCGGAGTGATCCGGCCGTACGCCTGGGGATCCCGCACCGCGATCGCCGAGCTGCAGGGCCGCCCCACCCCCACCGAGGGGCCCGAGGCGGAGTTGTGGCTCGGCGCGCACCCGGGTGACCCGTCCACCGTGCCGGGCCCCGAGGGGCCGGTCTCGCTGACCACCCTGATCGACGGTGACCCGGCCGGGCAGCTCGGCACGCCCGTCGCCGACCGGTTCGGGTCGCACCTGCCGTACCTGATGAAGGTGCTGGCCGCCGGTGCCCCGCTCTCCCTGCAGGCGCATCCCGACCTGAAGTACGCCGCCGAGGCGTTCGCCCGGCAGGAGGCCGACCCGGCCCTGCCGAAGAACTACACGGACGCCAACCACAAGCCGGAGATGCTCGTCGCGCTGACGCCGTTCGACGCGCTCTGCGGGTTCCGGCCGGCCGAGGTGTCCGCGCTGGTGCTCGGCGAGCTCGGGCTGCCGCGGCTGGCGCCGGTGGTGGCCGTGCTGCGGGCCGGCGACCTGTCCGAGGCGGTCCGGCTCCTGCTCACCTGGCCCGCCGAGGACCGTCCGGCGCTGATCGACGCGGTGGTGGCGGCCGCGACGAAGCTCGGTGACACGCATCCGCACGCCGAGTCCTTCCGGCTCGCGATCGACCTGGCCGGGTACTACCCCGGCGACCCCGGGGTGCTGGTGGCGCTCCTGCTCAACCTGGTCCACCTGGCGCCCGGCGAGGCGATCTGGATGCCGGCCGGGAACCTGCACGCCTACCTGCACGGGCTGGGCGTGGAGCTGATGGCGGCCAGCGACAACGTGCTCCGGGGCGGGCTCACGCCCAAGCGGGTGGACGTGGACGAGCTGCTCAAGGTGCTGCGGTTCGAGGCGCTGGACGACCCGCTGCTGCGCGGGGCCGAGGTGGCGCCCGGGGTGACGTCGTGGCGGGTGCCGGTCCGGGACTTCGAGATGTACCGGGTCGAGCTGACCGAGAGCCGTCCGCCGGTGAAGCTGCCCGGGACCGGGCCGCGGATCATCCTCGGGGTGGCCGGGGACACGCACATCGGCGACGAGCACGGGATCCCGGTCAGTCTGCGGCCGGGGACGGCGGCGTACGCGCCGGCCGACGCCGGGGTGCTGACGGCGGCCGGACTCGGGACGCTGTTCGTGGCCGCCGTACCGGATTGATCTTGTGGTTGTCCGGGGTTTGCGCTTTTTGCCCCCGGACCGGGATGACTGGTTGCGGTGCGTGAGGAAATCGACTGCGCCGCGTCCGATATTTCTGGAAATAGCTTGACACGGCATGTGCGGAGTGTGAATCTATAACCACGCAGCGTCATTGGTGATCGGGGGGTCCCACGGACGCGCGCGGTACCAAACCGGGGGGATGAACGGGGCGGCGGGTTTCGACCTGTCGCCCCGTTCGCTATCCCGGTCCGGTTCGCGAGTGATCAGAATCCGCCAGGCCGCGCGCGTTGTTCGCCGGTGTCGGCAGGCCCGCGGACGGGTTGGGGCGTCTTTGTCCCGCTGGGTTCTTTCGGGCCGGATGTTCGATTTCCGGAGACCGTCAGGGAATGGCCGGACTCGGGTCGGCGGGACTTCCCGCGGGGTGTTGCTCCGGGTGTTCGTGGATACGTTCCGGCTCTCGGCGTACGAAATCCTGCTTGTCTCCGGGTTTGGTTTTGGAGTCCGGAAAAACGCGATGCCGAGGAATGTTCCGGCTTTCTCGGGTCTGATTCGGCGCGCCTCTCCGGGTTCCGCGGCCGGGGACCACGGCGTGGTGCGGCGGCCCCGGCGGCGGCGAGCCGCGCCGGCAGGGCGGGGAAAGTCCCAAGTCGGGCAGGCCGTGAGGAATCTCCTTCGCGGCGGGCCGGCGTCCCACCGACGCGCCCGAGTCGACTAGTCACCTGTACGGATGACGATGTGGGCACCTGACCAAGATGGATTCCGGCGGACCGCGTGACGATGAGTTTCGGTCACCGGTGATCTGCCCGGACCGGCCTCAAGCCCGCCACCAGCGTATTGATTGCGGAAACGCGGTATCCGCGAGCGCGGAACGACCGGGGTCATCGTCACAGAAGCGGATGATGACGCCCCGCGGGCGGAACCGACCGGCCGCCGGTATTCATCAGTGATCTGCACTGCAAGTTGCAATCTGCCATTGATACGCCGATATGGTGACTGCGTGGCGAGGCCGACATCGACAGCGCGCCGGGAACTCGGCGGCGAATTGCGCCGGCTCCGTGGCGAGCGCCGTGCGGTGGACGTGGCCACCGCGCTGGGCTGGTCGGAGTCGAAGCTGAGCCGGATCGAGACGGCGCACACCGGGATCACCGAGGCGGACCTGGACCGTCTGCTTACCCTGTACGGGGTTCGCGTGGAGGATCGCGGTCGCCTGCACGATCTGGCCAAGCGCGGGCGGGCCCGGGCCTGGTGGACCTCCTACCGCTCGTTCGTCACGGAGCCGTACGACGAATATCTCGCGCTCGAGGGCGAGGCGATCTCGATCTCCCAGTGGGAGGCCCAGGTGATGCCGGGCTTGCTGCAGACCAGTGAGTACGCCCGCGCCGTGATCGAGACCGGCGCCGGCATCGAGGACGGCGAGATGATCCAGCGCCGGGTGAACGTGCGGATGGACCGCCAGCGGGTCTTCACCCGGGAGCCACCGGCCACGCTGCGGGTGGTTCTGGACGAGGGGGTCCTGCGCCGCGAGGTGGGCGGCCGGGACGTGCTGGTCCGGCAACTGACCCGGTTGCACGACGCCACCGAGCAGCCCGGCGTCGAGGTGCTGATCCTGCCGTTCGCCGCCGGAGCGCATGCCGGATTGACCGAATCGTTCCTGGTGCTCGCGTTTCCGGACGGGACACGGAATCCGGTCGTGCACTCTGAAGGGTTGACCGGCGGTCACTTCCGGGTGAAGCCGGAGGACATCGAAGTGTACCAAGACGCCTTCGATGACCTGCGCGAACGCGCTTTGTCGAAAGAAGAGAGCCGAACGGTCATCGCTGAGACGAGGGATCGTTTAGCGCGGTGAACGCCCGCGGTGGGGTCCAATGGAGATGCATTTCCATTGGAAGGGGAGAAACCATGCAGGACGCCACGATCACTTGGCGTAAGAGCAGCCGGAGTGGCGCTGCTGGGCATTGTGTCGAGGTCGCCAACACGCCGGCAGCGATTCTGGTGCGCGACTCCAAGGACGCCACCGGCCCGGTGCTCAGCTTCGACGCGCCGGACTGGACCGGTTTTCTCGCCGGAGTCCGCGCGGGAGAGTTCGACCGGCCCGGCGCGTAACAGCTGACACATCACAGCTGACACATCGAATGTGCGCGCAGCGGGCGGTCCCGGTCCGGGACCGCCCGTTTTCATGTCCTCACTCTGGGTTTCCGCCGCGCTCATGGCCTTCTGGGCGAGGTGCCTTTTCGCGTAAGCTGCCGGGCAAGATCGCCCCCCGGGTAGCGCGGGGGCCGGGAGGACAGTGCAATATTGGACCGCATGAGAGCCCGGGTACTGGTCGTCGACGACGATCCCGCGTTGGCCGAGATGCTCGGCATCGTCCTGCGCAGTGAGGGATTCCTGCCCTCGTTCGTGGCGGACGGCGAACGCGCGCTCGCCGCTTTCCGGGAAAGTCGCCCGGACATCGTGCTGCTCGATCTGATGCTCCCGGGGATGAGCGGCATCGACGTCGCCCGCGCGATCCGGGCCGAGTCCGGCATTCCGATCGTCATGCTGACCGCGAAGAGCGACACCGTGGACGTGGTGCTCGGCCTCGAGTCCGGCGCCGACGACTACGTGGTGAAGCCGTTCAAGCCCAAGGAGCTGGTCGCCCGGATGCGGGCCCGGCTGCGCCGGGGCGAGGACGCCGCGCCCGAGATGCTGACCATCGGCCCGCCCGGCAACCAGATCACCATCGACGTGCCGGCGCACACCGTGTCCCGGGACGGCGAAGAGGTCAAGCTCACGCCGCTCGAGTTCGACCTGCTGGTGGCCCTGGCCCGCAAGCCGCGCCAGGTGTTCACCCGCGAGGTGCTGCTCGAACAGGTCTGGGGTTACCGGCACGCGGCGGACACCCGGCTGGTGAACGTGCACGTGCAGCGACTGCGGGCGAAGATCGAGCCGGACCCCGAGCGGCCGGAGATCATCCTGACGGTCCGCGGTGTCGGCTACAAGGCGGGCACCGGCTGATCGCCACCAGCGGTTAACCTTGCCGCGATATGCGTGCACCGGCCTGGCTTCCCCAACCCGTGCGCCGCGTCCTTCGGGTGACGCGGCGCGGCTGGCGCGTGGTCGCGCACCGGCTCGAGAGTCACACCGCGCCGGTGCGCCGCTCCTGGCGGCGCTCGCTGCAGGTCCGCGTGGTCACGCTGACCCTGGTCGCGTCCAGCCTGCTGGTCGGGACGTTCGGCTGGTTCATCGCGGACCGCAGCGCCAAGATCCTGCTGGACCGCGCGCAGGACGAGATCTCGGCGTCCCTGCAGCGCAAGGTCGACTGGGCCTCGCAGCAGCTCACCGTGCACCCGCAGGCGTACGACCCGGAGCTGCCGACCACGATCAGCGAGACCGTCAACGAGCTGTACGACGGTGACCAGGCCGGCGACAGCGGCACCGTGGTGTCGATCCGGGCGGAGCAGTACCCGGAGATCGACCCGAAGACCGTCCCGTCGATGGACACCCGCGACCTGATCACCCCGGCGATGATCCACGCGGTCGCGGACAACACCCGGGTGGCGAGCCAGATCCGGACCGTCGAGCTCAAGGGTCATCCGACCAAATACCTGGTGTACGGGTCGCCGGTGCCGGCCAAGTTCGGGCACGTCGAGCTCTACTACGCCGTCCCGCTGACCACCGAGGACCGCGCCGCCAACCAGATCCGCAACACCGTGCTGGTCACCGGCCTGGCCCTGGTGGTCCTGCTGGGCGTGGTGGCGGGCCTGGTCACCCGGCTGGTGGTGACCCCGGTCCGGGTCGCCGCGCGGACCGCCCAGCGCCTCTCGGCCGGCCTGCTGGACCAGCGGATGAAGGTCGACGGCGAGGACGACCTGGCCCTGCTCGCGGCCGCGTTCAACCAGATGGCGGCGAACCTGCAGCGGCAGATCGTCCGGCTGGAGGAGATGTCCCGGCTGCAGCGGCGCTTCACCTCGGACGTGTCGCACGAGCTGCGCACCCCGCTGACCACGGTCCGGATGGCCGCCGACCTGATCTTCTCCGAGCGGGAGGACTTCGAGCCGGCCGTGGCGCGCAGCGCCGAGCTGCTGCAGAACGAGCTGGACCGCTTCGAGGGCCTGCTCACCGACCTGCTGGAGATCAGCCGGTTCGACGCCGGGTTCGCCGCGCTCGACTCCGAGCACGCCGACCTGGTGCCGATCGTCGAGCGGGTCGCCGAGCGGCTCGCCGGCCTGGCCGAGCGGGTCGGCGTCGAGCTGGAACTGCACCTGCCCGAGGGCCCGGTGATCGCCGAGGTGGATCCGCGCCGGGTCGAGCGGGTGCTGCGCAACCTGGTCGGCAACGCGGTCGAGCACGGCGAGGCCCGGCCGGTGCAGATCACCATGGCCACCGACGACGCGGCGGTCTCGATCACCGTGCGGGACCACGGCATCGGCCTGAAGCCCGGCGAGGAGCGCCTGGTCTTCAACCGGTTCTGGCGGGCCGACCCGTCCCGGGCCCGGCAGACCGGCGGCACCGGCCTGGGCCTGTCGATCAGCGCCGAGGACGCCCGGCTGCACGGCGGCTGGCTGGAGGCGTGGGGCGCGCCCGGCGAGGGCTCCCAGTTCCGGCTCACGCTGCCGATCCGGGCGGGGGACCGGCTGGTCGCCGCCCCGCTGCCGTTGATTCCCCGGGACCGCACCGCGGAGGTGGGCTGATGCGCCGTCGGAACGCTCGCCCGGTCGTGCTGCCGGCCGCCGTCGCGCTGGTCGCGCTGCTGACCGGCGGCTGCGGGATCCCGGACGAGTCCGGCGTGACAGTGGTCGGGGCCGGCCCGTCCGCCGGGATCACCTCCGGCGGCGAGCGGGACCCGGGCCAGATCGCCCGGGACGCCACCGACGACCGCGCCCAGTTCGTGGAGAACTACCTGCGCGTCGCGGCCGGCGACCTGGACTCCGCGGCCGACCGGATGCGCACGTTCATGACCAAGGACGTGGCGGCCAAGTTCGACCCCAAGGGCACCGGCCTGACGGTGGTCCGGCTGACCCAGGCGCCGCTGGTCACCCCGGGCAGCGACGTGGTCGAGCTCTCCTACGAGCAGGTCGGCACGCTGGACAAGTTCGGCCTGCTGGAGCCGGCCACCGAGGCCCGCCGGGGCAGTTACAAGATCAAAGTGGGCTTCGCCGCCGGCCAGTCCGGCTCCGGGCTGTACGTCACCGACCCGCCGCCCGGCCTGCTGATCAGCGACGACGCGCTGAACAGCTACTACGAAGAGCGCACCATCTACTTCTGGAACACCGACTACACCGGGCTGGTGCCGGACGTCCGCTACATGCCGGACACGGTGCCCGCCGAGCAGCGCCCCACCACGATCATGACCTGGCTGCTGAACGGGCCGGCCCCCTGGCTCTCGGTCTCCGACCTGGCCGACGGCACCACGCTGATCGGCAAGGTGGTCGAGGTCAGCGACAACAAGCTGCAGATCACGCTGAGCACGCAGGCGCTGCCGGCGACCGACTCGGCGCTGCCGCTGAGCCGGCTGCGCCAGCAGATCCAGTGGTCGCTGCGGCCGCTGCTGCCCTCCACCACCCAGCTGGTGCTCAAGGTCGGCCTGCAGGTCGCCGGGTCGTACTCGGGTGAGGACTACGTCGCCAGCAACCCCGGCGCCCAGCTGGACGCGGACCCCGAGCGGTTCGTGGTCTACGCCGGCAAGATCCGCCGGATCTCCGGGTCGGCCAACGCGCCCGCCCAGGTGCCGGTGCTGGAGCCGGAGCAGAACAAGGACGTCCGGCTCGCCGCGATGAGCGCCTCCACCTCGCACACCTTCGCGGCCGTGGTGACCCGGGCCGGCGGCAAGTCGGACGTGCTCCGGGTGGCCTCCGCCGCGACCGGGGCGCAGGCCGCGCTGCAGCCGATCAGCGGGCTGTCCGGCACGCTCGGCACGCCGGCCTGGGCGATCACCGAGCCGGACCAGGCCGACGGCGCGATCGGCCTGATCACCGCGGGCGGCAAGCTCTACTCCTTCGGCCCGAAGAAGGGCCCGGCCCAGCCGATCCCGTGGACCGGGCCGGGCACCACGATCAGCGCGCTCGCGGTGGCGCCGGACGGCCGCCGGGTGCTCCTGGTGGTCGACGGCAAGCTGTACCGCGCGGCGCTCACCACCAGCGGGGACACCCCGGCACTGGACAGCCCGCAGCAGATCCGGCCGGCCGCGCTGCTGTCGGTGACCGCGGTCGGCTTCAACAGCGAGGGCTGGCTGACCGTGGCCGGTGTCCGCTCCTCGGACAAGCGGACGACGATCGTGGACGTGTCGATCGACGGCGCGCTGCAGACCGGGCGGCTGGCCGACCTCGGCGACAAGCCGGTGGAGTCGCTGACCGTGTACCCGGCGAACCCGCTCACCTCGAACCCGAACACCGGCCGGGCGTACTCGCGGTTCGTGTCGTACTCGTACGAGGGCAAGGCCTGGGAGGCGCTCGCCGGGCCCAAGGCGATCGGCGCGGATCAGGTGGCCGGCCAGGCCCCCGACCCGGCCGCCGACGCGGTCCCGACCGCCCCCTTCTACCTGGAATGAGCGGCCGGCCCCGGCTGCCTGGAGTGCGCGGCCGGCTTCTTCCGCCTGGAAAGCGCGGCCGGGCATGACCGGCGTCCTCGCTGAGTTGGCCGACCTGGTGCTGCCGGGCGCGTGCGCGGGCTGCGGCGCGGAGCGCACCCGGCTGCGGCAGGGCGCCTGCGCGGCCTGTGTGACCGAGCTGGAGGGGCTGCGACCGGCCTGGTCGGCGCCGAGCCCGCCGCCGCCCGGCTTTCCGCCCTGCATGGCCGTGGGGCCGTACGGGGGCGCGCTGCGCGGGGCGTTGCTGGCGTACAAGGAGAAGGGTCGTCATCGTCTGGCCCGGCCGCTGGGCGCGCTGCTCGCCGGTGCCGTCGCGGCCGTCGCGCCGCGGGACCGCCCGGTGCTGATCGTGCCCGTCCCGTCCACCCGGGCGGCCCGCCGGGAGCGGTACGGCGACCACATGACCCGGCTGAGCACGCACGCCGCGGACCGGTTGCGGGCGGCCGGCTGGACGGCCCGGGTCGAGCAGCCGCTGCGGGCGCTGCCCAGGCCTGACTCCACGTCACTGGACGCCGCCGCACGGTCGATCACCGCTGTCAATTCGCTGCGAATCCGCCCCGCTCGAATCCGTAATTTGCGGCGCGGCGACGCCTGGCGAGGCACGCTGGTGGTAGCGGACGACATCGTCACCACCGGGGCCACGCTGGCCGCCGCGGTACGTCGTCTAGAGGAGGCGGGCATGCAGGTCACGGGCGCCGCGGTGCTGGCAGCGACACAACTTCGCCGAAACCGTCCGGGAATTTGACTGCAGTCAAGCCTGCGTGCGCCGATAGAGGCGAACGTCAGCCATCCGGTATCCCCAACGAGGGGTGACTCGCAGGGATCGGCAGGTTAGCGTCTAGGTGACGAGGGTAGGGTTCATCAACTTACCCGCCACCGGGAACAGCGATTCTCGCCGTACCGGAAAGGAGTCGTCTCACTACGTTTGCCGCGTCGTTTTTTCTTCCAGGCGCGCGGCGTCCTTCTCAAGCAACACGATGCGCCGGCAGCCCGGCGCCCCATGAATTCACGTTGGGGGAGGTCACGAGTGGACATTGTCGTCAAGGGCCGCAACGTAGAGGTTCCCGACCACTATCGAGAGCATGTCGCCGAGAAGCTGAGCAAGGTCGAGCGGTACGACCAGAAGCTGATCCGGGTCGACGTCGAGCTGTTCCACGAACGCAATCCGCGCCAGGCCGACACCTGCCAGCGCGTCGAGATCACGGTCATGACCAAGGGACCGGTGGTCCGGGCCGAAGCTCAGGCCCAGGATTTCTACGCAGCTCTGGACTGCGCCTTCAGCAAGTTGGACGCCCGGTTGCGCCGTTCCGCCGACCGTCGCCGCGTCCACCGCGGACGGCACGCGCCGGTCTCCGTCGCCGCCGCCACCGCGAACCTTCCCACCGACCTGACCAAGGGTGGCACCGCCACGCTGACCGCTGAGCCAGAGGTCGAGGAACTGGTCGAGCACGACGACGGCCAGCCATGGCGCATCGTGCGCGAGAAAGAGCACTCCGGCGAGCCGATGACCGTCGACGACGCGCTCTTCCAGATGGAACTCGTCGGGCACGACTTCTATCTGTTCCAGGACAAGGAAAGCGGCCGGCCCAGCGTCGTCTATCGCCGGCGCGGCTACGACTACGGCATTCTCAGCCTGGCTGGGTGACCTCCTCGCCGGAGGCCTGCGCCAGCAGGTCTTCGGCGAGCAGCACGAACTGGACGTCATCGTGGCGGGCGCCGGCCATGCCGGGCAGCCGGGAGCGCAGGTACGCCTCGCGCCGGAACCCGGCCTTCGTCAGCACCCGTTGCGACGCCAGATTGTCCGGGAACGTGCCGGCGATCAGCCGGGCGATGCCGGTCTCCGCGAACGCCCAGAGCGCGAGCAGCTTCGCGGCCCGGGTGGTCATCCCACGGCCACGGAACTCCGGCATCAGGCTGTACCCGATCATCGCCTGTCCGGTGCGCGGCTCCTGGTAGTAAAGCGACATCTCGCCGGCCGGGCGACCGCTCGCGGCGTCCACCACGACCATGTCGGCACGGCTGCCGGCCAGCCAGTGCGAGGGCGCCCAGGAGCAGCGCAGGCGCACCTCGGCCGCGCTCGGGGCGGTCGGCGGCACCCCGCTCGCCACGATGTCCGGCAGGCTGTGCAGCTCGGTGTAGAACGGCACGTCGTCCTCGCTGAGCGGGCGCAGCGTGACCACGCCGTCGGTCAGCTCGCCGCCGGGCAGATCCGGCAGCAGCCGCTCGGCCGGCTCGCCGGAGTCGATCGCCAGCCGGGCGTAGACCAGCGCGTCGTCGTGCCCGCCGGCCGGGTTCGGCAGCGCGCCGCGCCGCTCGCCCTCCCGGGTGAAGCCGGCCGCCAGCGCGACCCGCTGGGCCAGCGGATTGTCCTGCTGGATCAGCAGCTCCAGGCGGTGCAACCGGGGGATCCCGGGCGCGCCGTCGCCGAAGACCCGCTCGCCGAGGGTGCGCAGGGCGGCGGTCGCGATGCCGCGGCGGCGCGCGTGCGGCCCGACCCAGAACCGGGCCTCCGCTGCGCCTCGCCCGGGCAGCAGGTGGTCCAGCTCGATCCCGCCGGCCGGGTAGCCGGCGCCTCCGGCGGTTATCACGTACGCATAATCGCTGGTCGTGCCCGGCAGCCGCGGAAGGAAGCGGCGGCCGAGGTGATCCTCGCGTGTCGCGGCGAAAGCCGCCTCGTCCTGCGGGCCGAAGGCGCGCAGTCCCACCTCGTTCTCCTGATCCACCGGGACATCCTTTCTCAGACTCGCCCGGGCGCCAAACAGGTTCGAATCGGTCGCCAACTGCGCTGTCAGCGAACTTCCTGCCCCGTTTAATCCCTTTTGCGAGATTACTGGGAGGCTCGGGTCACAGCGCTCGGAAGAAGATGCCTACGATGGTTCGGCAGACTGTCTAGGGGAGCGCTGACCCGTGTCGATATTGGAAAAGATCCTCCGTGCCGGTGAAGGCCGCATGGTACGCCGGCTCAAGGCGATCGCGGACGCGGTCAACTCGATCGAGGATGACTACGTCGACCTCACCGACGACGAGTTGCGCGAGTGCACCGAGGCGTTCAAGGAGCGCTATCAGGAAGGCGAGGCACTCGACTCGTTGCTTCCCGAGGCGTTCGCGGTGGCCCGGGAGGGCGCCAAGCGGGTGCTCGGGCAGCGGGCTTACGACGTCCAGCTGATGGGTGGCGCCGCGCTGCACTTCGGCAACATCCCGGAGATGAAGACCGGTGAGGGCAAGACCCTGACCGGCGTGTTCCCGGCCTACCTCAACGCGTTGAGCGGCGACGGCGTGCACATCATCACGGTGAACGACTACCTGGCCCAGCGGGACGCCGAGTGGGTCGGGCGGGTGCACGTGTTCCTCGGCCTGACCGTCGGCGTGATCCTGCCGAACCGGCCGGCCGCCGACCACCGCGCCGCCTACCAGTGCGACATCACCTACGGGACGAACAACGAGTTCGGCTTCGACTACCTGCGCGACAACATGGCGTGGTCGAGGGACGAACTGGTCCAGCGCGGCCACAACTTCGCGATCGTCGACGAGGTGGACTCGATCCTCATCGACGAGGCGCGGACCCCGCTGATCATCTCCGGCCCGGCCGAGCACTCCCAGCGGTGGTACGGCGAGTTCGCCGCCATCGTGAAGCGGCTCGAGAAGGGCAAGGACGGCGCCGGCGACTACGAGGTCGACGAGGCCAAGCGGACCGTCGCGGTCACCGAGCGCGGCGTCTCCCGGGTCGAGGACCGGATCGGCATCGACAACCTGTACGAGTCGGTGAACACCCCGCTGGTCGGCTACCTGAACAACGCCATCAAGGCCAAGGAGCTGTACCGCAAGGACAAGGACTACATCGTCAGCGCCGAGGGCGAGGTGCTGATCGTCGACGAGTTCACCGGTCGCATCCTGCACGGCCGCCGCTACAACGAGGGCATGCACCAGGCCATCGAGGCGAAGGAGGGGGTGGAGGTCAAGCAGGAGAACCAGACCCTGGCGACCGTCACCCTGCAGAACTACTTCCGCCTGTACAACAAGCTCGGCGGCATGACCGGTACCGCGCAGACCGAGGCCGGCGAGTTCAACAGCGTCTACAAGGTCGGCGTCGTGAGCATCCCGACGCACCGCCCGATGGTCCGCATCGACCACCCGGACGTGATCTACAAGACCGAGAAGGCCAAGTTCGACGCGGTCATCGAGGACATCGCCGAGCGGCACGCGACCGGCCAGCCGGTCCTGGTCGGCACGGTCTCGGTGGAGAACTCGGAGATCCTCTCCACCCTGCTGCGCCGCCGCGGCATCCCGCACAGCGTGCTGAACGCGAAGTTCCACGCGCAGGAAGCCACGATCATCGCGCAGGCCGGCCGCAAGGGCGGCGTCACGGTCGCCACCAACATGGCCGGCCGTGGCACCGACATCCTGCTCGGCGGCAACGCGGACTTCCTCGCCGCGCAGGAGCTCGCCCAGCGCGGGCTCGACCCGGCGGAGAACCCGGAGGAGTACGCGAAGGCCCTCGAAGAGGTCCTCCCGCAGGTCAAGGAGGCCTGCGAGGTGGAGCAGGCCGAGGTGCAGGCGGCCGGCGGGCTCTACGTCCTGGGCACCGAGCGGCACGACTCCCGCCGCATCGACAACCAGCTCCGCGGCCGGTCCGGCCGGCAGGGCGACCCGGGCGAGTCCCGGTTCTACCTGTCGCTGCAGGACGACCTGATGAAGCGGTTCCGGGCCGGCGCGGTCGAGGCCGTCATGGAGCGGTTCAACATCCCCGAGGATGTGCCGATCGAGTCCAAGATGGTGACCCGGCAGATCCGCAGCGCGCAGACCCAGATCGAGGCGCAGAACGCCGAGATCCGGAAGAACGTGCTGAAGTACGACGAGGTGATGAACAAGCAGCGCCAGGTCGTCTACGCCGAGCGCAAGCGGGTGCTCGACGGCGAGGACATGCACGACCAGGTCACCCACATGATCGACGACGTGATCGCGGACGTCGTCACGGTGGCCACCTCCGACGGCTACGCGGAGGACTGGGACCTCGAGCAGCTCTGGACGAACCTGCGCCGGCTCTTCCCGGTCACCCTCACCATCGAGGACCTGATCGAGGAGTCCGGCGGCGAGCGCAACGCGATCGACCAGGAGTTCCTGATCGAGCAGCTCAAGCAGGACGCCCAGGGGGCGTACTCGGCCCGCGAGGAGGAGCTCGGCTCCGAGGCGGTCCGGGAGCTGGAGCGGCAGGTGCTGCTCGCGGTGATCGACCGCAAGTGGCGCGAGCACCTCTACGAGATGGACTACCTGCAGGAAGGCATCAGCCTGCGGGCGTACGCGCAGCGCGACCCGGTGGTCGAGTACATGCGCGAGGGCTTCGACATGTTCAACGCGATGATGGAGGGGATCAAGGAGGAGGCCGTCGGCTTCGTCTTCAACCTCGAAGTCCAGGTCGAGGAGCAGCCCACCATCACGGTCGACCCGTCGCAGGCGTTCGCGCTGCCCAAGGTCGGCGACGTGCCGGACGACGACGTGCCGGTCGAGCACGTCGAGGTGCGCGCCAAGGGTCTCGGGGGCGGCAACCGCCCGCAGAACCTGCAGTACACCGCGCCGGCGATCGACGGCGAGGCCGGCGGCGGCAGCCCGGTGATCCAGAACCAGCAGCCGGAGGTGCCGTCGGCGTTCGGCCCGGGCGGCTCGCCGATCCCGGCGAACCCGGCCCACACCACGGCCGGCCGGCACGCGGCGAAGGAGTCCGAGTCGAACGGGCCGTCCCGCAACGCGCCGTGCTACTGCGGCTCCGGCAAGAAGTACAAGCGCTGCCACGGAGCCCCGAGCGGCCCCGCCTGACCCGCAGCATTGACGATCGGCCCGTGCCCGGCTCTCCGCCGGTGCGCGGGCCGTTCTCGTTGGCGCGGTCCGCGCGGCCTTGTCTGTGGAACCCGGAACGCCCGCCGCCCGTGTAGCTCACCGGGCGCCCCGGGTGCCTCCCCTGCTACCTGCGCCACCCATCTCCACACCTCACCGACTTCCCACGCCCGCGGCCCCGACCAGGCCCGGGATCAGGCCCGCGCCCGCGATCAGGCCCGCGCCCGCGATCAGGCCCGCGCCCGCGATCAGGCCCGCGCCCGCGATCACGCCCGCGCCCGCGATCACGCCGAGGGCCCCTGGGCCGCGCCCTGGGCCGCGCCCGCGGGACGGGCTGGCCTCGACGCCGGGCCGTGAGGCGGGCTCGGTCGGCCTTCCGCGCCGTGCCGCGCCGTGCCGCGCCGCGCCGTGAGGCAGGGCTGTGCCGGGCTGTAGGGCGGCACAGCCCGCCTCTCCCCGCAGAGCTGTGGGTCGGAGGCTCGGCTTTCCCTGCCGGGCTGTGGGCGGCCCGGCAGGAGTGGCCGGCGGCTAGATGAGGCGGAGGGTGGTGGCGGACCAGGCCTCCTGGTGGAGTTCGAGGCGTAGTGCCATGGCCCAGGTGCGTTCTCCGGTGACCAGTGCCACGGCGACCTCCACAGCGCCCGCCCGAGGCTCGCAGAGATGGACCCGGAGCACCGCGACCGGGGACGGCCGCTGCAGACGCCGGTCACCGGGCCGGCGCGGACGGCGCATGTCGGCGACCCGCCGAGCCCCGGCGAGCCCCTGCGCCACCACATCGGCGGCCTCGGCGGGAAGCGACAGTTGCCGCAGGTGCGTCGCCGGGCGGTGCCCGTTGAGGACCTCCACGCACATCCGCACGAACCGTTTGACCGCCAGCTTCGCGTCCCCGGAAGCACCCGCCACCACCGGCGGCTCCACCGCCACACCGCCGGATCCGGCCCCGGCGCTGCCGTGAGCTGTACCGCAGCCCACCCCGGGGCAGTCCGCGCCGCCGTCGCAGGCCGCGTTCGCCCGGGACAGATGAGTGCCGAGCCGCGGCCCGACCCGTCCCGGCACGCCCCGCCCGCCGGCATCGAGCCCCGGGCCGGCCGCATTGGCGCCGCCCCCGGACCCATGGCTCGCGTTGCTGTCGAGCCCGGCGGACCCGCGCTGCCCACTCGCGCCGGGTTCGTGGATCTCGCCGCTCGTGCCGGACCCCCGGCTCCTGCCACGGACGCTCAGCCCCTCGGCCCGATCGCCGCCGGACCCATCCCCGCCGGCAGGACCGCCGCCGGCAGGACCGCCGCCGGCAGGACCGCCGCCGGCAGGACCGCCGCCGGCAGGACCGCCGCCGGCAGGACCGCCGGCGGGCCTGCGCCCCGCCGCCCGGCCTCGACCGGATGGCTGGTCCGGCGCGGGCGGCTGGGACCAGTCCAGCGCCAACTGCTGAGCCGACGACCACAGCTGAGGCGTCAGCTCGTCGTCGAACGGGGGTTCATACCGCGGGACCGGGCGCAGGCGTATCGCCGCGCGGGACCCGGCGGGTGCAATGTCGGTCGCGGACCGCATCTTCACCGCCAATCCTTGCGTTTGCCTCCGTTTGCTTGCGACAGGCCCAGTCTGCCCACGTCCACAAGCGACCGTCAACGCCGCGAGGCGATTCTGAAACGACGCACAAAAGCCACATGAGCCGCTTAAAGCGCACGTACTTGGGAGGCACAAACTCGAGGAGGCGGCAGGATCCGCCGAAACCTAGGACCCGCTCACTCCGGATCCCGCTCGCTCATCGGGTTCTCCCGGACCCAGGCCGCGGTCTCCGCATACTTCCCCTGGATGTACTCCTCCAGCCGGGCCCGCTCCACCCGCCACTGCCCCCGCCCCCCGATCTTGATCGCGGGCAGTTCACCGCTGCGCACCATGTGATAGACCTGCGAGTCCGAGACGTTCAGCTCGGCCGCCACGTCGGACAGCAACAGGAACCGGGACTCCACGGTGGCCTCCACCCTCGTTGACTACGGCAGCTTGAGTTTGCCACCGTTTGCCGCTGTCATCATCCCGGGTGTCCACGATCCGGAGACGCCTGGTGGAATGGGCCTCTCCCGGACCGCGGCGGCGGTGTACTGACCGGGATGGCGACACAGGAGGAGAACGTGCCGATCACCGAGCTGGTCCGGGTCTACGTGCCGGCCACCATGCCGATGCTGGCGGCCCTGCGGGCGGAGGGCCGGCTCGGCACCGGGGCGACCGAGGCGCACGCGGTGACGCCCGCGCTGCGGGAGTGGTATGCCGAGGGCGACGAGGAGGAGCTGGAGTACGTGGCCTTCACCCGGGCCGCGCAGGCCGCTCTGCAGCTGCTCCGGCACGACGGCGACGCGCCCCGCCGCCGGGTGGTGGTTTCCGCGGACGTGCCGGCCGCCGCGCTGCTCCGGGAGGAGATCGAGCTGGGTTCCAGCACGGTCCGGCTGCCCGGCGCGGTGCAGATGACCGAGGTGGCGAGCATCCACGTGGACGGGACCGACGCGGTCGAGGCGGTCGCGGCGGCCGCCGAGGTGATCGACGAGGCCCTCGCCGGCGACCCGGACGCGCAGTTCACCGTCGACAGCGCCGAGGATCACGAGCTGGAGTGGTACGCCGTCACCGAGCTCGGCGAGCTGCTCTGAAACCCGTACTTCAAAAGATCAAATTCTTCATTGCCTCGGCTGCGGCCAATAACTGATCGTCGCTCCCGCGGGGACCCTTCCGGTCCTCGCAGGGCGCTGGCGCGCCCAGAACGCGAGGCCCTGCAGGGCGACGTCCGAGGGTGGTTGCGGAAACCCTCAGCCCCGCTCGGCGGGCGCTGACCGCTCCTCGTGGACGGCCTCGTCGGCGGTCTCCGCGTCGGCCTTGAGCTCGACCGGAGCGTCCGCTTTGTCGGACCGATCGGCCGGGCCGGACCACCCCGCCGCCGGAGTGTCCGCAATGTCGGACTGATCCGCGGCGTCCGCCCGGCCGGCCGCCGCGGCGTCGGTGATCTCGTCCTCGTCCTCGTCCGCCGCCGGGGACAGCGTCCGTCCGACCGCGACCATCGCGGTGAACGCGCCGACGAAGAGCACGATCAGCGCGCTGTTCAACCGGTTGGTACTGAGGATCTCCTGCACCGACTTCTCCAGCTCACTGACCTTGCCGGCCAGGTCGAGCACCTGCGCCCCGGCGGTCCGGGTCAGCACTTCGGAGATCACCGACAGCAGGCCCGCACCGGCGCCCGCGATCAGGTAGAACGGCCAGTGCAGGTCGGCGCCGGCCCGGCGCCCGGCGCGGCGCAGGACGACGAACACGATCAGGCCGGCGGCGAGACCGCTGAGCGCGGACTGCCCGTACGCGAAATTCTGGTTGGCATTCGCCGCGGCCTCGGTGGAGTCGTTGCCGAGCAGGTTCAGCACCGGGTTCTGCACGTACTGGTCGTTCAGGACCAGGCCGACGGCGAAGACGCCGAGCGTCGCCCAGCCGGCGGCGGCGATCACCGGCGGGACGCGCAGGCCGGCGAACGCCCCGCCGATGGTGGCGGCCGCGGCGACCGTTCCGCCGACCGCGGCGTACATCGTGCCCTCGGTGTTGATCGTGAAGAGCACCAGCGCGCAGAGCACACCGACCAGGAGCCCGCTGCCGGTGCCGATGGTGAACCGGACGGTGGCGCCGAGCGGCCGGCGGCCGCTCAGCAGGGTGAGCACCAGCAGGGCGACGGCGGCACCGGCCACGATGGCCGCGGAGACGGCGCCGGGCAGCGCGTAGGCCGTCGAGGTGACCTCCATCGCCGCGTCCGCCCAGCTGGTGATCTTGGCGCGGGCCGACAGCAGCATCCCGGCCGCCCAGGCGATCGCGGCGACTGCCAGCAGGATCGCGGTGAGGCGGGAGACCTCGCGGGTCTCCGGGGCGGACTGGGGCTCGGGGTCGGTCATGGGGTCAGGGTAATAGGCGAACCTGCGGACCCCTTACCGGCCGTCAGCGGGCCGGAAACCGCCCGTGGGAGCGGGCCCAGGGAGGGAGAACCGCCACATGTACTGATTGTCCGAATGTGCGCGGCGACTTGTCCAGCTATGGGGTTTTCCTGCCTCGGCCTGCCTGTCTGACCGAATAGGTGCTCCATTTTAGCTGGTCAACTCGGCGATGGGGCGCGAAACGCCCGGTCTGACCGCTCGTTGTCGGACTGTCTGTGCGGGACAGTCGTTTGTGGAGGCGCAAACTGGACGGATCGTGCGAAATCCTGGACGCCGGACCGACAAAGTGGCAGCTTAGAAGGCATGCCCGACTTCCAAATCAATCCCACGGCTGCCGCCTTGCTCGGCCTGCTTCACGAGGGGCCGATGACCGGCGGACAGCTCATGGCGGCTGCCGAACGCCGCCTCGGGCCCTACTGGTCGATGACGCGGAGCCAGGTGTACCGCGAGTTGCCCGTACTGGCCGAGATGGGGTATGTACGCCTCGGCAAGCCGGGTCCACGTTCCAGTCAGCCCTACGCGATCACCGCCTCCGGGAAGCGTGCCTTCGGGCGTTGGCTGACCGAGTCGCCCGGCCGGGACGCGCTGCGCAATCCGGTCGCGCTGCGAGTCGCCTTCGGTCAGCAGCACAGCACCGAGCAGCTGCAGACCCTCTACACCACTGCCAACCAGTACCACTCCGAGGCTCTGGCGATGGCCAAGGAACAGGCCAAGGAGGCGAAGAAGAACGACGACTCGTACGGCGCGGCCGCGCTGGAGTTCGCCGTCGCCTATCACAAGGCGGCGCTCAGCTGGTTGAAGACCGTTCCGTCCGATTGAGTTTTCCCGACGCCCCGGCCAGTGATCTGGCCGGGCGGCGTAGTCTTGAGTGTCGTGACCGCTGCCGACTTTCCCGAACAACTCAAAGCGCTCGACTCCACCCTGCGCAACATCGAGAACGTCCTGGACGTCGACAAGCTGCGCCGGGACAAGGCGGATCTCGAGGAGCAGGCGTCCGCGCCCGACCTCTGGGACGACCAGGCCCGTGCGCAGGAGGTCAACAGTCGTCTGTCGTACGTCGCCGGTGAGATCTCCAAGCTGGAGCGCCTGCGCTCCCGCCTGGACGACGCCGGCCTGCTCCTGGAGATGGCCGAGGCCGAGAGTGACGCCGACTCGGTCGAGGAGGTCGGCGCCGAGATCGCCACGCTGACCAAGTCGATCGAGGAGATGGAGGTCCGCACCCTGCTCTCCGGGGAGTACGACTCCCGCGAGGCGCTGGTGGCGATCCGGGCCGGGGCCGGTGGCGTGGACGCCGCCGACTTCGCCGAGATGCTGCTGCGGATGTACCTGCGGTGGGCCGAGCGGCACGGCTACCCGACCGAGGTCTACGACACGTCGTACGCGGAGGAGGCCGGCCTCAAGTCGGCCACCTTCACGGTCAAGGTGCCGTACGCCTACGGCACCCTGAGCGTCGAGTCGGGCACCCACCGGCTGGTCCGGATCAGCCCGTTCGACAACCAGGGCCGCCGGCAGACCAGCTTCGCCGGTGTCGAGGTGATGCCGGTCGTGGAGCAGACCGACCACATCGAGATCCCGGAGAACGAGCTCAAGACCGACGTCTACCGCTCGTCCGGCCCGGGTGGGCAGAGCGTCAACACGACCGACTCGGCGGTGCGGCTGACGCACATTCCGACCGGCATCGTGGTCACGTGTCAGAACGAGAAGTCCCAGCTGCAGAACAAGGCGTCCGCTTTGCGTGTTCTCCAGGCCCGCCTGCTGGAGCGCATCCGCCAGGAGGAGCGGGCCAAGATGGCCGATCTGAAGCAGGACACCACCGGATCGTGGGGCGACCAGATGCGTTCGTACGTCCTGCACCCGTACCAAATGGTGAAGGACCTTCGTACGGAGTTCGAGGTCGGCAACCCGATGTCGGTTTTCGACGGCGATGTGGACGGCTTCATCGAGGCGGGCATCCGCTGGCGCAAGCAGAACGAGATGGCCGCCTAGGCGGTTTGGTGACGTTGAGCGACCCCATCTGAACGCTCGGTCAGGTGAGGGTCGCTCATTTTTGTTGTTGCCGCAGGTCGCGAAGATTCCCGACCCCGGCGGACTTGGCGAATTCGTTACACCGCGTAGACTCCACTCCCGTGATTCAGCTCGAGAACGTGACGAAGACGTATCCGAAGGCGTCTCGGCCGTCGTTGGACAATGTCAACGTCGGGATCGAGAAGGGTGAGTTCGTCTTCTTCATCGGCCCCTCCGGTTCCGGTAAGTCGACGATCATCAAGTTGCTGTTGAAGGAGGTCCAGGCGACGCGCGGCAAGGTGGTCGTGAACGCCAAGGACGTCACTTCACTGCGCTCCTGGAAGGTCCCGCAGTTCCGCCGTTCGATCGGCTGCGTGTTCCAGGACTTCCGGCTCCTGCCCAACCGCACCGCGTACGAGAACGTCGCGTTCGCCCTCGAGGTGATCGGCAAGACCAAGGCCGTCGCCCGGCGGGTCGTTCCCGAGGTTCTCGAGCTGGTCGGCCTCGGCGGCAAGGAGCACCGGTATCCCCACGAGCTCTCCGGTGGTGAGCAGCAGCGTGTCGCGGTGGCCCGGGCCTTCGTGAACCGGCCGCTGATCCTGCTCGCCGACGAGCCGACCGGTAACCTCGACCCGGACACGTCGATCGAGATCATGCGTCTTCTGGACCGGATCAACCGGACCGGTACGACCGTCGTGATGGTCACGCACGACTCCAACATCGTCAACCAGATGCGCCGGCGGGTCATCGAGATCGAAAGCGGACGGATCGTCCGTGACCAGGCCCGCGGTGTCTACGGCTGAGACCGGCTCCGCCCACATGTTCAACGCCGATTCAGCAACACGCGGAGTCCTGGAAGGATCCCCCCGATGCGCGTGAAGTACGTTCTCAACGAGGTCCTGGTGGGCCTGTGGCGGAACGTCACGATGACGGTCGCCATGATCATCACCATTACGGTCTCGTTGGCCATGCTCGGCGCCAGCGTGCTGATGTATCTGCAGGTCGACCGGATGAAGACGTTCTACTACGGCGAGATCGAGGTTTCGATCTTCCTGGCGGACAACGTCGAGGACGCTCAGATCCAGGCACTGGATCAGAAGCTGAAGGCGAGCCCGCTGGTCAAGTCCTCCAACCACGAGACCAAGGAGCAGGCTCTCGAGCGCTTCAAGGTTCTCTACGCCGACTCGCCCGACTTCGTGGCCGCCGTGAACGCGGACAGCCTGCCGGAGTCGTTCCGCGTGAAGCTGAAGAACCCGGAGGACTACGACAAGTTCGCCAAGGAGATCGAGGGCGAACCGGGCATCCAGCGGGTGATCGACCAGCGGGAACTGCTGCAGAAGGTGTTCAACATCTTCAACTCGGTCCAGCTGATGTCACTGGTCTTCGCGATCGTGATGGCCGTCGCCGCGTTGCTGCTGGTGGGTAACACCATCCAGGTCGCCGCGTACAGCAAGCGCCGAGAAGTGGCGGTGATGAAGCTGGTCGGCGCGTCGAACTGGTTCGTCCAGGCACCCTTCGTCCTCGAGGCGGTGGTCGCCGGCGTGGCCGGCGCGGTCCTCGGGTTCGTCGGGCTGTTCATCGGCAAGGTGGTCCTGCTGGACAACAAGCTGCAGGCGCTGACCGCGATCCTGACGCCGGTGCCGAACGGCAACGTCTGGCTGATGTTGCCGCTGCTGGCCGGGGTCGGTGCGGTGCTGAGCGCCGGGACCGCCTGGATCACCCTGCGGTTCTACCTCAAGGTCTAGTCCCTTATCCGGACCTTTGTGCCGAAGGCCGCGACCCGACCGGGTCGCGGCCTTCGTGGCCTTCGGGCGGTTTGCAGCAATGCGGGCGATTAGTCGGAGTACGGTGACTCCCCGTGAGGTACCGCCGACCGAACCCGCTGCTGACCGTCGTCCTCTGCCTGCTCAGCGCCGTCGGACTCACCCTCGCGGTGCCGGCGCCGGCGCTCGCCGACCGGGACGACGCCGCGAAGGCCGCCCGCGCGGTACGCCAGGCCGAGGCGCTCCTGGAGAACGCCGGAGTGACCGCCCGAGCCGCCGCCCGCCGGCTGGCCGTGGCCTCCGCCGCCCTGCCGGTCGCCCAGCACCGGGTGGCCGCCTCACGGGGCGCCGTCGTCGCCACCCGGGTGCAGGCGGCCACCGCCCGGACCCGGGCCGACGCCGCCCGCCTCGGATACCAGACGATCGCCGCGGACTGGGCGGCCGCGCGGGAGCGGGTCGCCGGCGCCCGCGACCGGGTCGCCCAGATCGCCCGGAACAGCTACATGGGCAGCCCGATCACCCGGTTCAACCTGCTCGCCTCGGCCAGCGGCCCGGTCGACCTGATGGACCGGATGAGCCTGGTGGACGAGATGGTCCGCTCGGAGAACGCCCAGGTGGGCGAGCTGGTCGGGGCCCGGCGGGCGGCCCGCGCCGCACAGGACCGGGCCGGCGCGGCGAAACGGGCCGCCGAGGTGACCGAGGCGGACGCCGGCACCCGGCTGCGGGCCGCGCAGACCGCCCAGGTCGAGGCGGTCCGCGCCCGGCGGGACGTCTACCAGCTGGTGCTGGCCCGGCGGGCGGCGCTGGCCGCGGCGAACGCGCAGCGGGCCACCGTGCTGGAGCAGTACCGCGCGGCGGTCGTGGCGGAACGGAAGACCCGCACCAGCCTGCGTGGCTGGGAGACCCGCTCCGGGTACACCGGGCGGTACCACGGGCAGCTGCTGATGCCGGTGCACGGGTGGAAGAGCAGCGATTACGGGAACCGCTACGACCCGTACTATCGCGTCTGGCAATTGCACGCCGGGACCGACTTCGCGGCCGGGTCCGGAACCCCCATCCGGGTCGCGGCCTCTGGCCGGGTGATCCAGGCCGGCTGGCGAGGTGGGTACGGCAACTACACGTGTGTCAGCCACGGGCGGATCATGGGGACGAGTTTCTCCACCTGTTACGGCCATCAGTCCCGGATCTACGTCCACGTCGGGGAGTACGTCCGGCAGGGCGAGATCATCGGTCTGGTCGGAAGCACCGGCGCGTCGACCGGGTCGCATCTGCATTTCGAGACCCGTTTCGGCGGTGCGCCCCGAAATCCGCTGAATTATCTCCCGCCGTGCCTCTGCTGAGTCGCTCCGGCGGGTCGAGCTAAGATTGATCAGCACGATCGCCCGATCCGTCCTCGCCCGATCCGTCCTCAATAGCAAGGAGTCGCGGTATGCCACGCGAACAGGGGCGCAAGCTCGTCGCCTCCAACCGCAAGGCGTATCACGACTACGCGATCAGCGACACGTACGAGGCCGGCATGGTTCTCACCGGCACCGAGGTGAAGTCCCTGCGGTCCGGGCGTGCGTCGCTGGTCGACGCGTTCGGCCACGAGAGCGACGGCGAGATCTTCCTGCACGGCATGCACGTCCCGGAGTACACGCAGGGCACCTGGACCAACCACGAGCCCCGGCGGGTCCGCAAACTGCTGCTCAAGCGCGACGAGATCCACCGGATCATCGGCAAGCTCCGCGACGACGGCGTCACCCTGGTCCCGCTCTCGGTCTACTTCCAGAACGGGTACGCGAAGGTCGAGATCGGCGTCGCCAAGGGCAAGAAGAGCTACGACAAGCGGCAGGACATGGCCGAGCGGGACGCGAAGAAAGAGATCACCCGGGCCATGGGTCGCCGCGCCAAAGGCATGGGCTGACGGGGTATTCTGCCCAGCCAGACTTGTTGATCACTCCGCTCGGCGTGACCCGCCTTCCTCGAGGAGATCGGCCGTTGTCCTCCCAGTCCAAGCACAGAGACCGCCAGTTCTTCCTGGCCCGGGGCGTTTTCGGCCTGGCTGCCGCGATCCTGGTCGGCCTCGTCGTCTTCATCGCGGTACGGGCCGGCGGCTCCGCCTCGGCCGCCGACGACGCGGTGATGGTGCAGCCCTCGGCCGACCTGCGAGCCGTCGAGTCGACCGTCGTCCCGGCGACCGGCACCACGCCGCCGGCGTCCCCGTCCGCCCCGGTCGCGAGCTCCGCCTCGCCGTCCGCGTCGGTGTCGGCCAGCCCGTCGAAGAGCTCGTCGTCGCCGAAGCCGTCGAAGTCGTCGTCGAGCCCCAAGCCGTCGGTGACGAAGACGACCAAGGCGCCGGTCGTGGTCAAGCTGACCGTCGGTTGCTCCACCAACAAGTGGAACGGCGGTTTCGTGTCCAGCGTGACGGTGCAGAACACCGGCTCGCAGCCGCAGAACTACGACGTGACCGTGACCTACTCGGAGAACGTCCGGCTGGTCTCCGGCCCGTGGAGCAACGCCCACGCGGCAGGCGGCAGCGGCACCCGGCTGACCTTCCGGGGCAACTCGGCGGTGGCACCGGGTGGCTCCACCACTTTCATGTTCCAGGGCGGCCCGAGCGACTCACACAGCCAGGCCCGCGTCGATCAGAAGGGCTGCACGGTGGGGCTCGCCGCGGGATGAGCTAACATGGGCGAGCTGTACCAATATCCAGGGGGTGACTGGTTTCGACTTCGTACGTGGAGACAGGGGAAGCGAGCCGAGGAAGCCAACGTCGTCTCGAGAATCGGTCGTTGGAAACTTATAAGCGCCAACTCTAAGTTTGACGCTGACCAGTACGCTCTCGCCGCCTGAGGCAAGTAGCGTGGTCTGTCGGTCTGGGAGCGCCTCCGTCCCAGCTGCCGGCATCAGCTAGGAGGCTGGCCAACCGGTCCCGGTCGCGGGGACCGCACGGCGAGATTAATCTGCGACTGGGCCCATCGTCCGGACTTGCTCACGTGAGCCGGAGGGCCGAGTAGGGATTTAGTGAGCTGCGCTCGGAGAAGCCCTGACGAAGCAGCGAAGGACCCGGGTTCGATTCCCGGCACCTCCACCCAGTGGGGGTCACTCGAAGCCGCGAGAGCGGTGAGAGTTCACCTGGAACGGCGGCACGGCCCGAAATGGGTCGGGCCGCCGTTGTCGTTTCCTGCTTGGTCGGACGGTGGGGATCGCGGGGGTGTGGTTATTTGTCCTGGTAGTGGCGGTAGCAGGAGGCAATCTCCAGATCGGTGCCGCGGACGCGGTAGATCAGGCGGTGTTCGTCGTTGATGCGGCGGGACGACCAGCCGGCCAACGGGCCTCGCAGCATCTCGGGCTTGCCGATCCCGGTTCCCTGCGGGTCCCGTTGTACGTCGATGATCAGCTTGCTGATGCGCCGGGCCATCTTCATGTCCCGGCGCAGCCAGCCGTCGTAGTCCTGCCATGCGTTGGGCGTGAAGACGATGCGCAGGCTCACGCGGCGTCCTTGCCCCGCTCGGGCGTGGTGGCGGCGCCGGGGTCCAGCAGCGGGTGTTCCTCGAGCAGCCCGGCGTCGGCCTGCGCGATGCTTTCCAGCAGGCGGCGAGCGTTGGTGGCGGACCCGAGCGCGTGCAGCGTCTCGGTCATCGCGTTCCATTCGTCGAGCGAGACCATGACGACCGCCTTGCCGCCTCCGCGGGGGATGACGCACTCCTCGGCGTCCTCGATCACCGCGTCGACCACGGCCGCGAAGTTCTTCCGCACATCGCTGATCGTCAAAACCTTCATGGTGGTGGCCCCCACTTTCACGTTGCGTACCTCCGAATGTACGTCTGAGCGTACGGCTGCAGCAATCGAAGCGGCCGTACGTCGGTGGTGTCGGGCCAGCAGCTTGGCCCGGTCGGTCGGGCGGGTGTGGATGGGCTGTGGACAACCCGCTGGTGTGGACAGCCCGGATCGATGGGCGTCACGCAATCAGGCGGCGTGGGGTGCATGATTAGGTTGAGGTTACTGAGAGTGATGTGATGAGTTGTAGGGTGACGAGGGTCATGGGGGAGCGTAAGCTACCGGCGAGTAACAAGCTCATGCCTTGAACGCGTTCATGGTCGGCATCCGTGAAGACACCCACATTCACGTTTCCGCCGTAGGTCCGGCAACGTCGCTAGAACTACATGGGAGTCGATTGATGATCATTGGTGTTCTTGGGGAGTCCAGTGCTGGTGAGCGGCGTGTCGCCGCGACGCCGGCGACTGTGGGGCAGTTGCTCAAGCTGGGGTATGAGGTGGTCGTCGAGCCGGGGGCGGGGCGCCAGGCGTCCTTCTCCGACGAGGCGTACGCGGAGGCCGGCGCGACGATCGGCGATCCGTACCGGGCCGATGTGGTCTTCACGATCAACGCGCCGGAGCCGGCCCGGCTCGATCGGCTGAAGCCGGGAGCGACGCTGGTCGGGGTCTTCAGCCCGCGGCTGAACCAGGAGCTCGTCGACGAGTTCGCGCGGCGGCCGATCACCGTGCTGTCGATGGACGCGGTGCCGCGGATCTCGCGGGCGCAGTCACTGGACGTGCTGTCGTCGATGGCCAACATCGCCGGGTACCGCGCGGTGATCGAGGCGGCGCACGCGTTCGGACGGTTCTTCACCGGGCAGGTGACCGCGGCCGGCAAGGTGCCGCCGGCGAAGGTGCTGGTGGCCGGCGTCGGCGTGGCCGGGCTCGCGGCGATCGGCGCGGCCGGCAGCCTGGGTGCGATCGTCCGCGCCACCGACCCCCGGCCGGAGGTCGCCGACCAGGTCAAGTCGCTGGGCGGGGAGTACCTCGCGGTGCGGGCGGCGGACGTCGAGGTCTCCTCGACCGGGTACGCCAAGGAGATGTCCGACGACTACAACGAGCGGGCGGCGCGGCTCTACGCCGAGCAGTGCGCGGACGTGGACATCATCATCACCACCGCGCTGATCCCCGGGCGGCCCGCGCCGCGCCTCCTCACCGAGCGCATGGTGGCGAGCATGAAGCCGGGCAGCGTGATCGTCGACATGGCCGCCGCGAACGGCGGGAACGTCGAGGGCGCGGTCGCCGGCGAGGCGGTCACCACGGCGAACGGCGTGACCATCATCGGGTACACCGATCTGGCCGGGCGGCTTCCCGCGCAGGCGTCCCAGCTCTACGGCACCAACCTGGTGAACCTGATGAAGCTGATGACGCCGGAACGCGACGGACAGCTGGTGCTCGACTTCGAGGACGTGGTGCAGCGCTCGATCACGGTCGTACGCGAAGGGGATTTGACCTGGCCCCCGCCGCCGGTGGCGGTCTCGGCGGCGCCGCCGGCGGTGGAGCAGCCGCCCGTCAAAGCGCTGGAGAAGCCGAAAAATCGGACGCTCCCCGTGGCCGGTGTGGGCGCGGCGCTGTTGTTCCTGCTCACGGCACTGGCGCCGGCCGCGCTCCGCGGGCATCTCACGGTGTTCGCGCTGGCGATCGTGATCGGGTACTACGTGATCGGGCACGTGCACCACGCCCTGCACACACCGCTGATGTCGGTGACCAATGCGATCTCCGGGATCATCGTGGTCGGCGCGCTCCTGCAGCTCGGGCACGGCGGCGCCGTCGTCACCGCGCTGGCGTTCGTCGCCATCCTGCTGGCCAGCATCAACGTCTTCGGTGGCTTCGCGGTGACCCGCCGCATGCTCGCCATGTTCACCAGGAGCTGACCCCGATGACCATCGAAACGGCCGCTCAATCCGCGTATCTCGTCGCCGCGCTGCTCTTCATCCTGGCGCTCGCCGGACTCTCCCGGCACGAGAGCGCCAAGCTCGGCAATGCCTTCGGCATCGCCGGCATGGCCCTGGCTCTTCTGGCCACCATCGCGCTGGCCATCGACGACCATTTGCACGGTACGGCGTTGGCCCTGCTCCTGGTCGCCGTCGCGGTCGGCGCCACGATCGGCCTGTACCGGGCCGGCAAGGTCGAGATGACCGGCATGCCGGAGCTGATCGCCCTGCTGCACAGCTTCGTCGGCCTGGCCGCGGTGCTCGTCGGGTGGAACGGTTACCTGCACGTCGAGGGCGATCCGGACGGGGCCGAGGCGACCGTGCTGGCCGCCCAGGACCTGCTCGGGATCCACAGCGCCGAGGTGTTCATCGGGGTGTTCATCGGCGCGGTGACGTTCACCGGGTCCATCGTGGCGTTCCTCAAGCTGTCCGGGCGGATCAACTCCCGGCCGTTGACGCTGCCCGGCAAGAACCTGCTCAACGTCGGGGCGCTGGTCGCGTTCGTCCTGCTCACAGTCTGGTTCGTGATCGACCCGCACCTGTGGCTGCTGATCCTGGTGACGGCGATCGCGCTGGCGCTCGGGTGGCATCTGGTGGCGTCGATCGGTGGCGGGGACATGCCGGTCGTGGTGTCGATGCTGAACAGCTACTCCGGCTGGGCGGCGGCGGCCTCCGGCTTCCTGCTCTCCAACGACCTGCTGATCGTGACCGGGGCGCTGGTCGGGTCGTCGGGCGCGTACCTGTCGTACATCATGTGCAAGGCGATGAACCGGTCCTTCCTGTCGGTGATCGCCGGCGGGTTCGGGATCGAGTCCGGGCCGTCCGACGACACCGACTACGGCGAGCACCGTGAGATCCAGGCCGACGCGGTCGCCAAGCTGCTCGCCACGGCCGAATCGGTGATCATCACGCCGGGGTACGGGATGGCGGTCGCCCAGGCGCAGTACGGCGTCGCCGAGCTGACCCGCAAGCTGCGCGAGAAGGGCGTGGACGTCAAGTTCGGCATCCACCCGGTCGCGGGCCGGCTGCCCGGACACATGAACGTGCTGCTCGCCGAGGCGAAGGTGCCCTACGACGTGGTCCTCGAGATGGACGAGATCAACGACGATTTTGCCCGTACGTCGGTGGTCCTGGTGATCGGCGCGAACGACACGGTGAACCCGGCCGCCACCGACGACCCGTCGAGCCCGATCGCGGGCATGCCGGTCCTGAAGGTGTGGGAGGCCGCCGAGGTGATCATCTTCAAGCGCTCGATGGCGTCCGGGTACGCGGGCGTGCAGAACCCGCTGTTCTTCCGCGCGAACAGCGCCATGCTGTTCGGCGACGCCAAGGACCGGGTGAACGACATCCTCAAGGCGTTCTGAGTACGGCGTGACGTCGCTGGGCCCCGGTCGATACGGCCGGGGCCCGTTCCGTCGTACCCAAATCGATTGTGGTTTTCGGGGTTGTTCTTTTGCGGCTTGCTCACTGGCGGCGGACGAAGAGGGGGTAGGCCTCCGGGCGGCCGTGCCGGTCCTGGGTGACGCTCCAGTGCTGCAGGACCCAGCCGGCCCGGGTGATCGCGCGGAGCATGACGGTCCAGTCGGCGATGTTGCCGGAGAGCTGGTGGCCGCTGGCCGGGGATTTCAGGCGCGGCGTGAAGTACCAGTCGCCCGCGTCGAACGCCTCCTGCGCCTCGGTGCCGAGCGTGTTGGCCTTGGCGTTCTTGATCCACCCCATGCCTGGTCAGGCTAGTCCAGGCGGGCGACCGTCGATCGTCGAATCGGCCGACAACGGGGCAGTTCCATGTATCGATGAAAGGTTAAGATTCTTTCACGTTCGACCCATGGGGGATATTGATGAGCCGTATCAGTCTGGCTCGCCTCGGAGCTGCCGCCGCCGTCGGGATGCTGGTCGCGGGGGTCTTCGCCGCGCCCGCCCTGGCCGCCACCGGCACGGTCCTGGGCGTCTTCACCACGAGCTCCGGCACGCCGATTGCCGGCGCCAGCGTCACCGCCTACTCGGGCGAGGGCGACTGGCTCAAGGACACCACGACCAACTCCGCGGGCAGCTACCGTCTCACCGGCGTGACCGCCGGTGGCGGCGTGCAGCTCCAGTTCAACAACAACGGCCTCGAGCACTGGGCTCCCGGCGTGATCGACCAGGCGAATGCCACGACGTACGCGCTGGCGGCGGGCGGCACCCTCACGGTCGACGAGAAGCAGCCGGTGACCGGCACCATCGCCGGGCACTTCACCGACGCGGGTGGGGCGCCGGTGCCGTACGCGAACGTCACCGTCAGCGGCCTCGCCTCGTGGGCCTGGCTCTACGGCTCCGCCGACGACCAGGGCGCCTACTCGGTCGAGGCGCTGCCGGGCACCTACCGGGTCTCGTTCAAGTGGGACAGCGTCGAGCAGTGGGCGGTCCAGGCCGCCGACGAGGACGCCGCGACCACGATCACCGTCACCGGCGGGCAGACCACCACGGTCGACGACCACAAGCTGCCGACCGGCACGGTCGGTGGCCACCTGGCCGCGGCCGACGGGTCGCCGCTGCCCGAGGCGCGGATCACCCTGCACCGCGGCGACCAGCAGGTCGGCTACGCGGTCACCGACGAAGAGGGCAACTACTCGCTCGGCGAGGCGCTGGCCGGCGACGGCTACACGGTGTCCTACGCGGTCGGCGACGGTCCCGACATCTACGTGCCCGGCACGGCCGACCCGGCCAAGGCCCACAAGTTCAGTGTCGTGACGGGTCAGCTGACCACGATCGACGACACCCGGCCCACCCCGGCCACCGTGCACGGCAAGCTGCTCGGCGGCGACGGCAGCCCCAAGGTGGGCTACCCGGTCACGGTCGCGCTGGCCAGCAACGACAACTGGGTTCAGCTCGACGCCACCACCGGCGCCGACGGCACCTGGACGGTGCACGACGTCACCCCGGGCGACTACCGGGTCTCCTTCACCGGCCCCGACGGCGGCCGCAGCCAGTGGGCGTTCGGGAAGAGCACCGAGGACACCGCCACGCTGATCCCGGTCACCAGCGGCGGCGACATCACCGTCGACGACACCTGGCTGCCCGGCGCCACCCTGGTGGTCAACGCGGTCGACGCCGGCACCGGCGCCGCGGTCAGCGACTACTGCGTGTCGGTCCTCTCGCCCGGCGACGGCTCCGGCTGTGCCACCAGCGGCAGCCAGGTCACCATCACCGACCTGCCGGGCGGCACCTACCAGATGTCGGCCAGCCCGGGCGAGGGCAGCTACTACCTCGCCACCGACCTGCAGCCGGTGACGCTGACCCCCGGCGAGACCAGCACGGCGACGATCCGGCTGACGCTCGGCGGCAAGGTGTCGTTCGCGGTCACCGACCACGTGAGCGGCGCGCCCGTCAACCGGGTGTGCCCGGCGTTCGAGGTGCTCGGGCACGGCGGCCTGCCGGACGGCTACGGCGACTGCACCGACGCCACCGGCAAGGCGACCACGGTCAGCATGGCCGGCGGCACCTACGAGATGTACGCGGTCGCGCCCACCGGCTACGGCGACCAGTGGGTCGGCAAGACCGGCGGCACCGGCGACCAGAAGGCGGCGGCCCGCATCAAGGTCACACCCGGCAAGACCGTGAAGGCGCCGGCCGTGCTGCTCGACAAGCCGGGCACCATCACCGGCACGGTCACCGACGCGACCGGCAAGCCGCTGGGCGGGACGAACGTGTCGTGGAGCGCCTGGGGTGACGCCGGGCCGGCCTGGGGCACCGACGCCGACGCGCAGGGCCACTACACGATCAGTGACCTCGGGCCGTACGCGTGGCCGCTGCTCTTCGGCGCCACCGGATACCCGCGGCAGTGGTCCGGGCACGGGGGCAACCGCTTCCTGGCCGAGACGGTGACCGTGGTGCCGTCCGGAACCACCACGTACGACTTCACCCCGGTGGCCGGATCGACGATCAAGGGCACGGTGACCGCGCCGGCCGGGGCGAACTGGCGGATCCACGCGTTCAACGCCGCTACCGGTGACCAGATGGGGGTGTTCGACTCGTACAACGTGGGGGCGGGCGGCGCCTACGAGATGCCGGTGATCGGCGGTCAGCAGGTGAAGGTCGACTGGAGCTGGTACATCGGCGAGTCCGACCATCACGGCTGGTACGACAACGCCGGGGACATCGACACCGCGACCAAGGTCGGGATCCCGGCCAACGGCGGCACGAAGAACCTGAACCTGACGATCAACTAGGCACGCGCGGGGGCGAACCGGATCGGTTCGCCCCCGTGGCCCGGGCCGGGTCACGGGCGGGTTGTGGACAACAAAAAACGCCCGGACTCAGTCCGGGCGTTTTGCAAGGGTGGAGCTGAGGGGACTCGAACCCCTGACCCCCACACTGCCAGTGTGGTGCGCTACCAGCTGCGCCACAGCCCCTTGCCTGTCCCCAGGGCGTTTCACCCGGGCACGCTGGAAATACTACACACCCGCCGAGGGTCCCCCGCAGCACCCCCTCAGTTCAGCGAGACGTCCGGGGGGAAGTGGGCGACAGCAGCGAGGATGTCGCCCTGCCGGCGGAGGACCATGGCCCACAGGTCGTCCGGCCGTTCGACGAACGGGTCGCCGGGGAGGGCGTCGAAGACGAACCAGGAGCCGGCCGCGATCTCCTCCTCCAGCTGGCCGGCCGACCAGCCGGAGTAGCCGGCGAAGACGCGGATGCCGGCGACGTTCTCCCGGAGGCGCTCCGGGTCGGCGGACAGGTCGAGGGTGCCGAGGGAGCCGGCGACCGGATGAAAACCGGTCACCCGCTTCTTCACCTCGGGGCGGGTGCGGGCCAGGCAGATCGCCGACTCGGGCTGCACCGGGCCGCCCTCGAAGAGCACCGCGGGGTCGCCGGCCAGATCACCCCAGTTGCCGAGCACCTCGGCGACCGGGACCTCGGTGGCCCGGTTGAGGACCACCCCCAGGGCGCCGCCCGGCTCATGGGCGACGAGCAGCACGACCGTACGGTCGAAGTTGGGATCTTTGAGGGTCGGGGTGGCAACCAGCAACTGACCGGTCATCGACTCCACCGACCGGCCTCCGATCCGCTGCCCCTCACCGAACACGGGATGCCTGCCGCCCGTCCGACGTCAACGCCATGTCAGCACATTAGCCTGCGATTCCGGCCACCGATAAGGTCTGTACATGAACCCGTCACCCCCGGCAGCAGAGATCGGTGTCATCGGCGGATCCGGTCTGTACGCACTGCTCGACGGCGCCATTGAACACGACGTCGCGACGCCGTACGGTCCGCCATCCGACAAGATCACGATTGCCGAGGTCGGCGGCCGGCGGGTGGCGTTCCTGCCGCGGCACGGGCGGGACCATCGTTTCCCGCCGCACAAGATCCCCTACCGGGCGAATCTCTGGGCGCTGCGCTCGCTGGGGGTGCGTCAGATCATCGCCCCGTGCGCGGTCGGTGGCCTGCGGCCGGAGCTGGGCCCGGGCACGTTCGTGGTGCCGGATCAGCTGATCGACCGGACGAGCGGCCGGGTGCAGACGTTCTACGACGAGGGCGCGGTGCACGTGTCGTTCGCCGATCCGTACTGTCCGGACGGCCGGGCCGCGGTCCTGGATTCCGCCGCCCGGGTGAACGCGGTCGACGGCGGCACCATGATCGTCGTCGAGGGCCCCCGGTTCTCGACCCGCGCCGAGTCCCGCTGGTTCACCTCGATCGGCGGCACGATCGTGAACATGACCGGTCACCCGGAAGCGGTCCTCGCTCGCGAGCTGGCCCTCTGCTACACCGCCATCGCGCTCGTCACCGACCTGGACGCGGGCGTCGAGGGCGATCACGGGGTGACCCAGGACGAGGTCTTCGGCGTCTTCGCGGAGAACACCGCCCGGCTCCGGGACGTGCTGCTCGACGCGGTGGCCAAGCTGCCGGTCGCGCGCACCTGCCCGTGTCAGGACGCCCTTCAGGGCATCAAGCTCCCCTTCGAGCTGCCCTGACCGCAGATCTGCCCGAGCACAACAAGATCAAAGGCGTCAAGCTCCTTTGCGTACGGCCCGGATCGCGCCGGCGCCGAGCACCTCGGCCAGCCGTGGCATGACGGCCCGCACCGCCGGTTCGGCCGCGTACCGGTTGAGGTGCCGCCCCGCGTCGAGCAGGTCGGTACGGATGGTGGCCGACCCGAGCCCGGCGCTGTCGTCCAGGGCCGTCGCCAGCGCGGCGCACCCGTCCTCGACCCGGCCGGTGGCCAGCAGCGCGAGCGCGTACCGCGCGCCGAGCCGGGCCCGGGTGCGGGTGGCCCAGCGCGGGGTCTGGTTCAGCTGGCCGACCAGGCGCCGCCCGGCCTGTTCGGGGCGGCCCAGGTCGTAGAGGCACCACCCGGTGGCCATGGCGACCGGGTCGTCGATGGTGGACGTGCCGAGCACCGGCTCGGTGGTGTCGTCGCGCCGGTTCAGCCACCAGGTCGCGGCGCGGTCGAGCGCGTGCCGGCACGCGTCGTAGTCGCCCTGCAGCGCGTGCCCCTGGGCTTCGCGTTGCGCGGCCAGGCCGAGCACCCGGCCGCCGCAGTTCATGTTCTGCACCCGCCGGGTGAGGCTGACCGTCTTCGCCCCGTTCCGCTGGTACATCGCGATGTCGGCCCGGCGGATGTCGGCGTACGCCGCGATGTGGTGATCGCCGCCCTCGGCCGCGTACCGCACGGCCAGCCCGGTCCACCAGAGCGCGTTGTCGTCGTCCCCGGATTCCTGGGCCATCCAGCCGGTGAGCTCCGCGTACCGCCCGGCGAGCAGGAGCAGCCGGGATCGGATCGGCTCGGGTGCGGACCGGGCGGTCAGCTGGACGGCCTGGGTCCCGGTGATCAGGACCGGGAGCAGCACGGCCGGCGGCAGGGACTGGGTCATCCGGCGCAGGCTGTCGAACTGGGCCCGGAAGGTGTCGACCAGGTGGCCGGTGTCCCGGATCGGGCCCGGGGTGGACGGCCACTCGGCGTTGCCGGTGGCGGCGTCGAAGCGGCCGCGGCCACCGGGGTCGAGCTCGATCAGCCACCGGCCCTCCCGGGTGGGGTCCGCGGCCGGCGGGTCGTCCGGGCCGGCCGGCCGGCCCGGGGCGAGCGCGGCCAGTTTGCCGTCCGCGTCGAGTTCGGCGTCGCAGAGGCGGGCGAGTTGGCGGCCCGGCACCTTCGTACCGTTCTCGATCTTGCTGATGTGGCTCTTGCTGTAGTTCACCGACCGGGCGAACCGGGTCAGCGAGACACCCGCGGCGAGCCTGCGTGACCGCAACTCCGCGCCGAACGACAGGGCCATGACGTTCCTTCGAGAGGCGTCCCTAACGGATGGCCGCCCAGAATACAAGCTGGCGACTGATCGAGGCACGTGCTTGATGAAGATCATTTGTCATGGATTTCAAGAATAAGATTCACAAGTCCGGCCGGAGCTTGGGCGCTGTGCGGTCGTCGCGGCCCGGCCGTCCCGTTCGCCACATTGTGGATCAGCCGTTCGTGCAGATCGGCTGGTCAGCCCGGGAAATATTTGATCTTCCCGAATGGGGGACGGGAAACGTCTTGCCGCCTCGCGCGGCGCCGTGGAACTCTGTCGACGGCCGATATTGGCATTATCTCGCGCTTTCCATGGTGATGTCGCGTGGTTGAAAGCCGCATTGAGGAGAGTCGCGTGACGGATTTCTTCATCAGCTATCGAACGGCGGACCAGGCCGTTACCGCCGTTTATCTGAAGCACGTTCTCAGTGAACGGTTCGGCGTCCGCCGGGTGTTCCTGGACAACACCGCGATTCCGCTCGGCGAGCCCTTCCCGCCGGTTCTCGAGCAGGCGCTGGAGCAGTGCCGGGTGCTGATCGCGCTGATCGGCCCGCGCTGGCTGGCCGCGGACGAGCACGGCCACCGCCGCGTGGACGACCCGGCCGACTGGGTGCGCCGCGAGGTCACCCGCGCGCTGGAGCGCGGCATCCCGGTGATCCCGCTGCTGGTCGGCGACGCCACGCTGGTCGCGGCGGAGCTGCCTGCGGAGCTGGCGCCGCTGGCCGAGCGGCAGTACCTGCAGATCCGGCTCCGGGCCCTGGAGCGCGACGTGCAGCCGCTGATCGACCGGCTCGAGGAGTTGACCGAGCCGGCCGAGGAGCATCCGCGGTCCGGCACGACGCCGGCCGGGCCCGGCGTGAACAACAATTTCTACGGCCGGACCGACGCCCGGCACAGCACTTTCGGCAATCGATACAACTGACGTTCACGGCCGGAATCAGGGGACCGCCGATGTCCGACATCGAGGATCGCACCGAATCGGGCCCGTCCGGGGTGCGTCCGGAAACCGATGAATCGAAGCCGGTCGGCCCGGAAAAGCCGGCGGCGAACAAAGAGCAGCCGGCCGGTCGAAAGGTCAAGAACCGGGCCGACGACAATCGCAACGACCAGGCCTCGCATCTGGCGAACCTCAAATTCTCCGGATACGTGGACGCGCGCTACAGCAATTTCGGTGGTCCCGGCGACGGCGGGAAACCGCACCAGGCAGCCGGCAAGGTGGCCGGGAAACTGCTGCCCCGGCACGTCGCCGAGATCGCCACCCGATATGCGCGCCCGGACTGTTTCGGCGACGCGCTCGACCGCTTGCGGAACGAGCACGTGATCGTGCTCGAGGGCAAGCCGGGAACCGGCCGCCGGGCCGGCGCGGTCGCGCTGCTGCACGAGGCCGGCGCCGCGCCCCTGGTCCTGCTCGCCCCGAACCTGACCCTGGCCGCGCTGGCCGACCGGGAGTACGACGAGGGCTGCGGCTACCTGATCGTCGACCGCTTCAGCGAGCGCAACGACGCCCTCGCGGAGGTCAACTGGAGCGGCGTCCGGGACCAGGTCCACGAGGCCGGCGCGTACCTGGTGGTCACCACCGGGTCCGGGATCCGCGGGGTGTCGCGCGTCGAGTGGACCCGGCCGGCCGCCGACGAGGTGCTGATCGCGCAGCTCATCGGGCGCGACGTCGACGAGGCGACCGCCCGGCGGACCGTCGGCGAGCTCGCCGGTGACCTGCCCGCCGAGGTCAGCCTCGCCGGGCTGGCCAGCTTCGCCGGGCAGATCGCGGACGGCCGGGATCCGGGCGAGGCGCTCGCCTCACTGCGCCGCAACGCCGGGCACGAGGTGCGCGCCTGGTTCGCCGAGAACCCCGACGACCGGCAGATCCTGGAGGTCACGGCGCTCTGCTTCACCCAGCGGGTGGACGTCCGGAGCTTCGAGAACGCGTTCGAGCGGCTGGTCGCGTCGATGTCCAAGCGGCTGCCCGGCAAGTACAAGAAGGTGCTGGCCAAGCCGGCCGACCGGCCGCTCGCCTCGCGCGGCCGTCGGGTGAACCTGATCGACGTCAAGTCGGTGCAGGCGGACGTCGGCACGGCCAGCATCGTGGTTTTCAAGGACGACGAGTACTGCCGCTGCGTGCTGGCCGAGCTGTGGCGCACCCAGGACAACGCGTTCTGGGACGGCGTGGCCGAGTGGCTCGACGAGATGGTGTTCGAGGCCGACAGCCTCCCGGTGGCGAACGGGCTGGCCGCGCTGGCCTGCTCGGCGTTCGAGGAGGTGCACAGCTCGTACCTGCAGACCTGGTCGCAGGGCTCGATCGGGCTGAACGGGCAGTTCACCGCGATCTACACGCTCTGGTACATGTGCCTGGGCGAGCTGGCGCCGGTGGCGCTGCAGATCGCGGCGGGCTGGGCGGCCCCGGACCGCAACCTCGACCAGCGGTGGAGCGCGGTGATCGCGTTCAGCGGCAACCTCGGCTGGGCGTTTCCGGTCGAGGCGGTCAACCAGCTGTGGCGGCACCTGGTCGCCCGCAATTCCGACCTGCAGGCCACCGCGGGCCGGGCGATGGCGCAGCTGTTCGCCGACCTGACCGACGACCCGGAGTACGACGCGAAGGCCGTACCGGCTCTGCTGGCGCCGAAGATGCGCAAGTTCGGCCTGAAGGACGGCACCAGCCGGATGCGGGCCGAGGAGCAGAAGCGCTTCCAGGAACTGGTCATGTCGGTGACCCTCGCGGTGCTCAGTGTCCGGAGCTTCGAGACCGGGCAGCCGGCGGTGATCCGGTACCTGGTCCGGCACCGCGAGGAACGGTCGGACCGGCTGCCGATGATCGCCCGGCTCTGGGCCGGCCTGCTCTGCTTCCGCCCGCTCCGGCGCGAGGCGATCGAGGCGCTGCGGACCAGCCTCCGGGCCCTGCGCGAGCTCAGCGAGACTCCGCGCGAGGACGCCCGGCTGATCGGCGAGGCGCTGTCCGACGCGCTGCCGCCGCACGAGCACGACCACTTCAAACGCGACTTCAACCACGTCAATCAGCAACTCAACCGCGGGCGGCGTGATCTCTCCGCCGATGTGCTGCTGGCCTGTATCGACGCCGTCTCCCGCGTTCTGCCCGAAGGAGCAGCATGAGCACCGTCACCTACCCGATCACCGTCCGGCGGCGCCTGGAGAAGGCCGAGAAGCGGCGCTGGTTCAGCAAGGCGGAGCGCGGCGGCGCCGACATGCTGAAGCCGGACGCGCACCACGTGTTGATCTACCGGGTCAACGGCAACTACATCCAGGACAGCGACCGGTTCGGCGGCTCGGACGAGCGCGTGGTGCAGGCCACCCACGTGAGCATGGTCGACATGCGGCGCAACGCGCCGGTGGTGGTCCGCCTGGAGATCCCGTCGCAGGACGCCGCCGCGTTCGAGGTGTTCGTGACGTTCACCTGCACGGTGACCGACGCGATCGCGGTGGTGCGCGACGGGGTGGAGGCGCAGCAGGCGCTGTGGAGCCATCTCAAGGCGCACAACCGGATCTTCGAGCTCGGGCTGGGGTTCCCGCTGTCCGAGGTCAACCAGGTCCGGCCGATCGTGAGTGCCCAGGTCAAGGCGTACCTGACGATCCGGCCGCCGATCGTCTCCGGGATGGAGGTGACGATCGCCAGCGTCGAGATGTCCAACCCGGAGGTGGTGGCGAAGTTCGCCACCACGAACCGGGACCGGGACTACGAGGTGAAGCTGAAGGAGCTGGAGCTTCAGCACCAGCACCGGATCGCCAGCGGACGTCAGTTCAACGACCACGACCTGGCCAACAGTCAGCTGGACCACGACGAGGCGACCCATCTGCGCAAGCGCGGCACCAGCCGGCGCGAGGAGCTCGCCGACACCGTGCACGGGCACGACCTGGACTCGCTCACCCAGCACCACACCCGGGAGCAGGAGGCGGCCACCGCGGCGCACCGGCAGGTCCTGGACGGGAACCGGGCGGCGTTCGCCCGCAGCGAGTTCGCGCAGGACATGGAGATGATCGGCCAGGACCCGCGGCGGGCGCTGATCGCGGCGTTCGCGGCCGGCCGGATCGAGGCGCCCGAGCTCTCCGACAAGCTGCGCCAGCTCGACGACCAGGACCGGCTCGCCCAGATCGAGCAGGCCCACTTCGAGCGGGAGCACACCCTGAAGATCGAGGCGGACAACCGGGCGGACAACCGGGACGAGCGGGAGCGGGCCGAGCGGGAACGGGCGCGGCAGCACGAGGCGCGGATGAAACAGTCCGAGGAGAGCCGCGCCGAGCGGGCCGCGAAGGCGCAGGCCGAACGCGAGGACCGGATCCTCAAGGAGCAGCGCGAGCGGGAGGACCGGCTGCGGAAGGAGCAGGCCGATCAGCTCGCCGAGCAGCAGAGCCGGGAGCAGCAGTACTCGCTGCTGAAGATCCTTGCGGCCAACGGGCAGTTCAACAACTCGGACATGCAGAGCGAGCGGATGCTCGCCGAGTTCATGAACGTGCCGGCGCCCGCCGTCGACACCGCGGAGAAACCGCCGCTGACCAGCCATGCGACCGTGTCGGCCGAGGCCGGCGCGGAGGACTCCGACGACGACCCGGGGCTGCGTGAGGAAGATGTCTGAGTCCGTCATCACCCGCCCCCGCAGCGGCACCAGCTCCGGCGGCGACGACGACCGGCGGGATGCGCTGCTGCCCGCCCGGCCGCAGCGGGGGATCGGCCGGCAGCTGCGGCGGATCGCCGGGATCGACGAGCGGCTGCTCGACTGGATCCCGCAGGAACGGCACCGCTACGCCCGGCTCGGCGCGATCATCCTCAACACCGCGCTGATGGCGGCGCTGTCGATGAGTGTGCTGCTGGGCAGCGTCGACATCCCGGTCTGGCTGATTCCCCCGGTCGCGTTGATCTGGGGATACCTCATCCTGAGCTTCGACGGCTGGCTGGTGGCGAGTACCCACGGCGTACTGGGCATGGCGAAGTTGAAGATCTTCCTGCCGCGCCTGGTGATCTCGGTGCTGATGGGGGCGGTGATCGCCGAGCCGCTGCTGCTCAAGGTGTTCGGGCCGGCCATCCACACCGAGATCAACGCGGAGCGCAAGAACGAGGTCGACGACTACGAGAGCCGGTTGAAGGACTGCAATCCGGTCGCTCTGGGCGCGGTGATCCCGGACGGCTGCGGCGATTTCCAGCTCAATGTCGCTGACAACCCGGCCGGCGTACGGAATGAGCTGGCCCTCGCGAGTGACGAGCGGGTCAAGCTGCAGGGCCAGATCGCGAAGATCAACACGGAGCTGACCAAGCGGGAGAACCTGGCCCGCGCGGAGTGCAACGGCGACCCCGGCCCGGGACTGTCGAACCGGCGCGGCGAGGGACCGAACTGCCGCCGGGATCGTCAGGAGGCCGACCGCTACCGCGCCTCCAGCGGACTCGACGCGCGTCAGACCGACCTGATCAAGGTCAACCGCCGGATCGACGCGCTGACCGCTCGGGACGGGACGGCCAGCACCGCCTACGCGGCCGGGCTGAACACCGAGATCGAGAAGAAGGTGCAGCAGAAACGGGACGGGCGGGAGCAGATCGGCATCCTCGACGAGGACAAGGCGCTCGGCGCGCTGACCTCGGAGAGCCTGTTCGTGCTGGTCGGCTCGTGGCTGCTGCGGCTGCTGCTGGTGACGATCGACTGCCTGCCGGTGCTGACCAAGCTGATGAGCCGGCCGACCATGTACGACGCGGCGGTCGGCCGGCAGCTGGAGACCAGCGACCGGCTGCACACCAAGACCCTGACCCGGCGCGAGCAGGACGACGCCGGCCGGGTGGACGTCGCGATGCGCCGCGACGAGCACCGGGTGCGCACCGAGATGGCCGAGATCGAGGACCTCCGGCGGGGCGCGCGCGCCGACCGCGAGGCGGACCTGGACAACCAGATCGAGGAGCTGGCCGAGCGCCTGCGGAACGCCGGCGGTTAGTCGGCTTCGGGTCGCAGGTCCTTCTCCCGGCGGCGCAGCTCCTCCTCGCGGCGGCGGAGGTCGGCCTCCCAGTTCTTCATGATCTGGTCGTCCTCCTTGCGGGAGGCGGCCAGGCCGCGGAGGAACTCCGGGTCGTCGTCCGGCGCGACCGGGCCGCGGCGGGGGCGCTGGTCCTCCGGGAAGCCGCCGCCGGGGCGCCACACCGTGCCGTTGCTCAGCTGGACCGCGCGGGCCGGACGGCCGGCGACGAACCAGGCGATCGCCCCGATCGGGGAGAACAGCAGGATCAGGAAGACCCAGAGGCCGCGGGGGAGTGCGCGGATCGCGAACTCCTCCACCGACAGGCAGTCGATCAGGGCGATGACCAGCAGCGCCAGGTCGACCAGCGCGAAGAGTGAGTACAGGCGAAACACCCGGCAGATGATGCCAAAGACGGGGCGTCCGCGCAGCCCCGTCGGCGGTCCGCGGTGGGGCGTTCGGGGTCGGTACGGCCGCGGGGGTTCCTTCGTACCGAATGAGATTGATGTTGGTTTTCTGGCCCTTGTCGGTTAGCGTCCAAAACGCGTCGGCGATTTCTGCTCCGCGCTAGGACCATAAGGTTCTTATACAGCGCGTGACCGGTGAGTAACTTGAGTGGTTGCTGGCAATTCCGGCCTCCCCGTTTTCTGCCCTGCGTCTCCTGTTAACCGGGTGTGTGTGCGCTGTGTACAGAGGCTGTTCAGCGTGTGCATCGCACGCGTGACGATCTAATCCACGGTTCCGCGTGCTCCCACCCTTCAGGCGAGGCGGAACTGTGTCTGCGGCGCGTTTCGGATTTCTACCGACCCGATCATCCGACTGGGTCGGCTGGCGACTGCTGACCACCAACAACCGTGACCTGGGCCGATCCTCGACCGTCTACCCGGACCACGAGGGAGCCCGGCTCGCGGCGCAGTGGGTGCAGGAGCACGTCGCCGACATGCGGATCACGCTGGTCCGCAGCAGCTCGATCGGCTGGCGCTGGCGGATGCTGGCCGGGGACACCATCGTCGCGGTCGCCAGCCGGGACTACCACCGCCGGCTGCAGGCCGAACGCTCCGCCGCCGTGATGCTCACCCTGCTGCCCCGGGCCGAGCCACTCGCCCTCGGCCTGCGGTCATGACCGACACCCTGGTGCTGCCCGAGGTGGCCGAGCCGGCGGAGCGGGTGGAGACCCGTCGCCGGATCCGTCCCTCGGGCGGCGTCGACCTGGTCTACCGGATCGTGCTGCACTGCGGTGGCGCGCTGGTGCTGCTGCTGATGACCCTGGTCGGCGTCTTCCTGCTCCAGAAGGCGTCGCGGGCGCTGAACCTGGCCGGCTGGTCGTTCCTGACCACCGAGGCGTGGGAGCCGGACTCCGGGAAGTTCGGCATCGCGGCGGTGCTGACCGGCACGGTGCTGATCGCCGGTGTGGCGATCGCGATCGCGGTCCCGATGGCCACCGGCATGGCGCTGTACGTCTCCGAGTACTCCGCGCGCTGGCTGCGCCCCTGGCTGATCCTGCTGGTCGACCTGATGGCCGCGGTGCCCAGCGTGGTCTACGGCCTCTGGGGCTTCGCGTTCCTGCAGGGTCACGTGATCGGGCTGGCGCGCTGGCTGTCCACGTACTTCGCCTGGATCCCGCTGCTGAAGGTGACCAACGCGGACCCGCGCGACCCGCTGGCCACCGCGACCGTCTACACCTCGTCGACGTTCATCGCCGGGATCGTCGTCGCGATGATGATCTCCCCGGTGATCTGCTCGATCATGCGGGAGGCGTTCTCGCAGGCGCCGATCGGCGAGCGGGAGGGCGCGTACGCGCTGGGCGCCACCCGCTGGGGCATGATCCGCTCGGTGGTCCTGCCGTTCGGGCGGGGCGGCATGATCGGCGGCACCATGCTCGGCCTGGGCCGGGCGCTCGGCGAGACGATCGCCGTCTACCTGATCATCTCGCCGGTCTTCGTGATCCAGCCGCACATCCTGCAGAACGGCGCCAACTCGGTCTCCGCGCTGATCGCACTCCGGTACGGCGAGTCCGGCCCGGTCGCCCTCTCCGCGTTGATGGCCGCCGGCGTGGCGCTGTTCCTGATGACCCTGATCGTGAACTTCGGCGCCGGAATGATCGTGGCCCGGAGCCGCTCCGGTGCGGAGAGCGAGGCGTGATGACCGAGATCCGGCGCAACACCTCGACCGTGCGCAGCGAGGACATCTACGTCCGGCTCGGCGCCATGGTCGCGGCGCTCGCCCTGACCGCGCTGGTCTTCTACTGGATCGCCCCGTTCTCCGGGGTGCTCGGCTTCGCGGTCTGCTGGTACGTGGTGTTCCTCGGCCTCTACGCCGTACTGCTCTGGCTCGACCAGGGTGGCCCGGCGGTCCGGGACCGGCTGGTCGAGACGCTGATCCGCAGCACCGCGGGGGTGATGCTCGCCGCGCTGCTCCTGGTCGTCGTGTTCACCGGGTGGAAGGGCATCAGCGCGCTGCGGCACCTCAACTTCTACACCCAGGACCTGAGCGTCACCGGTCCGCTCGCCCCGCTGACCGAGGGCGGCGTGGTGCACGCGGTGGTCGGCACGCTGGAGCAGATCGGCCTGGCGCTGGCGATCACCATCCCGGCCGGGATGCTCTGCGCGCTGTTCCTGGCCGAGACCCGGGGCGGCTTCCCGCGGCTGGTGCGGACCATCGTCGAGGCGATGACCGCGCTGCCGTCGATCGTCGCCGGGCTCTTCATCTACGCGACCGTGCTGCTGATCCTCGGCTTCGACCAGTCCGGGTTCGCGGCCTCGCTGGCGATCAGCGTGATGATGCTGCCGATCATCGTGCGGGCCGCGGACGTGGTGCTGCGGCTGGTGCCCGGCCACCTCAAGGAGGCGTCGCTGGCGCTCGGCGCGAGCCGCTGGCGGACGGCCTGGCACGTGATCCTGCCGACCGCCCGGCCCGGCCTGGCGACGGCGGTCATCCTGGGCACCGCCCGCGGGATCGGGGAGACGTCGCCGGTGCTGCTGACCGCCGGCTACAACAAGGCGCTCAACACCGACGCGTTCCACCAGGCGCAGGTGTCGCTGCCGCTGGCCACGTTCACGCTGATCAAGTCGCCGGAGCCGAGCATGGTGGCCCGCGGCTTCGGGACCGCGACGCTGTTGCTGGTCCTGGTGGTGGTGCTCTTCCTGCTGGCCCGCGCGATCGGTGGGCGGGGCTCGCAGGGGATGAGCGGCGGCCAGTTGCGCGGGCGGGTCCGGGCGTCGGCCCGGGATGCGGCGCGCTTCCAGAAGCAGACGCCGTGGGGGACGGAGCAGGTGGTCGTCGGGCCGGTGTCGTCGCTCGAACCCGTCGCGCCGATCCCGGTCGCGCCGATCCCGGTCGCGGCGGTTGCGGCCGCACCGGTTGCGGTCGCGGCGGCATCGACCGCGTCGGTCCCGGCCGCGTCGGCGTCGGCGGGGGAAAAAGCGGATATGGCGGATAAGGCAGTACAAGCGCAATCCGAACAAGCAAATGAGGTTCAGTGACCATGTTGAGGCGCGCGATCCGCGCCGCATCCGCGGCGCTGCTGGTACTGACGCTCACGGCGGCCGGCCAGTTGGCCGGTGTCGTCCCGGCTGCGGCGGTCGTCTACGTGCCGATCACCGGCGCGGGCTCGACGTGGAGCTCCAACGCGATCGACCAGTGGAACTCCAACGTGAAGCAGTACGGCATCACGGTGAACTACACGGCGAACGGCTCCACGGCCGGCCGCAACCAGTTCGCCAGCGGCCTGCTCGACTTCGGCGTCTCGGAGATCGCGTACGGCAAGGACGACGCCGGTGACACCGAGGCCAAGCCCAAGTTCAAGTACGCCTACATGCCGATCGTGGCCGGTGGCACCGCGTTCATGTACAACCTGGAGATCGGCGGGAAGCGGGTCACCAACCTGCGGCTGTCCGGCGACACGCTCGCCAAGATCTTCACCAACGTGATCACGGTCTGGAACGACCCGGCGATCAAGACCGACAACCCGGGCCTGTCGCTGCCGGCCCGCAAGATCGTCCCGGTGGTGCGGTCCGACGGCTCCGGTACGACGGCCCAGTTCACCACGTGGATGAAGGCCCGCTACCCGGACATCTGGGACGCTTACTGCAAGAAGGCCGGCCGGTCCACCCCGTGCAAGGTGACCTCGCTGTACCCGACGATCGCGGGCAGCGCGATGACCGCGCAGAGCGGCTCGCAGAACGTCGCCGGTTACGTCGCCCAGGCGTCCAGCGTCGGCGCGATCACGTACGTCGAGTACTCGTACGCCAAGAACGCCCGCTTCCCGATCGCGAAGATCCGCAACGCGAAGGACTACTACGTCGAGCCGACCGCGCAGTCGGTGGCCGTGGCCCTGCTCGCCGCGAAGATCAACCAGAACGAGAACTCGGCCGACTACCTGACCCAGGACCTGAGCGGCGTCTACACCTACAGCGACACGCGGACGTACCCGCTGTCCAGCTACAGCTACATGCTGGTGCCGACGCAGACGACCGACAAGTTCACCACGAACAAGGGCAAGACGCTCGGCGCGTTCGCCTACTACTTCCTCTGCGAGGGGCAGAAACAGGCGGACGACCTCGGCTACTCGCCGCTGCCGAAGAACCTGGTCCAGGCCGGTTACACGCAGGTCGCCAAGATCCCCGGCGTGGTGGCGAAGCCGCCGGACCTGTCCGGCTGCAACAACCCGACGTTCTCCAAGGACGGCACGAACATCCTGGCGAAGAACGCGCCGTACCCGAAGGCCTGCGACAAGGTCGGCACCACGCAGTGCGCGACCGGCACCGGCGGCGCCACCCAGGACACCCCGACGACCGGGGGCGGTACCAAGACCGGCACCGGCACGGGTACGAACACCGGCACCACCGGCGCCGGGACGGGCACGGGCACCGGGGCGACCGCCGGGAACGGCGCCGCCGCGGGTGCGATCGACCCGGACACCGGGCTGCCGGCCGGCGGCGGGGCCGGTGGCACCGGAGTGGACTCCGCGCTGGCCGGCTCGGTGACGGTCGGCCCCCAGCTCGACTCGACGCTGAAGTGGGTGCTGATCTCGCTCGCGGTCGCGTTGCTGGTCGGCCTCACCGTCGGCCCGCCGCTGATCGCCCGGGGACTGCAGCGGGGCGGTAAGCGATGATCCGGCGCTGGACCGCGGCGTTGCTCGCCGCCGTACTGGTGATGTTCGTCGCCCCGACCCCCTCGGCCGACGCCGCGGACACTACCGCGGTCACCGTCACCGGCAAGGGCGACTTCAAGGACCTGAAGGTCACCGTCAGCCAGACCACCAACCTGATCAACCAGGTCCTGGACGTCACCTGGACCGGCGGCAAGGCCACCAGCGACATCGCCGTCTACGACAACTACCTGCAGCTCATGCAGTGCTGGGGCGACGCCGCGACCGGCCCGACCCGGGAGCAGTGCCAGTTCGGCGCGCTCTACACCGACACCCGGGGCGGCCAGTGGACCGGCACCCGGCAGCTGAACTACGCGCCGTACTGCCCGCCGGCCGACGAGACGGCCGGCACCTGCACCGGACTGCGGGACCCGCTCGAGACCCGCAAGCCGACGAAGGTGGGGGAGCAGGTCTACGCGCCGTTCACTCCGGTCGAGGGCGACGCGATCTCGGCCGGTGGCGGTGGCGAGTACTTCGACGCGACGACGACCAACGAGATTCCGTACGGCCGGACCGGCCCCGACGGCAAGGGCGAGGAGTTCTTCGAGGTGCAGACCGCCCTCGAAGCGCCCGGCCTGGGCTGCGGGTCGCCGCTGGCCAACGGCACCGGCCGGTCCTGCTGGCTGGTCGCCGTCCCGCGCGGCGACAAGGAGGTCGACGGCTCCGTCGGCGACGCCAAGCCGCACCACTGGCTGGACTCCTCCCCGCTGAGTGCCGCCAACTGGGCCAACCGGCTCGTCGTGCCGCTGAAGTTCCAGCCGCTGGGCCGGGTCTGCCCGCTCGGCGCGGTGGAGAAGCGGGTGACCGGCGCCGAGGCGATGACCGAGGCGATGATCCGCTGGCAGCCGACCCTGTGCGCGGGCAACCGCAGCGACCGGGTGTTCGGCTGGACGCAGACCACCGACGGGGCGGCCCGCGACCGGCTGGTCACCCCCGATCCGGGCCTGGTCTTCCTCAACCAACCGGCGGCGCCGGTGACCGGGCGGAAGGTGGTCTACGCCCCGGCCGCGGTCTCCGGGCTGGCCATCGCGATGAACATCGACTGGCAGTCCGGCTCCGGCGCCACCGCTGAGCAGGCACAGAACGAGGGCAAACGGCTGCCCGCGCTGAAGCTCACCGCGCGGCTGGTGGCCAAGCTGCTGACCCAGTCGTACCGGTCCGGGGCCGATCTGAAGCGCGAACCGCTGCTGAAGAACCCGGAGACGATCAGCTACGACGAGGAGTTCCGGGCGCTGAACCCGGAGTGGGTGCCGAAGGACAAGGAGAACGCCACCACGGCCGCGGAGATGCCGCTGGCCATCGGTGACGCGCTGCTCGGGGTCGGCCAGACCGACATGGCCACCCTGCTCTGGCAGTGGGTGCTGTCCGACAAGGACGCGAAGGCGTTCCTGACCGGCACGGCCGACCCGTGGGGGATGGTCGTCAACCCGGCCTACCCGGAGCTGACCTGGCCGCAGGACAACTTCCCGAAGAGCGACCTCTACTGCGTCAAGCTGCGCAACGACGCCCAGCAGGACGTCGACTGGTGCACGCTGGACATGCATCCGTACGCCAACAACATGCACGACGCGGCCCGGTCCGCGGCCCGCGGTGACACGCTGGTCCGCAACGCCACCTCGCGGGACAGCACCGGCGCGGTGATCGGCTGGAAGAAGGGCAACCCGCAGTCGCCGGGCAAGCGGGCGGTGCTCGCGGTGACCGACGTGGCGACCGCCCAGCGGTTCGGGATGCCGATGGTCCAGCTGCGCAACGCGGCCGGCAACTTCGTCGCGCCGACCACGGACAGCCTGCTCGCCGGGGTGGCCGCGATGAAGCCGTCGACCGTCGACAAGAACGTGCTGGCGCCGGACCCGGCCACCACGGCGGCCAAGGCGTACCCGCTGACCTCGGTGATCTACGCGGCGACCGCGCCCGCGGATCTCGACAAGGCGGTCGGCAAGGCGTACGCGGACCTGCTGCGCTACGCGGCCGGCAACGGCCAGACGCCGGGCGTGAAGCCGGGCACCCTGCCGGCCGGATACGCCCCGCTGCCGGCCAAGCTGCGCACCCAGACCAAAAACGCGGCCACCACGATCGAGAAGACCGCCGGGGTGAAGGCCGGCTCGACGTCGACGCCGGACGATTCCGACCCCACCACGCCGGGGGGCACGCCGACCACCGCGGCCACCACCGCGGCCGCCGCCACCGCGCCGGACGTGCCGGCCGCGACCCCGAGCGGGATGGGCGCCGCGGTCCCGGTGGCGGTGTCCAACCCGACCCCCGGCAGCCCGCTGGGCAAGGTCCGGTACGGGCTCTTCGGCGCCCTGGCCCTGGGGCTGCTCGCGGCCCTGGCCGGGCCGATCCTGCTGACCATCGCCCGGGCCAAGCGGCCCGGGTGACCACCCATGAAGACGTCTGTGGCCAGGAGCAACCACTCCTGGCCACAACGACCGGCAGTTCGCAGCTGCCGGCGGAGTGCGGCCGGACAACAGTCCGGCACGCGAACGCAGAGAAAAGGATAGCCGCAGTGCAGAACAAACGGTTCCTGGCCGCGGTCGGGATGGGGCTCATCGCGGCACTCGCCGTGACTGCCTCCCCGGCCCAGGCCGACCCCACCGGGGCGCCCACCTACCGCACTCTCGCCGGTGTCGGATCGGACACCACCGAAGGCGTCATGAACGGCCTCTCCGAGGTCATCGTCGACGCCGGCGGCACCAAGCAGATCGCGTCCTACGACGCGTTCGGCTCGGCGACGATCAAGACCAAGGAGACCGGTTGCGAGATCAACCGGCCGGCCGGTTCCGGCAACGGCGTGACCGCGCTGGTCGCGTCGCTCGACGCCGGTAACGGTTGCCTCGACTTCGCGCGCTCCTCGAGCAACAACGCGGCGTCGTACGCGGGCAAGAACCTGACCTACATCCCGTTCGCGGTCGATGCCGTCACCTACGCGGTCCGGTCCGACAGCACCATCTCGCGCAAGTTCACCAAGGCGCAGCTCACCACGATCTACAACTGCGGCGGCGGCGCCAACTTCAAGCCGCTGCTCCCGCAGTTCGGCTCGGGTACCCGCAGCTTCTTCCTGAAGTCGCTGGGCTTCACCGACGCCGCCAACTTCACCCAGACCACGAACCACACCTGCATCGGCGAGGTCGACGCGACCGGCGCTCCGCTGCAGGAGAACAACGGCACCCTGCTGACCGACGCCAAGCAGATCGCGCCGTACTCGATCGCCCAGTACCTCGCGCAGACCACCGTCGCGGTCCCGGACGTGCACGGCAAGACCGTGCTCGGCCAGCTGGACGGCATCGCGCCGACCGTGCTGAACACCGCTTCGACGATGGCCCGTGACGTCTACAACGTCGTCCCGACCGGCAAGCTGGCCGCCGAGCCGTACGCCTCGGTCTTCGTCGGCCCGACCTCGAAGGTCTGCGCCAACCCCAACACGATCAAGAAGTTCGGCTTCGCGCCGCACGCGTCCTGCGGCGACACCAACCTCCGCACCCCGTGATCGAAGGCGAGAAGACTTCCATGAAGCTCACGTCCAAGGGCGCCGTGGTCGCGATCGCGGCCACCGCTCTGGTCCTCCCGTTCGGCGCCGCGGCGCAGGCTGCCCCGGCCGCCGGCACCCTCGGCACCTGGGCCGCGGCGAAGACCGCCGGCCTCGACTTCGAGGTGACCAAGCTGCACACCTCGGCCGGCTGTGCGGCCGACACGTTCCAGTACTTCGCCACCATCTACGGCCCCGGCAAGTTCGCCGCCGGTGCCCCGTTCGCCCAGCCCCAGGACCTCGGTCTGTCGACGACCGCCGGTTTCGACGTCCAGCAGGACAACAGCGTCAAGGACATCGCCACCGACCTGGGCACGGTCATCGTGCCGGGTGAGTACGACGTCGTGATCAGCTGCACCGACGCGTTCTCGAACGTGCTGGGCACCTTCACCGGCGCGTTCTACTTCACGACCGCGACCGACTGGACGACCACCGACCCGAACTCGACCGCGCCGTCGACGACGGTCGTCACCGCCGCGCCGACCGGCTCGGTCAAGGTCGGCGACGAGGTCACCCTGAACGCCGCCGTCACCCCGGCCACCGCCGCGGGCTCGGTCCAGTTCAAGGACGGTGCCGACAACCTCGGCGCCGCGGTCACCGTCGCCAGCGGTGCCGCCCAGCTGAAGACGTCGGCGCTGGCCGCCGGCTCGCACTCGATCACCGCGGTGTTCACCCCCACCACGGCGGGTGTCTCCGGCTCCACCTCGGCCGCCACCACCGTGGTCGTCGAGGCCGCCGCGGCGCAGACCACCACCACCGCCCTGGTCGTCGACCCGGCCGGCTCGGTGGAGCGGTACGCGCCGGTCAAGCTCACCGCGACGGTCACCCCGGCCGGTGCGGCGGGCACGGTCCAGTTCACCGACGGTGGCAAGGACCTCGGCTCCGCGGTGACCGTCGCCGGCGGCACCGCCGTGCTGAACACCAGCAGCCTGGGCGAGGGTGACCACGGCTTCACCGCCAAGTTCATCCCGGCCAGCGCGGCGAGCTTCACCGGGTCCGAGTCGGCCGCGGTGGCGCTCTCCGTCACGCCGTTCAAGGGCGGCAGCGCCTCGCAGACGATCTCCACCACGGTGGAGAGCGGCGCGCTGACGATCAGCGTCGAGAACACCGCTCCGGTCGTGCTCCCGGCCCCGGCCCTCACCACGGACGCCTCGAAGCTCACCACCGCGGGCAGCATCAACGCGCTGACCGTCACCGACACCCGGGCCGGCAACTTCGGCTGGAACGTCTCCGGCCAGGTCTCGGACTTCTCCGACGGCGCGAGCCACGCGATCAACGCCGCCAACCTGGGCTGGTCGCCGAAGGTCATCGACAAGTCCGTGTCGCAGACCGTCACCGCCGGCACCAAGGTCGACCCGGCCAACGCGATCGCGCCCGGCGCGGCCGCGCCGTCCGGCCTCGGCCTGGCCAGCGCCCGCACCCTGGCGCTGGCCGGCAAGGGCGCCGGCGTGGGCACCGCCCACGTCTCCGCCGACGTCTCGCTGCAGGCGCCGACCACCACGGTGGCCGGTACCTACACCGCGACCCTCACCATCACCGCCATCTGATTCACCCCGGTGCGGGGCGGCACTGCCCGCCGCCCCGCACCACCCCTTTCGTTCAAGGACGGTCACCATGCGGCGTGCGGTCACGGCACTGCTCGGCATCCTCATCGGCATCGGTCTGGCCGGTCCCGCAGCCGCGGCCCCGGCGAGCGGCGACGGCCGGGTCACCTTCGGCGTCCGGCCCACCGGCAAGACCGGACCGGACAAAAGATCGACCTTCGCGTACGCGGCGACGCCCGGCGGTGTCGTCGACGACCAGGTGGAGGTCTCCAACGCCGGGACCAAGCCGATCACCGTGAAGGTCTACGCCAGTGACGCGTTCACCACCACCGGCGGCGGCTTCGACGTGCTCGCGGCCGGCGGCAGGTCGGACGACGCCGGAGCCTGGCTGAGCATGTCCAAGAGCTCGGTGACGGTGCCCGCCCGCGGCCGTACGGTCGTCCCGTTCACGCTCCGGATCCCGGCCACCGCCACGCCCGGCGACCACACCGCCGGCATCGTCGCCTCGGTTTCCTCGCTGCAGACCGACGCCAAGGGCAACAAGGTCTCCGTCGACCAGCGTGTCGGCTCGCGCGTCTACCTGCGGATCAGCGGCGCGCTCGAGCCACGGCTCACGGTGGAGAAGCTGACCGCGAAGTACCACCCGAGCTCGAACCCGCTGAAGACCGGCCGCACCACGCTGACCTACCTGGTGCGCAACACCGGCAACGTCCGCCTCGGCGCCCACCAGAAGGTCACCGTCAGCACCCTCTGGGGCGGCGAGCGCGTGGCCGACGGCGTCGCGGACGTGGCCGAGATCCTGCCCGGCGACGCGGTCACGATGACCGCCGAGGTCGACGGCGCGCTGCCCGCCGTGTGGCTGACCGGCGCCGTGCACGCCGACCCGCTGCCGCAGCCCAGCGACCAGAAGCTCGCGCTCAGCGCGGTCACCCGGGAGTACGGCTTCTGGGCCTTCTCATGGACCACCGCGGTCGTGATCCTGCTGCTCGTCGGGCTGGTGACCGGCTGGTTCCGGAACCGGCGCCGCCGGCGCCGCCGGGTGGTCAAGAATGCTTGAGAGCGCGCTGGTGGCCCTGCTGCTGGCGTCCCCGGCGTCCGGCACGATCACGTTCACCCCGGCGAACAGCATCGACCTGGCCTCGATCAAGGTGCACACCTCCGGGGGCTGCCCGGCTCCCGCGGACGGCTTCTACGCGGTCGCCCGGGGGCACGGCTTCCCGAAGGACGGGCAGGTGGTGACCGCGCCGACCGCGGCCGGGATGTCCGCGACGGGCGGGTTCGACGTCTACTTCGGGCAGACCATGGCCGACTTCGCGGCGGACAACCACACCGAGCTGAGCGGGCAGTACGACGTGACCGTGTCGTGCGTGGACTCGTTCAAGGGCACGGTGTTCGCGGAGTACACGGGCGCACTGACGTTCACCAGCCCCAAGACGTACAAAAGCGGCACTTTGTCGGCCGGAACCACCGCATCGCCGGCGCCCTCGGCCGCAGCCGTGATCGAACCCGTCCCGGAGACCGTGACCGAGGCCGCGCCCCCGCCCCCGGCCCCGGCGAAGCCGTCCCTGTGGTGGCTGGTCGCCGGGCTCGCCGCCGTGCTTCTCGCCTTCGAGGCCGGCCGCCGGTTCGGCCGCCGCACCCGCACCCCGTGACACCTCAGGAGGACCAGTGACGACCACGATCACTCCGGTCGATCCGGCCCCACCGGAGGCCCCGCCGATCCCCGCGCCGCCCCCGCCGCCGGTCGCGCCGAAGCCCGTCCCGGCCGCGTCGCCGGAGCCGGCCGGGCTGGTCACGCCGCCGGCCCCGCGTCCCGGACCGTTCTGGGCGCGGCTGAGCGGCACCGCGTTCTCCATCCTGGCGGCGGTGCTGCTCGGGTTCATCGCCCAGTTCACCGTGCTCGGCGACCTCGGGCACGACCGGGCGCAGAAGCTGGCGTTCGCGAACTTCCGCGCCGACCTGGCCCTGGCCACCGCGCCGGTCAACCACGTCAGCGAGGATGGCAAGACGCCGCTGGCCGAGGGCACCGCGGTCGCGGTGATCGAGATCCCGGCGATCGGCGTCCACGAGGTGGTCTTCGAGGGCACTGACAGCGGGGTGCTGACCCGCGGCCCCGGGCATCGGCGCGACACCGTCTTCCCCGGCCAGGCCGGGACCAGCATCCTGATGGGTCGCCGGGCCGGGTACGGCGGCCCGTTCTCCCGGATCGGCGAACTGGCCGGCGGCGACCGGATCTCCGTGATCACCGGGCAGGGCGAGCAGTCCTACGAGGTGATGGGCGTCCGCCGGGCCGGCGACCCGCAGCCGGCCGCGCTCGTCCCGGGCGCCGGCCGGCTGACCCTGATCACCGCCGACGGGACCGCGTACCTGCCGGACAACGTGCTCCGGGTCGACGCGAAGCTGACCTCGAAGGTGCGGGACCCGTCGTCGCTGGCCGTCTCCACCGCGCTGTTGCCACCGGCCGAGCAGATGCTGGGCATCGACCTGATCGCCCTGGTCCCGCTGGTCCTCTGGGGACAGTTGATGTTCGTCTCGGCGCTCGCCATGGCCTGGGTCCGGCAGCGGCTCGGCCTCTGGCACGCCTGGCTGATCGGGCTGCCCGTGCTGACGCTGCTCGGCCTGCTGGTCGCCGGCCAGGTCACCCGCCTGCTGCCCAACCTGATCTGAAAGAGGACCACGATGACCGAAACCGCACTCCAGCCGTCCGTCCTCGCGTCGGTGCGGTCCGACGCGCTCGCCCTGGAGGCCGAGGCGATCTCCGCGTGGTTCGGCGAGCGCAAGGTCCTCGACCGGGTCTCGCTGACCATGCCGGCCCGTCAGGTGACCGCGCTGATCGGCCCGTCCGGCTGCGGCAAGTCGACGTTCCTGCGGATCCTGAACCGGATGCACGAGCTGATCCCGAGCGCCTCGCTCGCCGGTGAGGTGCGCCTGGCCGGCGAGGACATCTACGACGCGTCGGTCCGGGTGACCGAGGCCCGCCGCAAGATTGGCATGGTGTTCCAGAAGCCGAACCCGTTCCCGGCGATGTCGATCTACGACAACGTGGTGGCCGGGCTCAAGCTGACCGGCACCCGGGCGTCCCGGCGGGAGAAGGACGGCCTGGTCGAGGAGAGCCTGACCCGGGCCGGCCTGTGGAAAGAGGTGCGGGACCGGCTGCGCCAGCCGGGCGGCGCGCTCTCCGGCGGCCAGCAGCAGCGGCTCTGCATCGCCCGCTCGCTCGCGGTCCGGCCGAAGGTGCTGCTGATGGACGAGCCGTGCTCGGCGCTCGACCCGACGTCGACCCGGCGCATCGAGGAGACCATCACCGAGCTGGCCGAGACGGTCACCATCGTGATCGTCACGCACAACATGCAGCAGGCCAACCGGGTGTCCCACCAGTGCGCGTTCTTCCTGGCGGAGCAGGGCACCCCGGGCATGATCGTGGAGACCGGCGACACCGACCAGATGTTCAACGCCCCGGCCGACCCGCGCACCGAGGCATACGTCAACGGCCGCTTCGGCTGATGTACACCGGGTGGTAGCGCGGATGCGGTGATCGGCTTCTACCCTGCCTGGAGTGCGAACCGTCTCGACGGGACCGACGCGCACGTACGGAGCCACCGCGACCTCGTCCGCGCTCGTCGCCATCGCCCTCATCCTTGTGGGCTGCCAACTCTTCGTCATCCCGCTCTGGCTGCTGCCGCGAGGCACCGCCTGGGGATGGCTCCTGCCGCTGCTCGTGCTGACCAACACCCCACTGTGGTCGTTGCTGCACGAGACCATCCACGGATCCCTGCTGCGCGACCGACGCTGGAACGACCGGCTCGGCCGCACCCTGGCGGTCGCCTACGGCGCGCCGTTCGCCCTGCTCAAGGCCGGGCATCTGCTGCATCACCGGTTCAGCCGGACCCCGCGCGAGCGGACCGAGATCTTCGACCCGGGCCGGTCCAGCTGGGGCGCCCGGGCGCCCGGTTACTACCTGCGCCTGTTCGGCGGCCTCTACCTCTCCGAGGTGTCGTCGCTGCTGCTCGCGCCGCTGCCGAAGCGGGGCTGGGCGTGGGTGAGCCGTCGTCTGGAGGACCCGGAGACGGTCACCTCGCTGCTGCTCGACACCGTCGCGGCCCGCCGGCTCGGCGCGTTCCGGCTGGACTCGGCGCTGATCGTGGCGCTGCACGCGGCCGCGTTCGCCGCCTACGGTCCACACTGGTGGATGCTGCCGGCGGCGCTGCTCGGGCGGGCGTTCGTGGTGTCGGTGGCGGACAACGCCTACCACTACGCCACGCCGCTCGACGAGCCGCTGGACGCGATGAACCTGTCCCTGCCCCGGCCGCTGGAGACGTTCATCCTGGCGTTCAACCTGCACGGCGTTCATCACCGGCACCCGGGCCTGGCCTGGCCGGATCTGCGTGGCGCGTTCCTCGCCGACGGCGGCCGGTTCGACCTGAGCTGGTGGCACGCGGCGGTCCGGCAGATCCGCGGGCCGATTCCGGCGACCGCGGACCGGCTGCGCGGTCGCGGCGCGGTCAGACCCCCAGGTGGCGACGGCTGATCAGGTCCTGCAGCTCGATCACCAGTTGCTTTGGCGCGAGCGGCTTCGCCAGGTAGCTGTCCGCGCCGGAGATCAGCCCGGCGTCCACGTCGTAGGCATGGGCATTTCCGGACACCATCAGGATCGCCATGTCCCGGATGGCCGGGTTGCTCCGGGCCAGCTGGCACAGCTCCATGCCGTTCATCGCCGGCATCCGGACGTCGGTGATCATGCCGATCGGCTTGGCGACGGTGAGGATCCGGGCGGCGGTGTGCCCGTCCTTGGCACCCAGCGCGCGGTAGCCGACCGCTTCCAGGCTCACCGTGAGCAGGTCACGGACGTCGGCGTCGTCGTCGGCGATCAGGATCAGGTTCTGGTTCATTCGGGGCTCCTCCTCGTGAGCCTTCCTCTTCGGCGGACGTTTGCCACACAGCAGTTATCTTCGGTTGCGGGTGAGGAGCAGACCAAAGATCAAATTCAGACTTTCCTACGCTGCGGCCAATAACTGACCGTCGCTCCCGCGGGGACCCTTCCGAGCCTCGCAGGGCGCGGGGCGCCCGGAACGCGAGGCCCTACAGGGCGACGTCCGAGGGTGGTTGCGGACAAAACCTCTGCCTTCGGCAGAAGAACGCGGTCCTCGGCCCGCGCACCGAAAACAATGGCGCATGGCCTTCTCCTTCTCGATGCACGCGCAACCGACCGACGCCGCCGACTGGCTCGACCTGGCCCGCCGCGCCGAGGCCGCCGGGTTCCAGGCGCTCTACACCCCCGACCATCCGGGCAGCTCCACGTCCCCGTTCGTGGTCCTGGCCGCCGCGG